>NZ_JBQSVH010000004.1:0-183015 GCF_052376135.1 Psychrobacter sp. AOP7-C1-14 | reverse complement strand
GTTGACTTTAGTATCAACAGCCTTCAATTGTGAAACATTGACAGCATCAGTATCGTTAGCACCGGCGGCTAGACCTGTTAGACGTCTACTGCCAATATTTACTTCAGCTGTGGCAGTGGGTAGTGCAACAGAAATAGCGTTGCCATTTGCATCTAATGGCTGATAAGCAGCTGTAGATAATGTAGTACCATTTGCTAAGCTACCTTGTCCTATTGAAACAGAGTTAGCAGCAGAGGCGGTGCCACCGAGTGCAATGGCATTCTCAGCAGAGGCGGCACCATCAAGTGCCATTGCATTTTCAGCAGTGGCTTGACCGCCAAGTGCAATGGCATTCTCAGCAGTAGCTTGTCCGCGGATAGCGACGGCAAACCGTCCTTCCGCTCTGGCTGCATCTCCTAAAGCGGTGGCCGCAGTACCAATTGCTGATGAGTTGAAGCCTATCGCTGTTGTTCGACTACCTGTAGTTGCCGCATTTGAGCCTATAGCTGTTGCACGATTTCCACTCGTTGAGTTTGAATTATCACCGATAGCAATATTACCATTTCCTAATGCGCTCGAGTCTGCGCCTAATGCAACAGCACCAATATTATCTGCACCGCCACCTGTCGCAATGGAGTTTATCCCTATAGCAACGTCTCCAACTTGATTAGCTGTACTATTATCACCCACAGCAACCGTACTAAAACCAGCAGCATTTGCATCTCTACCGACTGCAGTTGCTCCCTCTAAAACAGATTGGGTATCTTTACCAATAGCAATAGTACTCTCACCTAAGGCTTTTGCACCACCACCGAAAGCAATCGCATTATCACCAGTGGCTTCAGTAGCATCTGAAGCATTATAGCCATAACCACCAAAGCCCAAAGGATCATTAGCTATATCTGTAGCACCAATAGCAATACTACGATAGCCCTCAGCCAGAGACGAATGACCGATGGCCGTAGAGGCATCTCCAGTAGCAGAAGAAACCACACCACTAGCTTGTGAAAATTGACCAGTTGCTGCTGATTGTAGTCCTGTAGCAATAGCGCCATCAGCGGTAGCGACAGCAGCCACACCTAAAGCGACAGTGGATCCACCCGTAGCTCGTGCTTGACTACCATAAGCCGTTGATAAACTCCCAGTAGCGGCTGCATTACTACCGACTGCAGTTGATGAACTTGTAGCTGGAGCTAAATTTGGATCTGGTGCATCAGCGGAGTATATAACCCCACCAAGGTTAATATTACCGTTAGCTGCCGCACCATTATTGGGGTTACCTGCATCCAGTAAGCTAAAATCTCCGCCAGTCGCTTCTGACGAACAACCAATAGCAATTGCGAGATTACTGGAGGCGTCAGTTGAATTGACACAAGAATTATTGGAAATCCCTATACCTGGCGAAAGAGGTGTAACCACTGAGACTGCCATAGCTTGTGGTGACATCGTCATACTAGCTACTGCTAGCCCGACCGATAGTGTACTTAGCCGCCATAAATTGGCACCTGAGGTGGCAACGCTACTATTACCTGTTGGACTGGAGACTGACGTTACAGCTGAATTTGAATGTTTGCCTCGGCTTTTTGCATACTCTGCGACAGCCGTGAAGCACCCTAATGATCTATTCCAGATAACTTTATAATTACGGTTCATAATAAATATTCCTTTATTAATTTAGTGAACTGCTATAAAAACGGAAAATATAAACACCTGCTGTGTATATAAACATTAGTTCGTAAAAATAATATTTCTTGTTTTCATCCTAGAAACAATTAAGTAGGTTATTAACAAATTAAATACTTTCATATATTAATATATAATAAATAAAAAAATAATCAACTAGTAAAGACACTATATATTCATATTATTTAATAAATAAGTAAAAACTTATAAAACTATCCAAACACCGAATGTAATTAATAATCACTAACATTAAATGTTTTAAATAACATATACTTAAAAATAATTTTCTAAATACGAATATTTATATTAAATTAATTGAATTTATGCTATATTAGTATTTCAGTACAGGAGAAAACCAATGGTTTATAGATTGTAGCAACTTGGAAAAATATTTTTTATCAGATATTTTTTTGATATTTTTACAAAAAAGCAACATTCGCATATATTTGTTGCTTGAAATATTGCGAACTAAAGTTTGCTAAAACGTGCTGGGCTGACTACTGATTGAGACGCAACTAAAAATTGATCGAACAGCCATATGTAGATAACGTACTATCACGGTAAGAGATTGATGGAATATAACTATTAGATTGCAAATCAAAACAAAGCGACTTACTCAACGCGCATAAAAAAACGCAGAACACTATTTGGTGTTCTGCGTTTTTTTAAATTTAATCGTATTTAAATAATATCGGCTCTAAACTGTAAGTAAGTCATGGTAACAGCTGTAGCATCTTCTATCTGTGGGTAGTGACCTAACATAGCTAGATTGGTCACGTCAGCATTGGGTATCAATTGCCGATAACGATCAATCATATGCTGACCTGAGATAGGGTCTTTGGCACCTGCGATCAATTTCACCGGTACAGTACTATTGATAATCGCATTTACCCATCGCTCGCGATACTGCTGGCGTTGAGGTATATAATTAATCAACTTATGCATCACACCCAACCCATCATTATGATTTAACAGTTGCCATAATGTATCTATTACCTCTGACGTAGGCGGCGTGTCGGGTCCAAAAACCCGCTGTAAACTGCTTGCAAATTTCTGTCTATTAATCAGCTTTGATACCAGGGGACCTAATGGCGATAGCAGTAACTTCTGCACCAAAATAGGTTTGTGCGTTTCAGGGAACAGACCACCATTTAAGAAGCATACGCTAGCAATGTGTCGCTTAACATTCCCTTCGACTTGTCTTGCCAGCAGCTCCTGAGCCACCGTATCACCATAGTCATGCGCCAAAATATGATAATCACTGACGCCCAGCTTTCGTAGAACAGCTTGATAAATATCGGCCTGCTCACTGATTAGATAGCGCGCATTTTTGGGTTTATCTGATAATCCAAACCCCAACATATCGAGGGTAATGACATAATAACGCTCGGTGAGCGCATCCCACATGCCCTCCCAGTCCCAACTGGCACTAGGATAACCATGAATCAATAGCAGTACAGGCGCACTGTTATCTCCTGCATACCGAGTGAAAATTTGGTGCCCATGAATAAATTCAAATTGCCCCTGCCGTTGCCACTCATCAAGAGATATCATTAGGGACTTACTCCTCAAATGATGGGTCAGTGCGGCGCAGTTTTCTCAACAATGCAGGCCATGCGATATCACCATTTGCACCTCGCGTCACTTGCTCTGATGCAGCTTGGATACTGGCCAATATTTGTGCTGGTATCCGCGTCAATACACCGCCCCCACTCTGCGCTTTGATCTGAATTTCGCAGGCTCTTTGCATGATATACATGTACAAGAACGCATTGGCAACCGTATCGGCACAAGTGAGCAGACCATGATTACGCAGAATCATAAAATGAGCATCGCCTAAATCATCAACTAAGCGGACCTTTTCTTCAGGGTTTAATGCGACGCCTTCATAGTCATGGTATGCCAAGTTAGATAATGGAAATAATGATTGTTGCGAGATGGGTAGTAAGCCTTTTTCTTGAGCAGATACAGCAACCCCATCGTTAGTATGCAAATGAATGACGCAGTGCGCATCGTCACGAGCTTCGTGCACGGCACTATGAATGATAAATCCAGCTGGATTGACATCAAACTCTGATGGCGCTACTTTTTCGCCCGCTTTATTGACCTTGACCAGACTAGAGGCGGTAATCTCTTCGAATAGCATACCGTATGGATTGATTAAGAATTCGTCCTCAGTCCCTGGTACGCGCGCAGAGATATGAGTAAATACCAGATCGTCCCAGCCATAAGAGGCAATCATTCGATAGCAAGCGGCAAGATTTACGCGCATTTGCCACTCTTGTTCGCTCATATTATGGTGTACACTCGATGTTGAATCCGTCGATGTCGCGGTTTGCATAGTTTTTTGCATGTTGTATTCCTTTACTATTTTAGATATCCCGAGCTATCACTCTACACCATTTTTTAAACTCAAATCTGTCAAAGATATTACACTTATGAATATCAATCATTATTTAAATAACGACCCATGGTTTAGTCAATTACCAGCCATTGTGCAGCCGCTACTGGCAGACAATGCTGTGCTCAAGGTATATCAGAAAGGTCAGATGATTCATGCCATCGGTGACAACGATGATGCAGCGCTACACTTTGTCGTGTCGGGTACGATTAGAGTCTGTAATGTGAGCGCTAGTGGCCATGCTATGACGCTGGCGCATCTATCTAGTGGCGAGTGGTTCGGTGAGATATCTATCATAGATGACAACCCTCGCACCCATGATGCGTGGACGACTAACAAAGTAACGCTAATCTCAATTCCTAGACATCTAGTCATTCAGACGGCGCAGTTGCATCCGATTTTATACAAGCACCTCGCGCTTATTACCTGTGAGCGAATCCGCCGAGCATTTGATTGGATTGACGATGCTACCTCACTCAATACCTCAGCACGACTGGCTAGCATGTTAATTGGACTGATTGACACTTATGGTAAGCAAATGGGAAGTAATATCAAGATAGATTTACGCTTGTCACAAGAGGAGCTGGGTTTTATGCTCGGCACTACTAGACAAACCATTAATAAAATCATTCAATTGTGGCAAAAGCAAAATTTTATCGATATGCACTATGGTTTTATCACCATAAAAAACAAGCCACAGTTAATGGCGATGATGAATTCTGCCTAGCCGGAAGATGTGGCTGATGTTGCACCTATTATTAAACCTACACGGGTTACGATAACAATTAGTGGCTCGCTAAATTTAAACGCAGTATAAAAGGTGCAGGCTATTATTCACCGCTAGCCAATAAAAGCAAGATGAAATCGAAGTATGTATCATTAGTATCTTAATTAATAAGCTGGCCGCTCTATAAAATATAGAAACTTTAAGCCTAGCTCTAAATCCGCTTAGGCGGTACCGAATACGTGCCAACCACATGAGCCACCACATCATCAGACCCTTCCGAATAAAGAGATACCTCGCCTACTATCAACGTACGTCCTACTTTCAATAAAGTACATTCAGCGATAATACGAGCATCCGCTGATGGCTTACGTAAAAAATTAATGGTCAAGCTTGTTGTCACTGTCAGTGGGACGATGCCTATCTTTCCAAGTATCGCAACATAAATAGCGACATCAGCAACAGCCATCATGACAGGGCCAGATACTGTGCCACCAGGGCGCAGCTCATCGATACCAATAGCATGCGATAAGGTCGCACCACTTTCACTGATTGCCTCAATGACACATTTGGTCTGGGGAAACTCCAACGCCATAAAGGCACTGATCTCTTCTTTGGTTGCAGACATAACTCTTCCTTGAATTTAACGATCCATGTTGATTGTAACCAATTAACAAAATAGAAAATACTAACAGGGGCGTAGCCACTTTAATAACTCTATAATTTAGTGCTATCGCCTATACACATTTATTAAACCTCTGCTTTTACGCTTGCTATTTTTACGCCGCCCCACGTCACCAGTGCCACGCCAACAGCTATCAACGTAGCGCCTAAGAACAAACCTTCTGGAGGACGCTCTCCTTGCAAAAAAATAGCGACGGGCACGCCCACAAGGGCTCCTACCGCACCTAACAAGCTCAGCAACACAGGCCCGCCTGTCTTTTGCAACAGGAATAATAGTAAAAACTGTCCGGCAAATACGCCTGCTTGTATAACTATCAAGCTTAGCGGCAACCAACCCTCTAAAGGTACAGCAATAGAGAACTCTGACATCATACTGAATAAACCTAGCAGCAGCGCTGCCGCCATTAACATACCTGGAGCAAGTGCACTAGAAGATGCATTATCCGGCCAGCGTAACGTCCGATATATATTGCCAATAGCGAGTAGTACTGGACCACAAAGCGCAATTAAAATCCAAAATATACTAGAATCTGGTGCAGAGAATTTATGTACAGCCAATACCCCTGCTCCAATAAGTGCCGCGATGACCCCAAGCGCACGGACAGTATAAAATTTCTCTATACGCAGTATCAGCGCGCCCAGATAAGTTAGCAGTGGCGGTAATGACAGAATTAAAGCGACAAAGCCTGCACCCACATGAGGAATAGCAGAAAACAACAGCAAGTTGGCAGCCGCGACACTAACAAGCGCCGCGACAAAATAATACTCTACGCTACGCGCACTAAAAGGAGGAAGCTCTTTTCGGATAAGCGCTATCAACAGTAAAATAACAGCAGCGCCAGTAATCGACCAAAACAAAAATCCTAATGGGGTGAGACCTACATCGATAGCGTACTTTGCCACATTGGTCGAGATACCAGTAAGTGCACCGCCTGCCAGTAGACAAACAAAAGGCACCAGCCAAGTGGTCTTGTGAGTTCTTGTTTGTTTGAGCGAGTCATTCATCGACTATCCTATTGGATGATGAACTTTCTGAGTCATATTGGATGGCCTTTATAATAGCTTGTAACAGCCAACACCCTAATAGCTACTGGTGCAAAATGTTGGCAGGTAAGCTTTGTACAGCGACGGTTGCTGCATCAACGGCCCCAGCGACATAGCCAGGGAACTGCGCTGACCACTCACTGCCACAACCTGTTAGACAGTCTTGCCACACACCCGTCGTTGGTTTGGATAATGGTGCTACTGCATGCTGACCGTTACCACTGGCATCAGCAGGCGTCGCTGTCAATGGGTCCTGTGCCCAGTCTTTGAGATACTCAGCTTTTGGGTTACTTGCCTGCTCACCAAATAGTCGCACCAACTGCGCACGGCAATGTTCTTTTAGCACCGTATCAGAGACGCTCTGTCGTACTTGAGCAGGAATCCCAAAGAAACCAAACAATGCCCCATCGCCCTCTAGTGTGGAGGCATCATGTATCTCAGTGAGCGGCCCTATCGCACTGCGCGCGGCACCCGAGAGACCAGCATCTCGCCAAAATGGTGATTCGTAAACAGCGACATATTTGGCATGGGGTGCCATCCAAGTAGCTGTCTTACGCCACTGTTCACTTAGATCTTGTGGTAGCGCTGGCTGAAATGCTATCTGACTTTCTACCAATCGAGGCGGTAACGCAAGTAGCACATGCTGTGCTCTGAACGTCGTCACATGCCCAGCGCTATCTTGACTCTGTACCTCAATATGTTGAGACGTCTTGTTCAATTGCTGCACAGTCTGATTAGTCATGACACAACTAGCATCTAAGCGAGTATATAGTGCATCAGTCAACGCATTCATACCACCGACTAGCCGCACAGAAGGTGGTGCGCTTTTGTAACCTTGCATACGCACAGGTGGCTGACCGGCAGCGCGCTCAACCATCATATCGCCGTCTTCGAACTGCGCAAATCGCGATAAATTCAACGATTCAATAAGCGTACTCAACTGCGTTTGATAATCAGGCCAAAACCAAGATGGCCCCAAATCGAACGCGGCACTTGATTCTGCTTGGTCGACATCAGTACTGTCATTAGTAGCATGCGCATCTGAAAATTTAGCAACTGCAATGCGACCACCTAAGGTATTACGCGCCTCTAGCAGTCTATACGCTATGCCTTTTTGCTCTAATAAAAAGGCAGCATATAACCCACTTAACCCACCACCAACGATTATCACAGGTATGTCTTGCATATCGGATTACCCAACTTATAGAGGATTGACTATAGTCAAAACTACTCAGCTAACAACTTAGTAAGCATCTCATCAATCTCAACCTTAAACTCTTTGTCTTCTATTTTATTGGCTGAGATTTTGGCATTTTGCAGACTTTGGATAGCGGCTTCTTTTTCGCCCGTCTCAAGCTGTAGCACCGCCATCGAAAAAGCAATCGATGACAGATGGTCTTTTGAATTTATCTCAGTGGCTTTTACTAGTGCTTTGTCATAAATTACCAATGCTGCGTCTAAGTCTTCCGTGAAATCAGCAAGCGTCTCCCATTGTTCTGGGTGGTCTTTGTCCGTATCTTCATTGTCAGTACAAATGGCTTTTAATTCAGCATATAGCGAATCAAATTTTTCTTGATTGCCTCTGCGATCCGCTTCTAATAACTCTTCAGCTAAGGTGTAAATGGCTTTATATATTTTGGTATTGATCATTGTTTACAACCTTTTATAGACTATATCTTGTGTGGTTAAGAGTATAACGTAATTCTAGCGACTCAGATGACCTCTTAGAAGAAGGCACGATACTTATAATAGATTAGTTATATAGTGATTAGAGTCATAAATCGCGCCAATGAAGCCACAGTCGTGTATCCAGCTCCAATTGATGATATTCAGGCTCCATATGACAGCACAATTGATAAAAAGCCTTGTTATGTTCGTGCTCTTTAAAATGAGCAAGCTCGTGTACCACTATCATGCGCAAAAATTCTGGCGGTGCGTCTTTAAATAAGCTGGCAACCGTGATGCTATTGTGCGATTTGAGCTTACTTCCCTGTACGCGCGATTGCGTCGTATGAATACCCAGTGCATGCTTCAACACTTTCAATTTACTGCTATAGCTGACATTTGAGAGCTGACCAATCTTACGCATGTATTGGTTCTTTATCTCATTTATATATTGATAGAGCGCTTTGTCACTTTGGATTTGATGCTGATTCGGGTACTTTTTTCCCAGATACTCGCCCAACCTTCCGTCACTAACAAGCTGAGCAGCTTGAGTTTGAATCTGCTCTGAATAATGGGAAATGTACTTTAATTTGGTCACAAATTTATCCTTTGCTAATACGTTGCAGCGTATCAGTCGATCAATTTAATTTTTAAAGATTTTACCTTATATTTGCGGTGCTTGTTTCCTACTTGTTTGGAATATACCCTCAATTCAAACGATAGTTGTTTATAAGTAGTTATCCATAAAAAGAAACCCCATAAGCTGCATTCAACTTATGGGGACATTTTTGCTGATAGCTTTACTTAAAAATCTGACTAACGCTCTAAATGTAGATACTGCAAGTGACGTTCATACTGATTCAAGATATCAACCAATACTTGCTCTTTTGAGTAGCCAACCAAGTCATACTCTTGTGAGCCTTCACTTAAGAACACTTCCGCACGATAATAGTACTCTGCGTGCTTAGTTGATGTGCTTAAGGTAAAGTTTGGACGCTCAGCTTTGATGAGATTGACCTCATAAATGAAGTCGTCTTCGTCACCATGACCAACACGCAGTTTCAAACCATCCACCTGACCACTGTCTTGATCCATGACTGCATCGATACCTTCACCAATACTAGCAAGATTTTTGGTATCTAAAGAGGTTTTAAGCCCCCCTGCTTTGAACTCTTTTTCGACTTCAGACATCGCTGGCATCACAACACTATGCAAGAATTTTTCAACCTGTGCATGTCCTGGGAAGCTCACAATACGTTGTAAGCGTGCTTTCCAGCTCTTACCACTATCTAGTACATTAGCCGTACCAATGGTGCTGGCTTTGCGCTTGTTGCCTTCTTCCTTTAACGACTTCCACATAGACATCATATAGAGCACAAGAATAATGGAGAATGGCAAGCCTGCAATGACAGAGACCGACTGCAATGAGGCAAAACCACCTGCAAACAACAATCCTAACGTAATAAGACCAGTCGCTGCCGCCCAAAACAGACGTAGCCAAACAGGAGCATCAGTATCATTGGTCATACCTCTTGAGCTCAAGTTCGCTAATACTAACGCGCCTGAGTCAGCAGACGTCACAAAGAATATCAAACCAATGATCACACCTGCAAAAGATAGCACTTCACTGTAAGGGAAGTACTCAAACAGTGCAAACATACCCATTGCAGCATCGTTGACCGCAATCTCACCTAGCTCCGTTGCACCATTGGCAACCAAGTCTATCGCTGAATTGCCAAAGATAGAGAACCATGCAAAAATAAAACCAAGTGGAATAAACATCACGCCAAATACAAACTCACGTAAAGTACGACCACGGCTAATACGTGCAATAAATAGACCTACAAATGGCGCCCAAGCAACCCACCATGCCCAGAAAAATATCGTCCACCAAGATTTCCACTCGGCACCAGCAGCACCGTCATAAGCATAAACGTCAAAGGTTTTATAAATGATGGTCTGGAAATATTGACCAATATTTTGAGTAAAGGTATTTAATAGATATACCGTATTACCCATTACCAATATAGCAAGCAATAGCAAAATTGACGACAGCATGTTGAACTCAGATAGACGACGGACGCCTTTTTCAACACCTGTCATCGCAGAAATAGCAGCTGCGGCAACAACCCCGACAATGATGAGCGCTTGAACCATTTTACTAGATTCGATACCAAATACATGGGTCAAACCTGCATTGGCTTGTAGCACTCCAATACCCAAACTGGTCGCAATACCCATCAACGTACAGACGACACCAAAGGTATCAATACCATCACCTAGCCAGCCTTTGATTAAACGTTCACCAAATATCGGCGTCAACGGCGAGCGTAGCGCGAGTGGCATATTTTTACGATAAGCAAAGTAAGCCAAAGCCATACCGATTAGTGCATAAATACCCCAGCCGTGCAAACCCCAGTGTAAAAAAGTCTGAGCAAGCGCTTCACGCATCGCTTCAGCACTAGCAGGCTCTAGACCAGTATGCGGGGTCAAATAATGCATCAAAGGTTCAGAGGCACCAAAGAACAACAGGTCGATACCGATACCCGCTGAAAACAACATGGCCGCCCACGCTAAAAACGGAAATTGCGCTTTTTCGTGGTCTTGACCAAGCTTGATATCGCCATACTTAGAAAAACCAACAAACAACGCAAAAATGCTATAAGCAGCAACCACCAGCATGTAGTACCAACCAAACTTATCTGACACCCACGCCATGCTCGCGCTCAGTAAAGTCTCACTATAATCTGGAAAAGCAATGGTCCAGATTATCAATAAAATAGAAATAATAGCAGAGCCCAAAAACACCGTTTTGTTCAGGCTCAAAGGTTTCGTCACATCTTGTGATGGCGAACTGTACATAAAAGACCTCAATAGGTAAATTAAACAGGGTCCGATATTGCTTTGTCCGGCATCGTCTGATGGTAGACTGATGACCTATAACCGTATGACGTGGAACCAACCGCATGACGGACAAAGCAGTACCAATAAATAAAAAGCTAATAAAATTATAAACAACTTCAACCTGAGCGGTATTCATCATTCTAATACGCTAACGCTGATAGAAAAGGCCTTTACTTGGAAAGGCCCTTTTGTTGAAATTTTCTCATATCGTTATTTATTCAGTTTTTTGCCTGTAGGTTTATATCTCAGCCTACACCGTCGAGAGGTAATCACGCATTGGCTCAGAGCGCAGTGGTGCACCATTGGCTACATAATAATCTGCCGTAGAACGTGGTAGCTTCACGCCTCTCATCTTATCGACAATTTTTTCTGCCAACATAATAGTCGTGGCATTGAGATTACCACTAATGATGTTGGGCATGATAGATGCATCGACGACTCGCAAGCCATCAATACCGTGAACCAGACCTTCGCCGTTCACTACCGAATCATTGTCTTCACCCATCGCACAGGTACAAGATGGATGATAAGCCGTCTCACTATGATTACGTACGTATTCATCTAACTGGGCATCGGTGACCAAATCATCAGTCGGTGCAATCGCACGACCACGATAAGGGTCGAGCGCTGGCTGATGCATGATTTCACGCGTGATACGCATAGCCGCACGGAATTCTTGCCAGTCCTGATCATGCGACATATAGTTAAACAAAATACTTGGATGCGCTTTGGGATCACGCGACTTTAGCTTGACGCGACCACGGCTTGGCGAGCGCAATGAGCCGACGTGTGCCTGAAAGCTGTGCGATTTAACGGCACTACGGCCATCGTAGCGTACAGCTAACGGCAAGAAGTGATACTGAATGTTTGGATGGGTGAACTTTTCATCGGTACGGATAAAGCCGCCACCTTCGAATTGGTTAGAAGCACCCAGACCTGTGCCATTGAACAACCACTCTGCACCAATCGCAGGCTTATTCCACCATTTATTGGCAGGCGCGATTGAAACTGGCAGTTTGCATTCATACTGCATATACAGCTCTAAATGGTCTTGTAAATTATTACCGACACCTGGCAGCTCTAGTATTTCAGTCACACCAGCGTCTTTTAGCCACTGACCAGGACCGATACCTGAACGTTGTAACAGTTGCGGTGAAGCAATCGCACCAGAAGAGACAATTACTTCGCGAGCGGCATGGAAATTTTTGGTCTGGCCCTCGTGCTCGACTTTAACACCGACAGCGCGCTTGCCGTCGAATAAAATTACATCAGTCAACGCACCTGTCAAAATCGTGATATTGCTACGAGGTTTGGCACGATCGAGATAGCCGCGAGCCGTTGATGCACGGCGACCGTTGGGTGTCACGAATCGATCCATCGGACCAAAACCTTCTTGCTGATAGCCGTTTAGATCTTCGGTACGTGGATAGCCCGCTTGCACGCCTGCTTCAATCATAGCTTGGAACAGTGGATTAACCCCTGGCTTTGAGGTAGTCATTTCAACAGGACCACCCACGCCGTGATAGTCATTCTCGCCAGCGTCACGATTTTCTAGCTTTTTGAAATACGGTAAGCAATCAGAATATGTCCAATCTGATAGGCCTTTTATTTTAGACCAATCATCAAAATCTAACGCATTACCACGGATGTAGCACATACCGTTAATCAGTGATGAGCCACCTAGCCCTTTGCCGCGACCGCAGTCCATGACACGGTTGTTCATATAGGGTTCAGGATCTGTCTTATAACCCCAGTTATAAGTCGTCCCTTGTAGTGGCATTGCAAGCGCAGCTGGCATTTGGGTACGAAAGTCAGAACGATAATCTGGACGACCTGCTTCTAACAGCAGTACCCTAATATTGGCATCTTCGGTCAGACGTGTGGCCAGCACATTTCCTGCTGAGCCTGCACCAACGATAATGTAGTCGTACTCATGTGTGGTTGATGGCATAACATACTCCATAATATTGAAAAACATAAATCGTTTAGTGTCAGTAAGGTCTACTAAAAAGGCCAAATAGACCTGATAAAAAACCTTGCTGGCTTAGTTTTTCTCAATACAAATTATTAAACTGTGGACAATTAAAAGACCGATTCGAACGCGCCCAACTCTACTTGGATAGATTTGGTCTGAGTATAATGCTCAAGCGCTTCGATACCATTTTCGCGGCCGATGCCAGAATGCTTGTAGCCACCTACTGGCATTTGCGCGGCCGACTCACCCCATGTATTTAACCAGCAGATGCCAGCTTCGATTTGAGCAATGACGCGATGCGCGCGTTTTAGATCTACAGTCACAACCCCAGCTGCCAATCCGTAATCGGTATCATTGGCACGGCGAATAACCTCTTCTTCAGTCTCATAGGTCAATATCGACATTACTGGGCCAAATATCTCCTCACGTACAATTGTCATATCGTCCGTGCAATCAGTGAATACAGTCGGTTCGACAAACGCCCCGTTTGCAAACTCGTCTGTCGTAACACGTGCGCCGCCTACTAGTAGACGTGCACCACTTTGTTTACCTTGCTCGATATAACCAAGCACTCTTTCCATATGCGGGAAGCTAACCAATGGACCCATATTGATATTTTCATCCATAGGATCGCCTAGCTTAATACGCTCAACACGAGTTAAGATAGCTTGCTCGAACTTAGCTTGTAGCGCTTTGGGGACAAATACACGCGTACCATTGGTACACACCTGACCAGTACTATAGAAGTTGGCCATCATAGCGATGTCAGCAGCCGTATCGATATCTGCATCATCAAATATAATCAACGGTGATTTACCACCAAGCTCTAAAGTTACATCTTTTAAAGATGAGCTTGCCGCGCTCGACATAACTTTTTTACCGGTCGGCACACCACCTGTGAACGATACTTTTGCGATATCTGGGTGTTCAGTCAACGCCTGACCTACTTCGTAGTTACCTTGAACCACGTTAAACACACCATCTGGCAATCCAGCTTCTGTCAATATCTCTGCCAGCTTCAATGCCGTTAGCGGCGTCACTTCTGATGGTTTAAAAATCATCGCATTACCAGCAGCCAGCGCAGGAGCCGCTTTCCACATAGCGATTTGAATAGGATAGTTCCACGCGCCAATACCAGCGACTACTCCGAGCGGCTCGCGGCGAGTGTAGACAAAGCTAGTATCACGCAATGGAATCTGACGACCCTCAATCATTGGCGCAAGCCCTGCATAGTATTCAACGACGTCAGCACCAGTGACAATATCGACGTACTTAGTTTCAGAGTAAGCTTTACCCGTGTCTTTGGTCTCAAGTAGTGCCAAAACATCATTGCGTGCGCGCAATATTTCAACAGCTTTTGATAAGATTCGGCCACGCTCAACTGCTGTCATCGCTGCCCAAACTTTTTGACCTTTATGAGCAGCTTTTACTGCCTCGTCAATCTGCTCATTGCTGGTTTGCTGGATCGTTGCCAATACTTCACCCGTGGCTGGATTGATATCTTCAAAAGTTGTCAGCGATTCATCAACTGCTAGATAGCGACCGTTGATATAGGCTGTTTGTACTTGGTCTAAATCGATAAGATCTGTCAAATTATTAAGATCAGTCATAAATTCTCCTTAGGACGATTGGCAGAAGTAACTATATAAAAGCACTCAGGCCGAATAGTATCGTCGTTAGTTAAGTTTCAAGATTCAGTCTTTAAATAGTGAAATAAAAATTACTTTATAAATCAGTGTTGCGTTATAAATCAGCATCGTTTTATACATCGAAATCGTGTTGCGTCATTTTTATCAAGCGCTTACGCAGCGACTTTTTATCTGCGATATCAATGCCTGAAAAGTCTGAGAGCCAAATACCGTCGGCGACGAGACGCACCATACATAATGTCTCGGTATTATCCGTTTCAGCATGTTTTTTAATTTGTTCATTTGCCCATTTAGCCCACAACTCACGCAGTTCACTATCACCAAGCATTAGCACATATAAGGTTGCTTGATTATCGTACTCTTCCTGCCCTTTTTCGCCGAGGCTGATGGTGGCGTCTATATAAGCGCGAGTAAATGAACCGTATTTAATAGGATCTTCGGCCATTGCTGCGTTTACTTCTGCCTCAAATTTAGCCATTGCATCATTGAATACTTCTAGCACGAGTGCGTTTTTGGTAGAAAAATGATGCATCACGCCACCTCTAGTGACACCAACTGCATCAGCGACTGCCTGAAACGTTACCTTAGATAAGCCTTGCTCCAATGTGATACGTGCTGCCTGATCTAACAACGCACGACGAATGACTTCTGGTTGTTTTTTACGCTTATAAGCATTTACCATATCAATGCACCACAGAATTAGACAATAAGTTCATCACAACAACACCGCCGACAATCATCGCGATACCGACCACTGCTGCTGTATCGAGATTTTGCTTGAATAGCACCACACCAGCGAGTGATGTCAGCACAATACCAAGCCCGCCCCACAGTGCATACGCAATGCCTAGCGGTATGGTTTTGAGCGTCTGAGCCAACAGATAGAATGAGATAGCATAGAGCACGCCCATCATCAAAGTTGGCACCAAACGGGTGAACTGCTCTGACTTTACTAAAAAAGTCGTACCCACCACTTCGCATATAATGGCAATAGTCAGATAACCGTAAGCAATCGTAGTAGGACTCATCTTTAGAACACCCGCTTTTATTCAACGCATGCTATGAAAAAACATAGCAAAGAAACCACATGGTCGGTATTTTATAGAACTCTACTACCAATGTGAAGGGCTATCTTGCAACTTTATTGTGTCAAACGATGTCGCCTTACCTTTATATTTGAAAATACAAAGCATCAAATCCAGTTTGACTTGATTCAATTCATATCTATTTCTATACTTTTATCGTTTTTCCTATACATCAGATGAGAAGCTCTAAAAATAATCTTTATTCTTGCAGCCTATTTATAGTCATTTTCTATAAAATTGAGCCTTGAAATAGCTTATCGGACAAGGGATTGACGTTAATTTTTAATAATTGCGATAATATTTATAATTAAACGCATAATAAGGTTGACAGCCTGTAACGACTTGGCTAAAATGTGCCCCACATAACGCAAACAAGATAATTAATTGCTTTAATAGAAAGCATCAATAGCTTGTTGTTATGACCATCTATTCTCCAATAGCTCAGTTGGTAGAGCAACGGACTGTTAATCCGTGTGTCCCTGGTTCGAGCCCAGGTTGGAGAGCCATATACTAAAAACCTTCATCATAATTTGATGGAGGTTTTTTTATTGTTGTACCTTTTATATTTACCTCTAATAATATTAGCACGGCTGCGGTGTTCTTTTAGACATTTTTGTTGTATGGTAAGGTTAGATTTGATTGGGTTCGTTTTTGTTTGAGTGCTCTGCTCATACTCACTAAAAGTAATGGTTTATTATGATACCTGTACGTGTAAAAAATAAATTCTCTGCGCATCCGCAGAAGATCATGCGTCCGATTAGTATTCGTTTGTCTGAAGAGATGATTGCCCTATTAGAAACGACGTCTTCAGACTTGGGCTTTAAGCGCATTCAAGGGCTTATTCGCTTATACATACGTCAGGGCTTGGATCGTGACCATCAGGATTATACGCTTGCTCATGATGAAGTATTCATCGAAACGCTACGTAAGCGCGGTGTTAGCCAGCACATTATTGATGAAGCGATTGTTGTGACGCATAACAATAACATCACTCATCCGCTATCTGAATTACAAGATGACGACTAGACGATTGATAGTATCGCTATAAAATAGCATTAGAACAATACAGCTAAGACTCGATATTCAGTGCTATCAGAATAAAAGAGACCAAGCTTGCTTGAGCAAGTTTGGTCTTTTTTTGTGGCCGTTATAAAAGTTGAAACATTGCTGATATTTCTCCAACTCTCTTCTTGTTACACCCTTCTACTATCTAATCTACCGTATGTATATCTTTAGACACTCCAAGCTATTTGCAACTGTAATTATCCATAATCAAACACAACAGATGTTTAAACAAGGTATATTAAGAGTAGAGTCGTGACTATTTATGAGGTTTTAACATAATAAAAATTGACAAGGAGGTGTACGATGACGAGCTTACATCAGCATTTCAACAAGGCTTTGTTTTCAACCGTAACAGTAGCCATGCTAGCGATTGTGGCTGGCTGCTCATCGCCGCAGACTGATCCAAGTAAGATAACCATACCGACAGATTCTGACCAATGGCAAAAAAAGTTAGGGCAAACTTTTGAGCAACTGTCTGAGGCTGACCAACAAGTGCTCAGCCGATATATGCTGCGCATGAAGTTGAGCGATGCTTATGAGTCAGGTGCCATGCCGCGCACTACTATTAAGCAAGCACTGATACAACAGCGTGAATACGAGCGTCTACATCCAAACAATCCAACAGGCAAGAAAAGCCCTATTGTCACTGATCAGGCAGCTAACGCTACCGCGCAGATGTACCCTGTCGCCCTACTACCTGTGAAAACCAGTGATAGCGATAGCTTAAATCAAGTCAAAATGCAGTTTATGCTATCTAATCATGGAACAGGTGCGATAAAAAGCTTTAAAGGTACGCTAACCATGAAGGATGCCAACCTGAAAAAAGGCAAGAACTTCAATGTGCCTTTGACAACGTTTGATCCACCTATCGCACCAGAACAATCCGGAAAAATAATTATCGAAAGCAGTATTGAGGATATCAATGTCATGCGTGCTATCAAAAACGCTAACGGCATGACTATCGAGATTAATAAAGGCACGCTTATTTTAGTGGACGATCAGACGATCGAATTCGAAGACTCACTGGTGAAGTAGCCGCCCCGCACTATATTGAGAGCTTTATAGAAGGTAGTATTGAATACTTTTATCACTACCATAAAAAAAAGCCCCAATCATTGATGATTAGGGCTTTTTCGAATTTGGCGGAGACGGAGAGATTCGAACTCTCGAAGGGCTATTAACCCTTGTCGGTTTTCAAGACCGGTGCATTCAACCGCTCTGCCACGTCTCCATTGGTGCATCATTATATAGATATCATTTTATAATGCAAGCCCCTAATCTAAAAAAATTCAATTAATTTTCGAATACTTTTAAATTGGTGCATTATCGCTGGCTTGAGGCCAAATGTAAGCACATATCGAGCAGCCTATTGGCATAGCCCCATTCATTGTCATACCACGCAAAAACCTTATACTGACCGCCTACTTGCATAAGCTGCTGACCATCAATAATGAGTGACTCAGTCTGATGGATAAAATCACTAGATACCAACGGTTCATCGGTATAAGCCATGATGTCATGCAGATGTGCTTGGCTAGCAGATTTGAGCACCTCTCGCACTATCTCAATATCGACATCTGGCGTATCAAATACAAAGGTGACATCAATCGCAGCCACGTCGATAGTGGGTACACGTATCGAATGTCCATTTATCTTGCCGGCCATAGCTGGTAGCACCCGCTCTGTCGCAGCGATACTACTGGACGTCGTTGGGATAATATTATAGCCAGAAGCGCGCGCCCGTCTTGGGTCTCGATGTGCTTGATCTAGCACCGTTTGATCAGCAGTAACTGCATGAATCTCAGTCATCATGGCAGACTGTACACCAAACGCTTTATCTAGCGTATCAATCAGCGGTACCAATGCCTGCGTGGTGCAAGAAACACTAGAGATAATCGGTAGCTCAAGCGTGAGCGCATCGGTATTCACGCCCATGACGATACAGGCATCTACATCGTCAAATGGTGCGGCACCGATAATAACTTGCTGCGCACCAGCATCAATATGTAACGTCGCTTGCTCATACGAGCGAAAATGCCCAGTACATTCTAAAACCACATCGACACCCAGCGCCTGCCAAGGTAAGTTTTTAGGATCAGGTTCAGACAGCATATTGATGCAGTAAGTTAGGTTGTTCTTGGTCAGGCAAAGCTCGGTCTTATTGGTATCACCTGACTCATTCTCTACAATCTCAGCATTTACCCCTAGTCGACTGAGGCGACCATGTGTGCTATCAAATTTTAATAAATGCAGCAAGATATCCGCTGGCGCTAAATCATTAATTGCCACCACATGAATCGCACGGCCCAACACCTCAAAGCGCTCTAGCAAAGCACGGAGTACATTGCGCCCTATACGACCAAAACCATTGATAGCAACTCTCAGTGGCTGTGTGTGCTCACCCGTCGTACGGAACGTCGCCGCTATCGGATCAGGGGTCAATTGATAAGTAGCGCTCGAAAAATCAGGCATAACATTGGACATAAAGGGTATCGCTATAAATAGGTGCAAAAACTGAGCGTTATCACGTTGAGTGCCCTTATAATTGCTGAATACTAAGCAATAGTAAAAATAAAGGCCAAAAAACTAAAGTAGTAAAATAATAGGTAGTAAAGTTATAAGTAATACAGCTACGGAGTAATAAAAATCAGTGCAAGGCGAATGGTGTTGTAGTCAATGCTCTGCTTAAGATGATCAAATATCGGACGCAGCTTGATGTTGCCATCATCGTTGAAGTCATTTGGATTGTTAGCAACTCTAATGGCGACATAAGCATTACCAACGGCTGTCATCACCTCATCATCTGGACGCAAATGATCACAGGCAAGGCTTGGGTCTTGCGACTTTAATTCACCGATGTGACGCATGATAGTCGACTGTGACAACTGACGGGCTTGTGATATCTCCGCAATAGTCAAACTCTCTTCTAATAACACTCTGGTCGCAAGTAGAGTACTGTCTGACTTGTCAGAGACTTGATTGCCTAATTTCTGTTTTTTATCAATCTTCGCTTGCTGCTGTTCGCGGCGCTTCTTTTGTAGTGTGGCGTAGGCGTCGATTACTGACTTGCTCAATGTCCCACCTGACTTTAGGACGAATTTTTCATGTGCCTGCTGCATGCTTTCTTCATCTAGCATCGCATAATTAGCATCCGCTTCTTCAGACAGTACCAAAAACCGCTTATCTGCACCACGAGCCAATGGGTCGAGTTGCAAGCTCATATCGTTCATCCCTAGCAACTGTAGGCCCGATAGCGACTTGAGACGTGATAATGCCACATAGCCTTGTCCCAACTCAAAAGTACGCGACAAGTCAATTTCAGCTGCATCGAGGGTCATGCCTTGTGATTTATGAATGGTAATCGCCCATGCCAGACAGAGCGGCACTTGTAAGTAACTTGCTAATACATCACCCGTTTCATCTTCGATAATCCATTCTTCAGGCTCAGCGATAACCTCTCGTCCTGAATTAAGCCGCACGACAGGCATTTTTTGGGTCGTTGGTTTCTTCGACTTTGGTTTTTCTTTATCCTTCTTAGCAGCGGACTTCTTACCTTTTGTCGTTTTTTCGCTAGCAACATCTTCATCAACGTCATCGCTGCTATCATCTTCAATCAACGCGTCACTACTTTCTTTATCGTCTATTTTGACAGCAGCAAATCCAATCAACTCGCCCATTGTTCCATTAGAGACGCCAAGCTCAGCATTGTTTTTGATAAACATCACTTTTGCGCCAACTTTAAGAATCAGCTCATCTTGGGTACGGACGGTCTTTTTTAGCGTCTCAACCAGCTTACTATCGCCTGTCGCCGTCGCCTCAAAACGCATCATCTCTCCATCTAGAGAAGCCAGCTCTTTATCATTGATTTTATTCACGTTGAGATTGTGCGTATACAGACGCGTACGCTTGATATCGACACTTTGGTCATAAGTTGCTTCTAAAGCAGCAATTGCCTCAAAAGTCACTTCCTGCCGACGAATTTGGTTAAGAATATCGTCCAAGTCAAGACCACCGTTGGCTGCATCGCTGACTTGACGATGTTGCTCAGACAAATAGCAAATATGGAACTTGGCATCGAGCCACGCCTCAGACATAAAGGCAAACTTTTCACGATTGGTTTCACCTTTACTGCCAATCGGTGGTAGCTGAAAAAAATCTCCTGCGACAACCACTTGAATACCGCCAAACGCTTTGTCATTTTTGCGAATATGCTTAAGCACTTGACTGACCAAATTAAGCTGCTTGGCATGCAGCATCGAAATCTCATCGATGACCAATACCGCAGTATCTTTCAATCTGTCTGCCAAGAACTGCTTGCGTGACAAAGTAGTTAAATCTCGATCAGTCAGTTCATCCTTGATACCGATGCCTGACCAGCTATGAATCGTCGTGCCATTCATGTGCGTTGCGGCAATACCCGTACTGGCGGTCACCGCAACGGGCACACGGCGGGCGCGTAGATAGTCGATGTATTGATTGAGAGTATAAGTCTTACCTGAACCTGCTGAGCCGGTCAAAAAGACGTTTTGACCTGTTTTTAAGATATCAAGAGCAGAAGATTGACGCATATATGTAAACCAACCAATAACTTAGAAAAAAAGAGCCGCTATCAGCAAATTTATAAATGCAATAGCCTAAAAAACTGCCAATAATTATAGCAGCTACATCAACTTTACGAACCACTTTAACCGATACATTTTCCATAACTAAATTTCATACGTATACCGACTAATCATTATTAAAATTGAGTATAAGTATAAGCAAAAGTTCAGTACGATTGATTGAGAACTTAATTAGGAAGATTAAGTAACGACGATATAAGTCTCTATTTCATACACAATAAAATGATGAATTATGGCTTACCCATCGTGTACCTGATATATAAAACAACAAGGAGCAGTTAATGTTATACCCTTATCCGAATACCGAGAAAAGCCAAGTCCAATTCCGCGAAAAATACGACAACTTCATCGATGGTGAATGGATAGCACCAATTGATGGTGAGTACTTTGACAATACCAGTCCCATCGATGGCAAAGTCATCTGCCAAGTCGCCCGCTCAAAATCAGCCGATATCGAAAAAGCATTAGACGCGGCACATGCTGCTAAAGACGCTTGGGGCAAAACCAGCGTGACGGAACGTGCGAATATCCTACTGAAACTCGCTGATAAAATGGAAGCCAATCTCGAGTCTATCGCTATTGCTGAATGTTATGAAAACGGCAAGCCAGTGCGTGAGACACTCGCAGCAGACATCCCTCTGGCTGTTGATCATTTCCGTTATTTCGCTAGTGCTATTCGCGCCCAAGAAGGCGGCATTAGTCAAATCGATGATGATACCGTTGCCTATCATTTCCATGAGCCACTTGGCGTTGTCGGTCAGATTATTCCTTGGAACTTCCCTATCCTAATGGCCGTATGGAAACTAGCCCCTGCATTAGCTGCGGGTAACTGTATCGTCCTCAAACCTGCGGAACAAACCCCTGCCTCTGTTTTATACATGCTAGAAATTATCGGTGCGGCTGATATTTTACCTAAAGGCGTATTGAACGTGGTTAATGGCTTTGGTGTCGAAGCAGGCAAGCCACTGGCTTCAAACCCGCGTATCAATAAAGTGGCCTTTACTGGTGAGACCACCACCGGTCGCCTTATCATGCAGTATGCCAGTGAGAACATCATTCCTGTGACCTTGGAGCTGGGTGGTAAGAGTCCAAACATCTTCTTCGCCGACATCATGGATGAAGATGATGACTTCTTAGACAAGGCGGTTGAAGGCCTAGTGATGTTTGCGCTCAACCAAGGTGAAGTCTGTACCTGTCCGTCACGTGCACTGGTACATGAGAGTATTTATGATGAATTTATCAAACGCTGTGTCGCTCGTGTCGAAGCCATCAAAATGGGTAATCCACTAGATACTGACACGATGATTGGTGCGCAAGCAAGCTCAGACCAGCTAGAGAAAATCTTATCTTATCTAGATATCGGCAAACAAGAAGGTGCAAAAGTCCTAGTTGGTGGCGATCAAGCCAAACACGATGGCGACCTAGCAGACGGCTACTATGTTAAACCTACTATTTTTGAAGGCACGAACGATATGCGTGTGTTCCAAGAAGAAATTTTTGGACCTGTACTTGCCGTGACTACCTTTAAAGACGATGAAGACGCAATGAAAATTGCCAACGATACATTGTATGGTCTAGGTGCAGGTATTTGGACGCGCAGTGTTCATAAAGCATATCGCTTCGGTCGCGGCATCCAAGCAGGCCGTGTATGGACTAACTGCTACCATGTCTATCCGTCACATTCTGCATTCGGTGGCTACAAACAGTCTGGTATTGGTCGCGAAAACCATTTGATGATGTTAGATCACTATCAACAAACCAAAAACATGCTGGTATCCTACGATCCGAAGAAAATGGGCTTCTTCTAGACGCACATTTAAATACTGGCTTAAAGCACTTTGCAACTGAGGTTGCAAAGTGTGTTAGGAATGCTTATAGAGCATTTTCATATAGTAGCGATAGTCGGTTCAATCTAGTTTGGATACAAGGAAAGCGCGTGAAAGTACTACAAGTAGTAGACTAGACGAGGCTAACAACGTATCTAATCTATAGAGGATTGGCTGTATCAAGACTTATGACAAGGAATAACGACATGACTGATAAAATGAAAGCAGCCGTATTGCACGAGTTCAACCAACCTTTAAAAATCGAAGAAGTAGATACTCCCACACCAGGTCCTGGTCAAATTTTGGTCAAGATGCAAGCGTCAGGCGTTTGTCATACTGATCTACACGCAGTCGAAGGTGATTGGCCAGTCAAACCCAGTCCACCATTTATTCCAGGACATGAAGGCGTTGGTTTAATCACTGCCGTCGGTGATAATGTTACTCATGTAAAAGAAGGTGACCGAGTTGGCGTACCTTGGCTTTATTCAGCCTGTGGACACTGTACTCATTGTTTGGGTGGTTGGGAAACGCTATGCGAGAGCCAAGAAAACTCTGGTTATTCAGTCAATGGTAGCTTCGCAGAATATGTTCTAGCGGATGCCGATTATGTCGGTATTATTCCTGATAGCGTTGATTCTATAGAAATTGCACCAGTACTGTGTGCAGGGGTCACTGTCTATAAAGGGCTCAAAATGACTGATACCAAATCAGGCGATTGGGTCGTTATCTCGGGTATTGGTGGGCTAGGTCACATGGCAGTACAATATGCTATTGCAATGGGGCTAAATGTTGCAGCAGTGGATATTGATGACGAAAAACTTGCCTTTGCTAAGAAGCTAGGTGCCAACGTTACGGTCAATGCAAAAGACACTGATCCTGGTGAGTATCTACAAAAAGAGATTGGTGGCGCGCATGGCGCACTAGTAACAGCAGTATCATCTAAAGCGTTTGACCAAGCATTGAGCATGTTGCGACGCGGTGGTACTTTAGTCTGCAATGGTTTACCAACAGGCGACTTCCCTGTCTCTATCTTTGACACCGTATTAAACGGCATCACTATTCGCGGTTCTATCGTGGGTACACGTCTTGACTTACAGGAATCACTAGACATGGCCGCCGCAGGAAAGGTCAAAGCGACTGTAGCAGCAGAACCACTAGAAAACATTAACGATATCTTTGATCGTATGCGTGACGGAAAAATCGAAGGACGTATTGTCATTGATTATAGTATGTAATTATCACTTATGATATTTTGACTTTTTCTTAAAATAGTCGATTAGAGATAATTTGACTATAGATCATAAACCGTCAGTCGTATCATTTTCGTTCACATACTATAAATGATGTGAGTGAAAGTGATACGACTTTTTATATTCTCACTTAATATAGATATGAGCTAACCTACTTCACTTCAAATAAAACAATGTCTACAACTATAATTTATATGATAAGGAAGTCATTATGAAAGTTACAGCAACAGAAGCCTGCACTACCTTAATTGAACTGCTTAAATCTAAACATGGTGAGCTGATGTTTCATCAATCAGGTGGCTGCTGTGATGGTAGCTCGCCGATGTGCTATCCATTAGGAGAGTTCAAAGTGGGCGGTCAGGATGTACTGGTTGGGGATCTTGCTGGATGTCCATTCTATATGGGTAAGGCACAGTATAATCTATGGCAGCACACCGACCTCACCATTGATGTCGTCGATGGGCGCGGTGCAAGTTTTTCCTTAGAAATACCTGAAGGCAAACGCTTTATCGTACGCTCAGAAATATGTGCGATATAAGCTCGTTCGGTGCAACACTAAGTAGCATTCATTTTAAATGATGTACCCAATACAACAGTCTTAGCTTCTTCTATAATATTTGTGCAAACAGATACCGCAGAGTCATTTTTATTTTATTATTTCAGCAGAATAATAGTTACTGTAAAGCGTAGCCTATTTTAATTAGCACGGATGCTATAAGGAATATAAAATGGAATTTGACACAACCTTTGACTATGTCATCGTAGGCGGTGGCTCAGCGGGCTGCGTGCTCGCCAGCCGTCTTACTGAAAATCCAGATATCAGTGTCTGCTTGTTAGAGTACGGCGGTGATGGCAAAGATCTAGCAGTACGAGTACCTGCTGGACTGATTCTGATGGTTCCTGGCAAACCGCTTAAATTGAATAACTGGTGCTTTCACACCACTCCGCAAGAGCACCTTAATAATCGTAAAGGTTTTCAGCCGCGTGGACAATGCCTAGGCGGTTCATCAGCCATCAATGCCATGATCTATACACGCGGTAGTAGATTAGACTATGAGCGCTGGGTAGAGCAAGGCTGTACTGGCTGGGGATTTGAGGATGTCCTGCCTTATTTTATCAAAGCTGAAAATAACGTCCGTGGTAGCGATGATTTACATGGTGATAGCGGGCCGCTGCATGTTAGTGACCTACTCAGTCCACGAGATATTTCTAAAGCATTCGTAGAAGCTGCGATTGCCAATGGCCTAGATCACAACACCGACTTTAATAGCGAAAAGCAAGATGGTACAGGGTTGTATCAAGTCACTCATTTCCATGGTGAAAAACAAGGCCAACGCTGCTCTGCCGCAGCCGCTTATCTACATCCTGTACAAAACCGCTCCAACCTGACGGTTATCACTCATGCGCAGGCTAACCGCGTCATTATCGAAGACAATCAAGCAACAGGTGTCGTCTACGAAAAAGACGGCGTCGAACACACTGTCATGGCACGTCATGAAGTCTTACTATCAGGTGGTGCCTTTGGGTCACCCAAAGTTCTAATGCTTTCGGGTATCGGCCCTGCAGATCATTTGCAGTCTCATGGTATCGATGTGGTGGTAGATGCACCTGAAGTCGGTGGCAATTTGCAAGATCACTTAGACGTCGTCTTTGATTACGAGGTCAATACTACTGACGTTATCGGTATTGGCATGGCATCTATTTCGACATTGACCAAAAGCATTCGGCAATGGAGAAAGGACGGTACAGGCATACTATCTACCAACTATGCCGAAGCAGGTGCGTTCTTTAGCGTCGGTGATGACCCAAAAGAGTGGCCAAACACCCAACTGCACTTTGTCATCTCGCGCGTGATCGAGCATGGCCGCAACCTCAGACGTGGGTTTGCTGTCTCTTGCCATAGCTGTTACTTGCGTCCTAAAAGTCGTGGCACTGTCAGATTGGACTCAGCAGATCCATCTGATGCCGTCTTGATCGATCCAAACTATCTGTCTCATCCAAAAGACGTAGAGTATATGGTGGCAGGCGCCGAGCGGACTCGAGCCATCATGCAGGAGTCCGCGCTCGCTAAGTACATCACGGAAGACTACCCTGCCCCTTACATCGAAAAAGATGGCATGCTTGGCTATATCCGTAATAAATCAGATACTATCTATCACCCAGTAGGTACTTGCCGCATGGGCTCAGATGACAGCTCCGTGGTTGATTTGGAACTGAAGGTACGGGGTATAAGTGGATTACGAGTCATCGATGCTTCAGTGATGCCAACGCTTATTAGCGCCAACACCAATGCGCCAACCATTATGATTGCCGAAAAACTAGCCGATCTCATTAAGGAAAGTCATAACCATGCCTAAAACATCTCTACATAAAATATAGTCATATATATCGCCACACAGCACAGATAACCATCCTAAAGGCACTTCATAACTGGCTACGCTAAACGAACGTAACCAGTTTATTTCTTGACGTCTATATTTAGTAATAAAGGCATACAGAAATAATTTTTAGCTGCTTACCTGCAAAAAATAAAATATATAGACAAAAATCAATAAAATCTAGTATATTCCACTAAAACCATGCTACTGACAGCATAATAATCTATTTTTTATCAAAATTAGTTTATTTATAGCTTGCGTTACTACAGATTAAAAGAGTATATTCGAACGACTTGTTTATATTTTTAGTTTTCATCTACATAATTTAAAGTTATAACAACCCTTAATATGTTTTATTTTGTATATATTAAACATTGTATAGATGGAGACTTTAGAGGTTATTAAATAATTTCTCATCATATTCATGCTCAAGTACGAGCATATGGATACATGAGTAACTACCTACCATTACATAGGATGTAATAATGCAAAAATCACTCTTCAAACTTACGATGTTGGCGACGTTTGTCTTAGGTATCAGTGCCTGTAGTGGAGACAACAAAACTACCGACGACTCTGCTGCTAGCTCAGACGCTAAAGCTGCGAAGACATTGCTCTATTGCTCAGAAGGTAGCCCTGCTGGATTTGATCCAGCGCAGTATACTTCAGGCACGGATTTTGATGCGAGTGCATTCCCTATTTACAATGGCTTGGTAGAATTCAAAAGAGCGGAGACAGAAATTCAACCAGGACTTGCTGAAAGCTGGGACATTAGCGAAGACGGCAAGATTTATACTTTTAATCTACGCAAAGGGGTTAAATTCGGTACAACTGACTACTTTACTCCGACTCGCGATTTCAACGCGGATGACATTGTCTTTACGCTAGAACGTATCACTGACCCAGACTTTGAATTTAACAAAGCTTATCCTGCTGAATTCCCATATTCGGTCGGTATGGGGCTACCTGATATTATCTCTAATATCGAAAAGGTTGACGACTATACGGTGAAAATCACCCTTAGCGAAACCAATGCACCGTTCCTACAGAACCTAGCGATGCCTTTCGCCTACATCAACTCTGCTGAGTACGCAGATCAATTGCTAGCCTCTGATAATGCTGCTGATATTAATACTAAGCCCGTTGGTACCGGACCTTTCGTCTTTACTTCATATCAAAAAGATGCACAAATTCGTTACACCAAAAATCCAGACTACTGGAACAAAGACGACATTCATATCGACAACCTAGTATTTGTCATCACTAAAGACTCAGCAGTACGCGCCCAAAAAGTGCAAGCTGGCGAATGTCACGTGTCCGCTTATCCAAAACCTGCCGAAATCGAATCTGTCAAAAAATCAGGTAAAGCTACCGTTCTTAATCAGCCTGGCTTCAACGTTGGCTATGTCGGTTACAACGTTGAAAAACCTCAATTGAGCGATCTTAAAGTTCGTCAAGCATTAGATATGGCGATCAACAAAGACGCCATTATCAACGCGGTTTATCAGAGCGAAGGTCTCAAGGCGACCAACCCAATGCCACCAACGCAGTGGGGCTATGACGAGTCACTTCAAGACGCACCTTACGACGTCGAAAAAGCAAAAGTACTAATCAAAGAAGCCGGCGCGGACAACCTAGCTATCAATTTATGGTATATGCCAGTTCAGCGTCCGTACAATCCAAATGCCAAGCTAATGGCTGAAATGCTGCAAGCAGACTGGGCGAAAATTGGTGTTGATACCAAGCTTGTGACTTATGAGTGGGGCGAGTACCTAAAACGTGCTGCTAAAGGCGAGCCTGATGTCATTCTAGCGGGCTGGACTGGCGACAATGGCGATCCAGACAACTGGCTTGGCTCATTACTGTCTTGTGACGCAGTCGGTGGCAATAACTACTCACGCTGGTGTAACAAAGACTTCGATAATTTGGTGACCAATGCTCGCCAGATTAATAATCAAGATGAGCGTGTCAGTGAATATGAGCAAGCTCAGCAAATATTCAAAGAGCAGCTTCCTTGGACGACGATGGCGCATTCAGTAGTGACGGTGTTCACCGCACCAAACGTTGTCGATTATAAAATCAGCCCACTTGGCTCAATACGCTTCGATGGTGTAAAAGTTGAATAACCTTGACTGATTAACTCCGTTACGACATTCGCAATTTATTCATTGATTTTCGGCTGGGTCAGTTACTCTGCTCCAGCCGAATTCATATAAGTAATATGAGTTAAGCGCTTTGTCACGGAACTCTTCATCATTACTAATACTCTAATCATTGAACCACAACTATTGAGCAGCCCATGCTACTTTATATTCTGCGTCGTATTGCCATTTTAATACCCGTCTATCTTGGTCTCACCCTGTCCACCTTTACTCTAATTCGCCTCGTCCCTGGAGATGCAGTCGAGATTATGATGGGTGAGCGTATGGTCGACCCTGAGCTACACGCTCGCGCGCTAGAGAGACTGGGACTAGATAAACCCCTCATCGCCCAGTATTGGGACTACCTAACGGGTATCTTGACAGGCGATTTCGGCCAATCTTTTCGTACTCGTACACCCGTACTACAAGACTTCTTTGCTCACTTTGTCCCTACTTTAGAGTTAGCGCTGTGTGCCATTGTTATTGCTAGCGTCGTTGGTATTAGCTTGGGGATTTTTGCTGCCCTACGCCGTGGTACGTGGATTGATTACACCCTCATGTCAGGCGCGTTGGCAGGATACTCTATGCCCATTTATTTATTGGGCCCTATCCTGACTGGTATCTTCGCTCATTATTTAGGTCTCTTGCCTGTCGCTGGGGTGATATCCGTCGCGCAGTTCTTAGATGTGCAGCCATTGTATGGCTCATGGTTACTCGGCTCACTAAGCTCAGGAGAGCCGGGCGCGTTTTGGAATGTGGTCAAACACTTTATATTGCCTTCGATTGCATTATCGACCATTCCGCTTGCCATGATTGCACGGATGACGCGCTCAGCGATGCTGGAGGTGTTAGATGAAGATTATGTACGTACAGCACGAGCCAAAGGCTTATCTCCACGCCGAGTGATACTGGTTCACGTGATGCGCAACGCCTTGATTACTGTTGTTACAGTCGTTGGTCTACAGATGGCAACGTTGCTAGCAGGTGCAATTATTACTGAGACAATCTTTAGCTGGCCGGGTGTTGGCAACTGGTTACTCGATGGATTCTTCACGCGTGACTACCCTATCGTACAAAACGGTATTTTATTGGTCGCCACCGCTCTGATTTTAGTTAGTTTATTTATTGATATTTTGTATGGTCTGATCAATCCACGTATTCGCCATACTTCTTAATTCAACATTGATAAATACTCACATTATAAATAGTGATAATTAGCGCTTGCATGGTTCTAGAGGTTTTAGCAAATTCCTAATGATTGTTAGGAAAAGAAGCCCAAACGAATCCGATGCGCTAGTCACTATAGGAAATGCTCATGAAGCCTTCTGTTCTTCCCTCTGATGTCAATCTGATGGCAGCCAAACCGCCGTCATCTTGGCAGCTGTTTTTATCGACGTTCTGCCGAAACAAAGGCGCCGTGATTGGTTTTATTGTACTGGCACTAATGGTTCTAGTTGCGATACTCGCGCCTGCTATTGCACCTCATGATCCTTACGAGTTATTCACCGGTCAAGAGCAATTGCCACCTGCCTTTTTAGATGGTGGTAATACCATGTTTTGGCTAGGTACTGATGATGCAGGCCGAGATACATTGTCTCGCGTGATGTATGGCGCACGTTATTCGTTGTTTATCGGTCTAAGCGCAACGACTCTAGCGATGTTAGTTGGTATTTCTCTAGGACTGAGTGCCGCGTTTTGGCCAAAGGTCTGGGGCAAAGCGGTCATGTTGGTTAATGACATCTTGATGTCGTACCCGAGCTTACTATTGGCTATTATTATTGCCGCTATCTTAGGGCCATCTATGACCAATACGATTATTACGATCGCACTGGTCTGTACACCGCCATTTATTCGTCTGACTCGTGCGACTGCGATGGTAGAGCTACAACGTGAATACTTTATTGCCTCACAAGTAATGGGTGCTGGCGTATTGCGTTTGTTGTTTATCACCATTTTACCCAACTGTATGGCACCGCTTATCGTACAGGCAACGATGATTTTCTCGTCTGCTATTTTAGAAGCAGGTGCGATTGGTTTCCTAGGCTTTGGCGTACAGCCACCTGATGCTGAATGGGGCGCGATGCTAGGTACGGCACGACAATATATTCAAAGCAATGTTTGGCTAGCAATCTGGCCAGGTGTCGCTATCTTCTTGGCTGCATTATCGATTAACCTGACTGGTGATGGCTTACGCGATGCGCTAGATCCCAAATTAAAGCAGGTGACCTAAGATGACTGAACCATTAATCAAAACACCTACCACTCACACCTCTATGAATGGCGCATCAACGAAAGACTCACCATTGTTGCTAGATATTGAAAACCTGTCTGTCACGTTTGGACAAGGGGTACGTGCCTTTCGCGCAGTCGATGATGTGTCATTAAAAATAACCCAAGGTGAGGTCATAGCTGTCGTGGGTGAATCTGGCTCAGGTAAGTCGGTCACGATGATGGCACTGATGGGGCTACTTCCACCTTCTGCAACCGTCCGTGCTCAGCGAGTGGTATTTGATAATAAGGACATGCTCAGTATGTCAGCCAAAGAGAGACGCGGAATCATTGGTAAAGACATCTCTATGATTTTTCAGAATGCAATGTCTTGCTTAAATCCAAGCTTTACGGTTGAGATGCAACTGGGTGAAGTCCTGCGCAAGCACCTTGGTTTGCGAGGCGCAGCCGTACAAACACGCATTTTAGAGTTGTTAGAGTTGGTCGAAATGCCTGACGCCAAAAACCGTCTCAAAGTCTATCCGCATCAGTTGTCAGGTGGCATGAGTCAGCGAGTTATGATTGCGATGGCGCTTGCTTGTGAGCCAAAACTGCTTATCGCAGATGAACCGACCACCGCACTAGATGTCACCGTACAAGCACAAATCATGGATTTACTGAGCCGATTGCAACGCGAAAAACAAATGGCAATGGTATTAATCACTCATGATTTAGGTCTAGTTGCACAAAACTCGCGTGATGTCGCGGTCATGTATGCGGGACAAGTGGTTGAAACCAGTACTGTGCCAGAAATTTTTCAGCATCCTGCACACCCTTATACTGAGGCATTGCTGCAAGCAATCCCTGAGCTAGCTATCGGTCAAGACCGTCTGAATAGCTTACCAGGGGTCGTGCCAAGTCAGTACGACAGACCAGCTGGTTGCTTGTTGTCTCCCCGTTGCCCGTATAAAGAACCTGCATGCGAAGTACCACCGCCGATATTAGATACACCTAATGGCAAGGTGCGTTGTATTGATTCTAATATTACTTCTCATTCCTCTCACGCTGCTACCTTGGAGTCACAAGTATGAGTAACAAAGTGGTCCTAAAAGCAGACAATCTACACAAGCATTACCCAGTATCACAAGGTTTGGGCAAAGCAAAAGCGTACGTAAAAGCGCTCAATGGTGTTTCATTCGAACTTGAAGCTGGCAAGACATTGGCAGTCGTTGGTGAGTCAGGCTGTGGCAAATCTACCCTTGCCCGCCAGTTGACACTGATCGAAGCACCTACACATGGTGAGCTATTTATCAACGATGAAGGCACCACAGGCTATAGCAGAAAGGCACTAAAAGAGTTGCGTACTGAAATACAAATGGTTTTCCAAAATCCGTATGGCAGCTTAAACCCTCGCCATACTATTGGCTATCAATTGACTGAGCCGTTGGATATTCATACCAAACTGTCTAAAGAAGAAAAGCGTGACAAAATCAACGAAATGATGAGGCATGTCGGTCTACGGCCCGAACATGCTGGTCGTTATCCGCATATGTTTTCGGGTGGTCAGCGCCAGCGTATTGCCCTCGCGCGCGCGATGATGCTCAATCCTAAAATTGTCGTCGCTGATGAGCCAACTTCCGCGCTCGATGTCTCGATCCAAGCGCAAGTCTTAAATCTATTTATGGATTTGCAGGATGAGTATCGTACCGCTTACGTCTTTATCTCGCACAATCTATCGGTCGTACGCCACGTCGCTGATGATGTGATGGTGATGTATTTGGGTCAAGCTGTTGAACACGGCCCCAAAGAAGCGATTTATAATGCGCCAAAACACCCCTATACCATCGCGCTACTGGCTGCTGCACCAACGGTCAATGGTCATAAAAATGATTTAACCCTACAAGGTGAGCTACCAAGTCCTCTCAATCCACCAAGTGGCTGTGCCCTACATAAACGCTGCCCCTATGCCAAACAGCAGTGCAGCGAAGTAGAGCCACAACTGCGCGAATGGGATGGTCGATTGGTGGCTTGTTTACGTTTAGAAGAGATATATGGTTAAGGTAATTAGTGGCTAGTCGATATTTACCACACCGCGACACGTAGGAAACTGCGCGCACCCATAAAAGGATTGTCCTTGGCGTGCGCCTTTTTTTGCCACGCGTTTGACCATCTCGCCAGTACATCTTGGGCAGGTTGGCGCTTGATCGATATTAGCGTCATAGTCTGTCGCTTTAAGTGTTGCAGGTTCATTCACTTTTGGCTCAGATTCTGCAACCTCAAACGGCGTAAGAAAAACCTTATCAGCCATATCTTGTGGTGGGCTTGCCTTCTGAGTATTCAAACTATCAATCGGTAACTCGTTAGATGCAATTTCAGTTTGACCAGACCAGCGAGGCACTTCTCTACTTTTCAGCGTGGCTCGTTTAGCGGTGTCTTTTACGATTGGCTCTGGTGTAGGGTTATTAGCCACTTTAGTAATTGGTTTATCAGTAGCGTTACCACCAGGCTGTTTGTTTGAGGGGCTATGCTTGTCTTTTAGGTAGGCTTTATGCCTTCGATTAGTGCGCCAAGATTTACTAAATCTATTGCTATTAATCTGCTCAACGATAGACTTGACCTCGTCTTCAGTCAGTATCTTATCTTGTTTCTTCTTCACATAAGATGCCATACCACTCGTCAATACGTGCTCAGGTAATTCATCACGAGTTTTTAGCTCGCACTCACCGATGAACGCAATCATTGAATGAAAGTAGCTCAGCTCTAAACCTAATAAATCTGCGAGCGTCTTAATGTGCAAGTAATTTTGGCGCAATGGGTTTTGGAATTTGTATTTACTGCCATTTGGGAATGATTGCGTCCACTGCCTTTGCTTCTCGCTACCGTATATCCAGCCTTTATAGTTTTTGGTTTCGATGACAAAGATACCGTATACAGAAACGATAATATGGTCGATTTGCGTACTGCCGCCATTGGCTCGTGGCAAAGTAATACCGTTTAATCGGTGATAGATATTTTTTTCTAGTTTTAGCCACATGGCAACGTTGATGACGGTTTCACCTAGGAAACCTTTAAAGCTGGATTTTAGGGACATAGTTTTTCTTTCAACACGTGAATAGAAATCGTAGGAAGTATATATACGATAAATAAAGCAAATATAAAAAACTGTACACTTAATTTTCGTAGTATAGACTGAATTATTCACGCTTTAGAAACTAAATATATTTTGGAATACATTTCTGTATGTTGTGGTAAAAGCTATTATAAACTTTTTCAAAATCTGCTTGACGCTGCTCAAGTTTATTTAAGTTTTCATCATTAGAGTTTATTTCGAGAAATCGCTGCGCGGCACATAAATCTGATCCTGCCTGTAGAAAAACCTTACATTCATCTTCAAGCTCAGAAAAATATAATACTGTCAAAATTTCAACTTTCCCACCTTCTCTAGCAAAATTACTCAGATCAAAGCTTTTACTATCTTTACCCTGAAAATTTTTGATTTCATACTCTTTAACGAGAGTAGCAAAATCTGCAAGCCTAAAAACCAGCTCTTCAAACTTCTCTCTAAGGAAAGCTCGACGCTCTTTTTTTCGGTCAAAGTATTGAGTAATGAAAATACCGCACAAGCCTAAGAATCCAATGATAAAGGCTGCTATCACTCCTTCACTTAGACCTATTTGTTGCAACCATGTTGTATGTGTTGTTAACTGTATGTTTTCCATTTATCTCATCCAAAGTTCAGCAGCATAAAATCAGACACTACAGTCCTTATCCAGTTATATTATAGACAGTAGTTACGATGATCATCGCTTTATTTTAATATCAAAATAAAGTATACCTACACTAAAAAACTAAATGATAACCCTTATTTTTTAGTGTTTAGCTATTGAAAATAACTATTAAAACCAATCATATAAAAAAAGCCACTAGATTTCTCCAGTAGCTCTTTGTCAAACACTAACTAAGTTAGGTTTATTACACCAAACTATTTACCGCTTCGACCACAGCGTCAGTCGTAATACCAAACTCTTTATACAAATCACTAGCAGGAGCAGATTCACCATAAGTGGTCATGCCGATGACTTTGCCATCTAGACCAACGAACTTATACCAGTAATCTACATGAGCCGCTTCGACTGCGACGCGAGCACGGATATTAGCAGGCAATACAGCCTCGCGGTAGCTAGCATCTTGCTCAACGAAAACCTCAGCACATGGCATAGACACTACGCGGACGCCGACACCATTCGCGCTCAACGCTTCATACGCTTCCATCGCTAGGCCAACTTCTGAACCTGTCGCGATGATGATAGCTTGTAGCTCGCCCTGCTCTTTTGCCAATACATAACCACCTTTGGTGATGTTCGCGACTTGCTCGCTATCACGTGCTTGATGTGGCAAGCTCTGACGGCTGAAGATTAGCGCTGAAGGATTGTTTTCAGACTTGATTGCTTCTACCCAAGCGCTAGCAGATTCAGTTGCATCACACGGACGCCAAGTGCGTAGATTTGGCGTCGTGCGTAGGCTAGTCAATTGCTCAACTGGCTGATGCGTTGGGCCATCTTCACCCAGGCCGATAGAGTCATGCGTATATACATGAATGACGCGCTGCTTCATGAGTGCGCCCATACGTACCGCGTTACGTGCGTATTCCATAAACATTAGGAACGTGGCTACGTAAGGGATAAAACCACCATGTAATGCGATACCATTGGCAATCGCGGTCATACCGAACTCACGTACGCCGTAATAGATATAGTTACCGTCAGCGTCTTTCTCGATGCCTTTAGCGCCTTTAAATAGCGTAAGGTTTGAGCCTGCTAGATCCGCTGAGCCACCCATTAGTTCTGGTAATAATGGCTGCAAGCTGTTGATAGCGTTTTGGCTGGCTTTACGACTAGCAACATCGCCGCCCGCTTCTTGCGTTTGCTGAATATAGGCTTGTGCTTGGCTAGCAAAGTCAGCAGGCAACTCGCCATTTAAACGACGTAACAATTCTGCTGCAAGCTCTGGATAGGCTTTTGTGTACGCTTCAAAGTCAGCTTCCCAGTTCTTTTGCTGTACGTCGCCTTTGGCTTTGGCATCCCACGCTTCATAGATTTCATCATCTAATTCAAACGGAGCATGTTTCCAAGACAATGCATCACGAGTCAAGGCGATTTCGTCATCACCAAGTGGCGCACCATGACTGGCTGCGAGACCCTGCTTATTCGGGCTACCAGCGCCGATAGTTGTTTTACAAATGATGAGACTTGGCTTAGCAGACTCTGCAAGCGCTTGTTCAGTTGCTTGCGTAATCGCATCAGCATCATGACCGTCGACCTTGATAACTTGCCAGCCGTACGACTCAAAACGCGCTTGCGTATCATCTGTGAACCAGCCTTCGACATTACCATCGATTGAGATACCATTGTCATCATAAAAGAAGACTAGCTTACCAAGAGCCAACGTGCCAGCCAGTGAGCACACTTCATGACTGATACCTTCCATCAAGCAACCATCGCCTAAGAATGCATAGGTGTTATGGTCAACGACGTTATGACCGTCACGATTGAACTGCGCGGCTAGGGTTTTTTCTGCAATCGCAAAACCAACGGCATTGGCAATACCTTGACCTAGTGGACCAGTCGTCGTTTCTACACCAGGCGTGTAGCCAAGCTCAGGGTGACCTGGAGTTTTTGAATGCAGCTGACGGAAACCTTTTAGGTCATCAGCGCTGACATCGTAACCTGATAAATGTAACAACGAATAAATAAGCATCGAGCCATGACCGTTTGACAGTACAAAGCGATCACGGTTGTGCCAATTAGGATCTGCTGGGTTGTGCTTCAAAAACTTGCGCCACAAAACTTCGGCAATATCAGCCATACCCATTGGCGCACCCGGATGTCCAGAGTTGGCTTTTTGAACCGCGTCAAACGACAGTACACGGATGGCATTGGCTAGTTTACGTTCGCTAATTGGAGCTGGCATAGAGTGTCCTAATATTCGAATGAGTCGTATAAAGATAAGAGGAGAGTTTACTCAGAGGATAATCCATCAAAAACGCGGCAGGCGCCTTTAATGAATAGGCTATAAAATAAAAATGCAATATTAACATATTTGCTATAAGCCTAGCTAAAAATGCGGTGACAGGACCGTTTATATTTAGCAATGACTCACATCGTTTTTGTTAAACGATAAGCAATGACGGACTTTTACTTAAATCATAAGTAACAAGCCGCGAGTGACTTAATGGACTTGCAGCTTGTTACTTATAGCCAATTTATTAAATTGAAATAGTCTCAGCACCGCCCATAAACGGACGTAATACTTCTGGAATCGTAATGCTGCCATCAGCGTTTTGATGGTTTTCCATCACTGCTAATAGCGTACGACCAACTGCTAGACCTGAACCGTTTAAGGTATGCGCTAAGCTAGTTTGCTTGCCGTTTTTGACACGCGTACCCATACGGCGCGATTGGAAATCACCACAGTTAGAGCAGCTAGAGATTTCACGATAGGTATCCTGGCTCGGTAACCATACTTCGATGTCATAGGTTTTTTGTGCGGCAAAACCCATATCGCCCGTACATAGCTGTACCGTGCGGTATGGTAGGTTCAATTGCTGCAAGATATATTCAGCCTGCCCTGTCATTGCCTCTAACAGGTCATCGGACTGTTCGCTAGTGCCAACATTGACCATTTCAACTTTTTCAAACTGATGCTGACGAATCAGACCGCGCGTATCACGCCCGTGTGAGCCAGCTTCACTGCGGAAACATGGTGTATGTGCAGTGAATTTTAGCGGTAGCTCTTTGATATCCAAACGCTCGCCGCGTACCAAGTTAGTCATTGGCACTTCAGCCGTTGGAATAAGATAAAAATCCATCTCATCATTATTAGTATGGTTGCTCAGCTTAAATAAGTCATCTTCAAACTTTGGCAACTGACCCGTACCTTTTAAGCTATCGCTATTGACGATGTAAGGCACGTAGGTCTCAAGATAGCCGTACTTCATAGTATGCGTGTTCAACATGAATTGAATCAATGCGCGATGTAATTGTGCGAGCTTCCCTTTAAGCACGTTAAAACGGCTACCAGTCAATTTGGTTGCTGCTTCAAAGTCCAGCATACCAAGTGTCTCACCGATATGCGTATGATCTTGAATCTCAAAATCAAACGTACGCGGCGTGCCCCACTTACGCACTTCTACGTTATCGTCTTCTGATGTACCGACTGGCACACCTGCCGCAGGAATATTTGGAATTTGCAAGGCTGCTTGAGTGATACGCTCTTGTAGCGTACGTAGCTCGTCTTCCGCAGTTTTAATCTCACCGCTAACGCTTTGCATCTCAGCCAGTAGCTCACTGGCATCTTCGCCTGATTTCTTTAGGGCGCCTACTTGCTTAGCTCCAGCATTACGGCGCGATTGCAACTCTTCAGTTTTAACTTGTAGAGACTTACGTTCAGACTCAATTGCTTGCCAAAAGTCCATATCAAGCTCATAACCACGGGTGGCTAGCTGCTGTTGTAGGTCGCTTAAATCGCCGCGTAAGAGTTTCGGATCAATCATAGTAGTTGCCTGTAACACTAAAGGTGAGTAAAAGGTTTAAAAGTATTATTAATAAAGTAATCGTCTAGCGCGCATCGCTATCACAGTCTCTGTGGTAACTGGCTACGACATTATGTTTTACATCAACATATCTGGTAGCCGCTATAATACCAAGACACGGCAGATTTGACCATGTTTTGAATATCTTTGGCTGCTTTTCACTGTTTTTAGCGATGTATGACTGATTCTCACTAGGTTTTGTTCATGATACTAATCGCTTATAGCAAGTTACTCTATTTTTAATTGCTCACTTTTGCTTTCGTCTCGTCTTAATAAGCTGAGTATAGAGCGTGAACTACGGCATTAATATGACATCTATCCGTGAACAGTCTTGCTTATATGTTTCATTTAGGAGTACTTTTCGGTAAGATAAGCGCATACCTTTATTCACTTCTAGCCAAGTACAGCATCGCTGCTTCGCTTTGGCAGTTTTAATCCAACGCTTTTAATATAAGTATTTGAGAAACCTTTATGGCCCTGTACCCCTACACGCTCCAACCTGTCGCCTTAAACCTAACTGAGGCTGAATTTCACCAAGCACAGTATGAACTGTTTGCCAGTGCCAGCCCTTCTTTTGGTTTATCAAGCTTTAAGACCAAAGAGTGGATCATCATGGCCGTGGTTGTGGTACTTGCTATTGCAGGGCTTATTTTTGTAACAGGCTATTCAACCATTATATTTTGGTTAATGCTGGTTGGTGTGGTGATTTATCTATTGGCGCGTACCTTAGGTTTTAAATGGTATGTAAAAAGAGAGTTTGATAAACAAGTGGCCGACCAAGAGATGCCAGATGAAATGCGTCAGATGAAGTTAGGCGTGCAGAAGCATGGTCTAGTCATGGCAATGCCAAGCAATCAGCCTGACATGATGAAAAACTCACAAATGCGCGGTATGCAGATGCGTGCAGGCGCAACTCAGCAAGCAGTTATTCCTTGGACATCTATCAAGAGCTGGGATGAGACTGATGACTATATCTTTATGATGTTTGAGATGAAAGGTCAGCAAGGCAGCCAAATCGTACCGAAACGCTTGCAAGCACAGAAATTCCCTATCGATACAGTACGTCAGCACCTACAGGAAGTGGTTCCTATTAAAGGATTAAACCCTGAAAACTTGCAACCACCAGCGTAAACATAATTAAGTTTCTCTATCATTGAGAAACTTAATAGAAAAAACTGTTTTTAGTTTTAAAAAATTAATCGTAAAATTGTATTTATTAAATTTAACTTATTAATAATAGTTTGCTATTATTATAAGCATCAAAGGAAGAGATAGAATTTATTTCAATAGATACAGATAAAAGTCAAAGTGCTCTTATCCGTACCTCAGCTTGGTAACAGTTCTACTTTTCTTTATTCAGTATTTTAAAACTACACTCACACTATAAGGACAATACTATGAGTAATTCTAACAATGCTACTAACCAGATCGGTCTAGAAAAAGCAGATATGAGCGAAGTTATTGCTCAGTTAAACAATCTACTATCAACGTATCACGTGTTTTATCTAAACGTACGTGGTTATCATTGGAACGTAAAAGGTGAGCATTTCTTCACCTTGCATCCAAAATTTGAAGAACTGTATACGTCACTACAACTTCAAATTGATGAAATCGCTGAGCGTATCTTAACCTTGGGTGGTACACCACTGCACGCTTACAGCGATTTTACACAGCATACTAGCATCAGTGAAGATAAAAACGTCAAAGATGGCACGAGCTGTGTCAAAGGCGTCGTCACTGGCTTGCAAGCGTTGATCGCAGAGCAGCGTCAAGTATCAGCACTAGCAGAAGAGAGCGAAGACCAAGGCTCTGCTGATTTAGTTGATGCCTACGTACAAGAGCAAGAAAAACTCGTATGGATGTACAATGCGTTTTTAGGCTAGTGAAATATAATCTTTTATCTAAATACTCATGAAAATCCAAACAATAAAAAAGCACCCAGTTGGGTGCTTTTTTATTGTTTGCCGGTTCGAAAAATATCAGTCTACTGTTGAATCCACTGACGCATTTTTTCACGTTCAGCAGGCGTGGCTTGTAGCCAGACTTGCATAAATGTATCTAGCGTACTAGTGGAAGTATTCACGCTAGTAGCTTGATTAACAGTAGTCGTACCAGTATTGACGTTGCTAGTAGTATTTGCTACTGGTTGATCTAAAGAGGCAATAGCACGTTGGTTCTGTAGCTCTGCGTCACCTGCACCGCCAAACACGCCGCCTAATGCTTTGCCGATGCCTGAGAATATGCCGCCTTGATTACCAGCCATACTTTGTTGACTAGCGATAACAGTATTGTTCTGCTGGACAGCGAGCGTTGGCTGTTTGGCATAGTCTTTAGCTGCTTCATAAGCTTCTGGTTGGTTAGGCATAGTCAAACGATACGTTTGGTTATCGGTTAATTGTGCTGTCACGCTGACATTACCTGAACGCAAATAGTCGTGCTGATCGCGAGGTAAGTTATACAGACGATCATATTTAGCGGTGATAGCATGTTGTCCAGGCTGTAACGTAAATGTTTTCTGCAAAGTCTGAAAAGCGCTCTGCTGAACTTCCTGCCCATTAATAGCGGTTACTTTGATATGGTCATCAACCTGTAGAGTCACTGCTGCCTGTGACAACATAGGAACCGCGGCAGCACCTACCAACAATGTGCCTATCGTTAATTTTTTTAGCAAAGAAGCATTCGATTTCATAAGTTATTCCATTAATAGTAAAAGCGAGTTGGGCAAAAGATTCGTATTCTTACGGTTATTCGTTTTTCTTACTGCTAAAAATCTTGCTATTAAAAATCAAGTGGCATCGTGTGCTGGTCTTGATCGGAGGTATCATTATCTATATGTGTCTCTTGAGCAATATCTGCCAGCTCCGCTGCAAGCGTCTGCTCATCAATGGTACGCAAAGCATCACTTATTACTGCTTTTGAGATATTACTGCGACCAAGGTTAGAAAACATTGGCTGAATGTAATTAAGCACTTCCATCATCGCACCGATACGATGCGGCCCATCAGTCAATAAGTGATCAATAATTCGATCGTCAAACTGCCATCCGCGCCGACGTAAAATAGATTGTAATAATGCTTGTCTGTCTGCCAAATCATGGCCAGTAGGCACTTTGAAGGTAGGTGCTTGTGCCAAACGCGTCATCAAATCCCTTAGCTGAAATGGCAAGCCATCAGCTGGCTTATTGGCTGCAAACAATAGCTGGCGTTGCCCTTCTCGGCTACGATTAATCAAGTGAAATAAAGCTTCTTGCCACTGACTGCTTTGCTCAAGCACTTCCAAGTCATCAATAGCGATAAGATCAAAGTTTTCTAAAGATGATAGTACGTGGACATCTGTATGAATCAGCTCATTAAGAGACAAACAGATAGCCGATTTATCCATTTCGATAAATGACTCACAAATAGCAGATAGCAAATGAGACTTACCTGTGGCAGGGCTACCAAACAGATATAATTGACCGATCAGGCCGACATGTAACTGCCGTACTGCATCGATAATCGACATCCAACCGGGACCGGCAAAGTCGCTGAGACTTGCATCATGCTTAATGTCCAGATTGAGGCTTAGCTGTGCTTCTGCCATGAATCATCAACTCGTATTGCGTAGTGCAATGAAAAATATAACAAAAAAGATAGGTTGCTTTGAGCTGTATTTATTACTATCAGTACTAGCCGATATAAATGCATTTAATGACCCTATAGCCTTTACAAAATCGGTTAATTACTTTGTAGAAAACAACTTTAGCAAAACTGCTACTAAAACGGTTGATACTATCAACACTGCGCCTATATATAACATATTTACAAAATGACTGACAAGTCTTTTGCCCATAAAGCCTTATCAGTCATTGCGTTCCTATACTTATATTGTATAGCTATCTCTATCTAGTGTATTCAATAATAAGGTAATTATCTTTTTTCAAACAATGCCAATTGTTTGCGACCTTTATAAAAGTCAGTGGTTCGATAATAATTATATAAATGGCGGAACAGAACATTTAGAACAGCAGATACTGGCAAAGCAATTAACATACCGACAAAACCTAATAAGCTAGCACCAGCCAATACGGCGAATATGACCCATAGCGGCGATAGTCCAATCTTATCACCTAAGAGCAACGGTTGCAGGATATAACCTTCTGCAGCCTGACCAATCAAGAACGCACCTACAACTAATGACAAATACGTCCAGTCCAATCCAAACTGAAATAAGCAGGCAATAATAGCTGCGATAAAACCAATACCAAACCCTAAGTACGGCACAAAACTGGCAACGCCTGCTACCATACCAATAATAAGCCCAAGCTCCAGCCCAATAAGCTGTAACTGTACCGCATAAATAGCGCCTAGTAACACCATCACTAGTAATTGACCTTTGATAAATGCCATCAATGCAAGATCGCACTCTTTAGCTATTTCGGTCACTTTTTGGCAGTAAGCACTTGGTATCGCCATCTTCCAACTTTGCAAACGTTGATCCCAATTGAATAGGAAATAAAAAGTCAAAATTGGCACCAATACAATGAGACCTGCATTATTGATGAAATTCATACTTGAGGTCAGTATTTGGCTCATCATAGTACTGGCATCAGCGAACTTATAATTCGTCTGCATATAATCGACGAGTGTATCAGAGAACTCCTTCGACTCTAGTTCAGGCAGTTTTATACGGGTATTACTGTTGAACCACTCTCGTACTACTTGGTTATACCAATTAAATATCTTCGGCAAATAATCCCAAGCCGCTTGCAGCTGATGCCACAATGTCGGTACCAACCACCAAAGTAATAACGCCATCCCCAAAGTAATCGTCGAGTAAACAATAATGATTGCGACCCAACGTTTGATGTATTTCGATAAGCGCTTGACTAGAGGGTTGAATAGGTAAGCCAGCATAAAGGCAAAAACGAAGGGTACGATGACGGGCATCATCAAATACAAAAGAAACATAGCCACAACTAACGCCACGACAATAAATAAGCGCCGGAAAAAAGGATCTATTGTTTGGTTTATCATGGCAAGTAATCCTATAGTTGGACGGGTTTAAAAAGTGATCAAAAGCAATACACTGCTAGTAATTTCTAAATGAAATAAATACAGCATTATGCTATTTCACTAGGTGAGTTTCTTTTTTTTAGTTGTTTTTAGCTAGCTAAGCTGAGATGTATCAAAACCTTCAAAGACGTTTAATTTTTGACAAATTTATGTTTATTATTTTCTATGCTGTCAATCACATTTGAATTTGTATTAAGGCTATTATTAACAATAAATCTAGCGTTCTATTATCGCAGAACACAACAAAAAATCAGTCATTTTTTGTTTCTTAACTGCTAATTTGCCCCTCAATGCAAATCTTAGTCAAATATTGGCAAGTTGCTTTGCGAGTACGGTCTGTTTTTGGGTATAATGCGCGCACTGTCTTTAAACTTTGTCTTTGAACGTTATAACGCTGATTTTTGCGTGCTCAATTACTTTACCTTCTAATCCCAATTATCTATCCCCAACTGTGAGATGACTATGAGTGACAAGCCTTCTTTAAGCTACAAAGATGCCGGTGTTGATATCGATGCAGGCGATGCTTTGGTGCAGCGAATCAAGTCCGTTGCAAAAGCCACTACTCGTCCTGAAGTCGTGGGTGGGCTTGGCGGTTTTGGCGCGTTATGCCGTATTCCAACAGGTTATACTTCGCCACTATTGGTTTCTGGCACTGATGGTGTCGGTACCAAACTAAAATTGGCCCTACAATTGAACCGTCACGAGACAATCGGTATTGATTTGGTTGCGATGTGTGTCAACGACCTATTGGTTTGCGGTGCGGAGCCACTATTCTTCTTAGACTATTATGCAACTGGTAAGCTTGATGTAGATGTAGCAGCGACTGTCGTAACTGGTATCGGTGATGGCTGTAAACTTGCTAACTGTGCGCTTATTGGTGGTGAGACTGCTGAAATGCCAGGTATGTATCAAGATGACGATTACGACTTAGCTGGATTTTGTGTGGGCGTGGTTGAAGAGGCAGAAGTCGTCACTGGTGAAAATGTCGCAGAAGGCGATGTACTGATTGCGCTTGCCTCAAGTGGCGCGCATTCAAATGGCTACTCGTTGGTGCGTAAAGTTATCGAAGTCAGCGGTGTTGACGTGACCAATAGTGATGAGCAACTAGACGGCCAGCCTATTCAAGATGCGCTAATGGCCCCTACTCGTATCTATGTAAAAGCCATTAAAGCATTACAAGATACACTTGGTAGCTCAGCCTTACATGCGATGTCACACATCACAGGTGGCGGCCTAACAGACAACTTACCACGTGTACTACCTGATGACCTAGCCGCTAGCATCGACACCAATAGCTGGCAGTTTTCAGAGCTATTCACTTGGCTACAGACCCAAGGTAACATCGCACAGAGTGAAATGTATCGCACCTTCAACTGTGGTGTTGGCTTTGTCATCGTTATGCCAAAAGACAAAGCTGAAGCGGCTATTCAGACACTGACTGATGCTGGCGAGACAGCTTGGCAAATAGGTGAAATGGTCAAACGCAGCACTGACGACCAAGCGGATGCAGTGGTGTACCGTTAATGTCAACTGATAATACAAGCCAGCCTATTGAGCCATTGCGTATTGCTGTACTAGTCTCAGGAAGCGGTAGCAACCTGCAAGTGTTAATCAATGCAATGCAGGCAGGCGCGCTACCGATAGAAATCGTAGGGGTCATTAGCAACCGTGAAGACGCTTATGCGTTGACACGTGCTAAAGAAGCCAATATTCCAGTAGCGGTATTGTCGCACGTTGCTAGTGGCAAACGTATGGGTATCAAAACGTTTGAAACTCATGCCAATGAGCAGCTAATAGCATGGCAACCTGACTTGATCGTCTTAGCTGGATTTATGCGCGTGTTAAGTGGTTCATTTATCGATAATGCACCAGCACCGATGATTAACCTTCACCCTTCTCTACTTCCGGTTTATAAGGGTTTAGATACTCATAAGCGAGTCATACAAGCAGGTGAACGTCGTCACGGGTGTAGTATCCACAAAGTGACAGCAGAGCTTGATGCAGGTCAGGTATTGACTCAAGCCGTGTTGAATGTCGATATCAACGAGACAGTAGAGAGCTTGCAGTCACGAGTTCAGAAGCTTGAACATAAGCTACTACCTTGGACAATTTTATTGCTAGCAAAAAATGTATTATCACTTGGAACAGTTAATACGTCATCGGAAACTTACCTACCCACGTTACCTTTGCAGTTGCTTATTGATGGATAAAAATTGCAGTTTACTAAGCCGCTTTTAATCCTATTCGGATAGCAAAATAAAAGCCCAGTTACTCGTAATGAGTAACTGGGCTTTTTTAATTCAACAACTATTTATCGTCTGAAATCATCTAACATTCCGAATCGTAAATAGTTATCTGTCAAAACTATTTATCTAAGTCGTTTAATTAAATCATTCTTAAAATACATGAACTGCTTTAATATTGACAAACTCTTTCACACCAAAGCCACCATGCTCACGGCCATAGCCTGAGTTTTTCACACCGCCAAACGGTAATGCAGGATTAGCAAGACCGTAACCATTGATATAAACCATACCAGTGTCAAACTGCTCACGTGCTAGACGAACAGCTTTCTCTTCATCTTTTGAGAAAATCGCACCACCTAGACCATAGCGACTGTCATTAGCAATGCGCATCGCATCGTCTTCGTCTTTGGCACGAATTAATGATGCTACTGGACCAAATAACTCGTCATCATACGCAGGCTGGCCTTTTTCGACATTCTCTAGGATAGTTGCTGGGTAAAAGCTACCTTTACCTTCGGGTACCTTACCACCGACTGCAATTGTCGCACCTTTGGCCACACTTTGCTCTACCTGCTCGTGTAGTTGCTCTTGTAAGTCCGCACGCGCTAATGGGCCGATATCTGAGCCATCATCCATTGGGTCACCAGCTTTGGTACCTTCAAATTTTTCGACTATACGTTTACGGAACTCGTCATATACGCTATCAACCACAATAAAGCGTTTAGCTGCTACGCAAGTTTCACCATTGTTGATTAGACGGGCTTGAGTACAAGTTTCTACAGCGACATCAATATCAGCATCTTCTAATACGATAAATGCGTCATTTGAACCAAGTTCTAATACCGCTTTCTTGATTGCTTTAGCTGCCTGTTGTCCAACAAGGGCACCCGCACTGTCACTACCTGTTAGTGTAACGCCGCGTACCTTATCATTACCGATCAGTTCTTCTGATTGATCGTGATCAATGATAATCGTACGGAATAAGTCGTTTGGCAGTTCTGACTCATGAAGAATTTTCTCAATTAGTAAGCCAGAGCCTGTTACGTTAGACGCATGTTTTAGTAGGACACTATTACCCGCCATCAAATTCGCAATCGTATAGCGAAACACTTGATACGCAGGGAAGTTCCATGGCTGCATACCGTAGATGATACCAATAGGTTGATACGTCACCAGACCTTTTTTCATGCTTTCGATATCACGTACATCGTCAGCCAAAGATGCGACGCCATTTTCAGCAGTATAGTCACAAATGGCTTTGCACAAATCAATCTCTTCCATGCTTTGGCTGTACAATTTGCCGCGCTCTTCTGTCATCAGTTTTGATAACTCTTCTTTATACTCCATCAGTTTGTCGCCGATAGATTTGATAACACGGCCGCGCTCTTCGTGGCTGACAGTTCGCCATTCTAAAAACGCGTCATGTGAAGCATCGACAATTTTATTGACTTCGTCGTTGCTCATATAGCTATAGTTACTGATTTCTTCGCCCGTGGTTGGGTTGATAGTAGTAATGTCTGACATACGTACTGTCCTTATTATATTATTCGAGTTTATATTTGGAATTATTGTCACTTGTAGTTATTTTGCTGTGACAGTTTTAATTATTAAATCTATATCGATAGCACAATCTATTGTTAGCTCGTTTTCTATCTGTAGTTATCTTAACAAGCTATTCGCTGAACAGTTTTACAATATATTGTGAAGTGTTTTGAAGATGTTAATAGTGTGACTGACTTATTAAGGATGGCTAAATTAGGTATATGAACTACTAATCGCTAGAACAAAAAAAACCAGCTTAGAGGCTGGTTTAGTAACGATATAGAGTAGGATACGAAGAAAAGTATTCTTATTAGCGTGTAAAGGCTCAACAATATGCCGCTTTAATGTGACGTAATCTTAATTCACACAAACCCATCAAAATAAATGATTAATAACGGGTATTTCTTGTGGTGGATTTTCTTCTTCAGCAACGACTTGGCGCGCTACATGCATAATTAGCTGACGTAACCAGCGGTGAGCTGGATGATGCTGCAACAGAGGTGACCATGCCATCGTGAGCTCAAACTCAGGAATAAAAAACGGTGGATCTTCCATCATGATGCTATCGTTATTTGCTTGCATTCTTGCCACACGCGTGGGCAACGTCGCTATCAAGTCTTTATTTGCTGCAAGCATGGCAGGCATTTGATAATGCCGAGTAAAAACACTAATTTGACGTTTTTGTCCAAGGCGCTGCAATGCCTGATCAATAGATCCTAATCCGCCTGACTTCTCTGGGTTCACGCCGAACCCTACACCCATACCTGTTTTAGATACCCAGACATGCTGTGCTTTAAGATAGTTTTTTAAGTTAAAACGATTGGCATAAGGACTGTCAGAAGATAATAGGCAGCTAAAAGTATCACGCCAGACTAGAACCTGATGAAAACTTTGAGGTATCTCATTGAAGCGGTTAATCGCTAAGTCAACTCGTCCTTGCTCCATATCTCGATAAGAGACGTCTGACGGGGTCAAGAAATCCAAAATAACATTCGGTGCTTCAGAACGTAGTGCTTTTACTAGCTTAGGTACCAAGGTCGCTTCGGCATAATCCGATGTCATGATACGAAACACACGAGAAGTACTATAAGGACGGAATTCGGTACGTGGCTCCAATACTTGAGTCAAATCAGCAAGTATCTCACGGATACGTGGCTGTAATTCAAGGGCACGTTCAGTCGGCGTCATACCTTCTGACGAACGTACTAATAATGGATCATTAAACAGCTTACGTAAACGGCGCAAAATATTACTCATAGCAGGCTGAGTAATACCAAGCTGCTCAGCTGCGCGAGTAACGTTTTTTTCTCGTAGCAACACATCTAAATGGACTAATAAATTTAAATCGACCCGCTGCAAATTCATATTTAGTTCTCTTGGCTTTTGAACAAACACCATATTAAGGCTGGCATTTGTAACATTGCTACGATGGTTTATACGCTACAACAGCGTAACTTCATTATTTTTTACTAATTTGGTTCGAAATCTCTTTGATAGACTCACATCACAACTTACTCAACCTATCTTAAGAGCCTGTTATATAAGTATTATATCATATAGAAATACCAAAGATAACTATCATAAATTAGATAAATCTTGGCAAGGTGGTTATAGTGAGTTCTATAAAGGATTTGCAGCATAGACGATGAATCTTTGATTTACCGTCCGTTCTCACCTGATTAAATATTGTAGCTCAGTAATATATTAACGGCTTTTGTCAGTCATTGAATATGGTTAATTTAACTTATTATTGTAACACTTCCAGCTACCAATTATGACATTACTGCCTATGAAGTATTTAAATACCTTATAGATATATAGTTAAAATCGATAAACCTTTACAAGTTAGCAAGTATTTTTAACTGTCGAGTTCAGCAAATTTCTTGTAATAGCGTAGCGGTTTGTTTAGGGTAAATAGAGCTTCAATAAATAACAAACCAGATTCTGAATAGCATTTTTTAGTACAAAATTTTAGTAAAGCAGCATACTCATTATTTTAGTATTTAACTTATTTGTTTTTTACACCCCACCAAGGAGACATAGATGTCAACTGCATATAAATCAGCGATCGATTTAGTACGTGAATTAAAGCAAAAGCACGGTAACTGGCAGAACATTAGCGAGACTGATGCCGCACGTATGATGTCACAAAACCGTTTTAAAACAGGTTTGGATATCGCAAAATATACTGCAAAAATCATGCGTCAAGACATGGCAGATTATGACAATGATACGTCTCAGTACACTCAGTCTTTAGGTGCATGGCATGGTTTTGTTGCACAGCAAACAATGTACGCTAAGAAAAAATATTTCGGTACTACAGCTAAAACTTACATCTACCTTTCAGGTTGGATGGTAGCTGCCCTACGCTCTGAGTTTGGTCCTTTACCTGATCAATCTATGCACGAAAAAACGTCTGTACCGAAGCTAATCGAAGAAATCTACACGTTCTTGCGCCAAGCTGACGCAAAAGTACTGAATGATTATTTCCGTGAGCTAAACGCTGCTGAAGAAGCTGGTCAAGATACCTCAGCTATCCTAGAAAAAATCGAAAACTTTGATTCACATGTTGTGCCAATCATCGCTGATATCGATGCAGGTTTTGGTAACGAAGAAGCGACTTACTTATTGACTAAGCAAATGATTGAAGCTGGTGCTTGTGCTATTCAGGTTGAGAACCAAGTATCTGATGCTAAGCAGTGTGGTCACCAAGCAGGTAAGGTTACTGTACCGCATGAAGACTACATTGCAAAAATCAACGCTATCCGTTATGCATTCCTAGAGCTAGGTGTTGAAGATGGCGTTATCGTTGCCCGTACTGACTCGGAAGGCGCATCACTAACACAAAAAATCCCAGTATCAAATGAGCCAGGCGATCTTGCTTCTAAATACATCGACTTCCTAGAAATGGAAGAGGTGAGCATTGAAGACGCTAACGAAAACGACAGCCTACTTAAGCACAATGGTAAGCTAGTACGTCCAGTTCGTATGCCGAACGGCTTGTACAGCTTCCGTGAAGATACTAACATCGACCGCGTTGTTCTTGACTGTGTCACTGCATTAGAAAATGGCGCTGACCTACTTTGGATTGAAACACCAACACCAGATGTTGCCCACATCAAATCAATGGTAGATCGTATCAAAGAGCAACAGCCTAAAGCGAAGCTGGTATACAACAACAGCCCATCATTCAACTGGACGCTTAACTTCCGTAAACAAATTATCGCTCAATGGGAAACCGAAGGCAAAGACATCTCTGCATACAATAAAGATGACTTGATGAGTGCTGATTACGACGGTACTGAGCTTGATGCAGCAGCTGACGTAGCCGCTAAGAATTTCCAACGCGATGCGTCACGTGAAGCAGGTGTATTCCATCACTTAATCACGCTACCGACTTACCACACGACTGCTCTTAGCGTTCATGAACTTGCTAAAGGCTACTTCGGTGAAGAAGGCATGCTTGCTTATGCAGCTGGCGTACAGCGTAAAGAAATCCGTGAAGGCATCTCTTGTGTTAAGCACCAAGCAATGGCTGGTTCTGACCTTGGCGATGACCACAAAGAAATCTTCTCAGGCGATAACGCTCTGAAAGCTGGCGGCGGCAAGAACACAATGAACCAGTTCTAATCACCGACAAACTAGTAGTATTTATTAAAAAACCGCCCTACATGATGTAGGGCGGTTTTTTATTGCGGCTTAAATAATCAGAGAATGGTAGACTAATAATTGTTTATTGCAACCATCGATCAGAGCCATCAGTCAGAATTATTAGGAGCTAATATGCAAGAGATAGAGCTGAAGTTTTTGGTACCAGAGTCGCGACTAAAGGGTTTAATGCGTCAAACGCACGTTAAATCTTCACAAACGACACAACTGGCTGCGCACTACTACGATACGACTGACCAGCAGCTTGCACAGGCAAGTATTGGCCTACGTATTCGCAAAGAAGGTGATACATGGGTCCAAACCATTAAAGCTGGTGGTGATGGTATTGCCGCACGCTTAGAGCACAATGCCGTGCTCGATAACGAGCAAGTGCAAGCGATGCTCGATAACAATGAGCTGATGCCTGACTTAACAATATATGAAGATACTCCAATCGCTACTGCATTGGCTGAATTCAAAATCAAAAAGCTAGCAAAGACACTAACACGGCTGTATGTCACTGATGTCGAGCGCACTACTCGGTTGCTAACAGAAAGCAATGAGAACGGAACCGATAACTGTATCGAAATGGCTTACGATCAAGGGGAAATTATTCATGGTACCGATGAGTCGCTACGCAAAACTATTCAAGAAATAGAGTTTGAACTGGTGTCAGGAGGTTTAGACTTTCTATTTACGACTGCAAAAACATGGTGTAAACGCTATAAGTTGTGTCTATCTACCATTACCAAAGCTGAGAACGGTAGCCTGCTTATTAACGGACAAAACCACAGTCCTGCAGTCAATGCCAACCTAAGCCAATTGCAAGTAGATAAAGATAGCAGCGCGCCCGCCTTTATACGTGCGGTCGTACATAACTGCTTATTGCAAATATTACCAAATAGCAGTGCTATCGTCGCTGACAGCACAGATGACGATCATATTCTACAGTTACGGATAGGTATTGATCGCTTGCGTACGGCATTAAAAGTATTTTCCGACTTCTCTGATGAGATTAATCCTGAATGGCTGCCGATACTTAATCAAACCGCAACCTTGCTTAGCGATTATTATCAACTTGCTTATATCAATGCACAGATCGAACCTGAGCTTCAATCACTTGGCGCGCGTGCCGTTGACTGGACGACAGATATCGAAGATATAAAAATCACACCTATCAATACGCTGCAAGCCAATGACTTTCAGATAACTTTGCTAGAGCTGATTGCTTTTATCATGAGCGACTCAAGCATTGAACCTCAGACTGACCAACTTGCCAAAGACAAGTTAGAAAAAATTCTAGCTAAGCAATATAAAAAATTCGTTAAAACCAATAAAAAAGCTGACGTAGTAAGTGATACCGAGCTTGTGAGTGATGAAGCAAATGCAAGCGCAGACATTGCTTATGACGATCAATCTGAAAGCGACCTGCTTAACCAATTAAGAAGTTTACATTACATCGGTGAATTTTCCGCACCTTTATTAAGTAAGAAAAAAGCTAAGAAGAAAACCAAACGTTGGCTAAAACGGTTGATAAAAGCGCAGAAAGCATTAGAGCAACTGAAAGAGGATAATCAATATCAGAAACTTTATGAAGTAAAATCAAAAACAGACGCTAATGCTTTATATGGTGCGGGTTGGTTTGCCGCTATACTTACTGGTGACCAAAACCATATTGATGCACGTTTATCAAAATTTGCAGAAAGCTCAACGTTTTGGTAGTAGTAATATTGTTTTTCATACGGATAATGCTCTCATAAAGTAAAAACGTTTCATAAAAAAGGCCAGCCTGTTATATAACAGGCTGGCCTTTTTTATTGTATTTAAATAGCCTCTATCAGCGCCATAGTTAAAGGTACAACATGACTTATTCAGCAACAATCGTAACGGGCATACCCTCTTCTACTTGCTCAAATAACTCTACAATATCTTCGTTACGCATACGTATACAGCCATGAGATAGCGGGATGCTCATTGGTTCAGTATCGGGTGTGCCATGAATATAGATATAGCGCTCATAAGTATCGCAACCACCTTTACTATTACTACCTTTGTTTACCCCTTCTTCAAGACCGCTTAACCAAAGAATACGGCTCAATATCCAGTCACGCTTGGGATGTAACTCACCAAGGCTTACATCATATATCTCACCTGTCGGCACACGCCCGACAAATACCGCATTCATAGGCTCGCTACCGCCTATTTTCTGTTCAATGATGTGCCTACCAAGCGGCGTGCAGCCACTATCCTGCTGACTACCAATACCATTTTTTGCAGTGGAGACCACGTATTTGGCAACCTCAGTTTGCTGTTGGTACATCGTTAATGTTTGCTCAGCGATATTAATCACTAGCTGTTTATCAAGCGTCTCGTTATTTATCATAAATGCTTCCGACTATCAGTCATTCATCAGATTACTATCAAAGTTATTCGTAAAATGATTGAAAATTTCTATTCTCAGGGGATTGTATCAAGACATTTGGCACCGTAATATAGGGGCACACTTTTTGATGCTAGCAGATTATGACGACTATTTCACCGACACGTGTGTCGATGTATGATTTTTTATATCATGATACCCAGCCTATGCTGTCACTTTTGGCCGATGCGGCACAGCTCTCTCTACCGCAAGCACGCTTAGGGACAGATGCCAGTCTACAAGCTATCGTAAGTGCGCTTCTGGCCTATCAGCAGCGACATCAGGGACAAGCCGTCAGCAAGAAACTATTTAGTCGTAGTGCTGTCAAAGAGTTACGACAGTATAATTCAATGAACTTTGCAACCATTAGTGCCACACTCTACCATCGTCACGATGCGGCAGATGCCGTATTTAGCGATAACAGCCGTGTCATAAAGGCAAGCGAACATATCGCCAAAAATATTGACACAACGACGCAACAGGCTCAAATTCTACTCACTTCTTTGTGCGTGATTGTGCTGCGTGAATTGGCTATTCTGACAGAATACAGTCAACTAGACAGTGATGAAATCAACAAATGGTTCGCACTACAACCACAGTTTTTATCAGCGGCACGGTTTGATTCACAGCTCACGCATACCTTATCTACTGATACAGAAGGTAATAGTGACGCACCTAAATCAACTACTGAAGCGGTAGATAATATTGAAGCTATAGAAAACAACTCAGAGAGTAATGCGGAGCGTACGTTATTGAATGCTGAGCAGCTATCAAGCACCCCACCCTCTTTTGATCCTTACTGGTATGAACTGACTGGATTCAAACCAGAAAACTATGAACCTGTGCAAGACATGCAAATGGCAACAGGTAATTACTTAAAAGCCATTGGTCGCTCACCTGACAATCTACAGCAAGGTCGCCACAACGATATGCTGGTATTTACCGAGATGCACGCCATTGTTTTGCCACACCAACGTTGGTTATTACAATTGGCTAAAATCTCAGATATCTATCTCAGCCGAAATCGACTGCGTGTTAACTCTGAACCAGCGAACCCACCCAAACCGCCTTTAGTAAGCTTAGGGTTGATTGGCGGCAATAACGATAATACACCAACCACCACCAGTGAAAAGCCCATCGAGTATGAAGCGGCCACACCGCTATGGAAAAATCCTGTTATTCTCATCATCATACTTGTCGTTGGTGTACTTGGTACACTCGCTACTTTAAAATATCAATCGCAAAAATCTGATGGTGTCACCCTTGCAACTGAAGAAGTATTAGAACAGGACGCTATTGATGAGCGTCAACAGCAAGATGTAGCCATTGTCATGGTAGACGAAGATGAATCTGACGCTGCAGAGACAGGAAAAACTGAGTAAAGAATTTCAATTTTAGAACGTTTATTCTCAGAGTAAACGTTTTGGCAATAATTCATTAGCCATAAAAAAAGAGGCCCTATCAATATAGAGCCTCTTTTTTTGTTGTGTAATCTAAGTTTTCAATTAACTATAAGCAACCAAAAATTTACTTAGATAAATCACGACCACGGCTAGCTTCGATAGCCAGACGTAGACCATTTAGACGGATAAAGCCTTCTGCGTCTTTTTGGTCATAAGCGCCCGCATCATCTTCGAAAGTAGCAATTTTTTCATCAAATAATGAATCATCAGATTTACGACCAACGACGCTCACGCTACCTTTGTACAGTTTTACACGTACAGTACCGTTGACGTATTCTTGTGATTTGTCAATTAAGGCTTGTAGCATCATACGCTCGGGGCTAAACCAATAGCCGTTGTAGATGATTTTTGCGTAGCGTGGCATTAGCTCATCTTTTAAATGTGCAGCTTCACGATCGAGCGTTAGTGATTCAATACCACGATGCGCTTTTAGCATAATAGTACCCGCTGGCGTCTCGTAGCAACCACGTGACTTCATACCAACGTAACGGTTTTCAACGATATCTAAACGACCGATACCATGTTTCCCGCCGAGCTCATTCAGCTTAATCATAACTTCATAAGGCTTAAGCGCTTCGCCATCGATAGCAACGATATCACCTTTTTCGTATTCTAATTCTAAATACTGCGCTTCATTAGGTGCTTCTTCTGGGCTGACAGACCAGCGCCACATGTCCTCTTCTGCTTCAGTATACGGTTCTTCTAGGACACCGCCTTCGTAAGAGATATGCAGTAAGTTAGCATCCATTGAATAAGGAGATTTTTTCTTATTACCCGCATAATCGATTGCGATATCATGCTCTTCAGCATATTTCATTAGGCTTTCACGGCTTGAAAGATCCCACTCACGCCAAGGAGCTATGGTCACTACGTCTGGTGACAAGGCAACAGCACCTAGCTCAAAACGAACTTGGTCATTACCTTTACCAGTCGCACCATGGCTAATAGCATCGGCGTTATGCTCTTTAGCAATCTCAACCAAACGCTTGGCAATCAATGGACGAGCAATAGACGTACCTAGTAAGTACTCACCTTCGTAGATGGCGTTAGCACGGAACATAGGGAATACATAATCACGAGCAAACTCTTCGCGCAAATCTTCGATATGAATATGCTTGATACCCATTGCCTGAGCTTTGGCTCGTGCTGGCTCAACTTCTTCGCCTTGACCGATATCAGCAGTAAAAGTGATTACTTCCGCATCATAAGTTTCTTGTAGCCATTTAGCGATGATTGAGGTATCAAGACCACCTGAATAAGCCAAGACGATTTTATTAATATTTTTTGGATCAAGTTGAGCCATGAATAACTCCCATTATGAAATATAGTTTTAGAAAAGGCGACGATCAAATCAAAAGCAAGTCGAACGATAATTACCTGCTCAGTGTACATCATATTTACTATGGGCAAAAGTCTAACTGCCACAAGGCGTGCGCTTTTGACTTAAATTCTAGTCAACCTCATTTTTGCCACCAAAATTTAGACATTATTTAATGACAAGACATTAATCTTAGCTCGATGAATTATGTACAGATATTTAGCCTTATATTTAGTCGAGTGGGCAAATCTGTTATGATAGACCCACAGTATCACTCCCTTTTGTTTCCTTTATTTGACGATATAGAGCGCTTTGACACTATGACTGATTCGATTAGAGAATTGACCATCCTTCAGCCAGATGACTGGCATATTCACTTGCGTGACGATCTCGCTTTGAGCACGACCGTACCTCATGCCGCAAGCAGCTTTAACCGTGTCATCTGTATGCCAAACCTTGTGCCTCCAGTCAAAAATGCGCAGGAGGCTATTGCCTACCGCACACGTATCATGGAGCAGTTAGCAGCTAGTGATTTGAGTCTTGAGCGCAAGTCAGCGTTTGATCCACGTATGACGCTATATTTAACAGATAATACCACTGCACAAGATATCGAATTGGCAGCGCAGTCAGGTATCGTACAAGCAGTTAAGCTCTATCCTGCTGGAGCGACTACCAACTCCGCAGATGGTGTCACCAATATCAACGCCTGCGTCGATGTCTTTGAAGCACTAGAAAAGTACAATTTGCCATTGCTAATCCATGGTGAAGTGACCCAAGACCATATAGATATCTTTGATCGCGAAAAGCGTTTCTTAGATGAAGTGCTGGCTCAAATTATCGTAAAATTCCCTACATTAAAAATAGTGGTAGAGCACATCACTACCAGCGATGCAGCAGATTTTGTATTGTCACAAGGTAACCACGTTGCTGCGACTATTACGCCGCAGCATCTAATGTTTAATCGTAATCATCTATTGGTTGGTGGTATCAAACCGCACTTTTATTGCCTACCTATTTTAAAGCGTGAGAGCCACCAAAAAGTGCTGTTGGATGTGGCCACTAGTGGTAATCCAAAGTTCTTCTTAGGTACTGATTCTGCGCCACATGCGACAGACAAAAAAGAAGCCGCTTGTGGCTGTGCGGGTTGCTATAGTGCAGCGACGGCGCTGCCTTTGTACGCGACCGCCTTCGATAGTGTTGGAAAAATAGATAAGTTAGAGGGCTTTGCCAGTCGCTTTGGTGCCCAGTTCTATGGTCTACCTCTGAATGAAAGCACTATCACACTTGTCAACACGCCTATGCAAGTACCGACCGACTATCCTTACTTTGATGGCGCATCATTGACACCCTTGATGGCAGGTGAAACGCTACCTTGGTCAATTAAAGCCTAACGCCCGCAAAGAAAACTTAGCATTCAATACATGACCTATTATTTGATCCTATGATATTAATGACACCTTTGTACTAGATTATTTTGTATTAAAGGTTTAATTAATATCATAGGATGCTTATTTTTATTTAATATATTAGTACGACTGATAAAAGTGATTTAACTTTATATGACCAATCAAAACATAGCGGCCTTGCCTGACAAAGACCTATCAAACCCTAAATCTGCGAGCTTTGATACCACGCTAGATACTTCTCATGAAGACGTAGCCTCAGCGGCAGATGAGCAAGCGCCTATGGCATTAAAAGACCGTTTTCGTAAGTTCTTACCTGTCGTCGTCGACGTGGAAACAGCAGGCTTTAATGCACAGACCGACGCCCTATTAGAGATTGCCTGTATCCCTGTGCTACTTAATGAGCAAGGTGTATTTTACCCAGGTGAAGCTCTCAACGCTCATATTGAGCCTTTCGAGGGCGCAAACTTAGAGCCAAGTGCTCTTGACTTTACCGGTATTGATCCTAAAAACCCAATGCGTAAAGCTATTGCGGAAGATGAGAAGACAGCGTTGCGCCGTATTTTTAAAGGGTTAAAAGACGTACGCCGTGATGAAGAGTGCCGCCAGTGTGTCTTAATTGGACACAATGCTCATTTTGATTTAGCTTTTTTAAATGCCGCCGTGCTACGAACCAATAGTAAAAATCACAATCCATTTCATAATTTTTCAGTATTCGATACCGTCACTTTATCAGCCTTAGCCTTTGGTCAAACTGTTCTCGCGCGCGCTTGTAAAGCAGCTGGATTGGAGTTTGATGGCAAGAATGCTCACTCAGCTCTATATGACACTCAAAAGACTGCTGAGCTATTTTGTCACATACTAAATAACTACCCGATGCTGGCCAATGCGCTGCATAACGAAGATACGAAAGAAGAGTCAGCTGACAACGACCGTAAATAAGTCACATAACCTATATTGCCAATCAGACATAATAGTGCTATTTGTAATACTTGATAACTTTAACATCTTGATTTGGCAATCAATAGGGATATGATTAATATTGTGATAAATAAACGGAACTATTTCAGCAATTACAGATGTGGTCATTTCGGCTGATACGAATGACTATCTGATTATAAAATGTCACTCTTAAGTGATATGGTTGTATCCTATAGATGGTTTAAGTTGCTCACACTGTCTTGATAGCAAACCCTATCAAGATTAATAGGAGGGACTTTATTATGGATCCACAGCTCAAGTTATGGGGTACTATACTCGGTTATATGCTGCTTGCATTGACGATTAGCGCCTGTACTTCTTTATGGATTCGCTATCATTTGAAGAGAAACGACCTACATCCTCGTCGCGCAATTAAAAAAAGATATTTAATTTTAAAAAGACGTAGAAAAAGGCTTGACAGAAGACGCCGACACTATTAGAATACGCACCACTTCAGCATAAATGGTGAAAGCAGTTGAAGTGTTGTTACTAGTCCCCATCGTCTAGAGGCCTAGGACACCGCCCTTTCACGGCGGTAACGGGGGTTCGAATCCCCCTGGGGACGCCACTATTTGGCGTCACTTATTAGCACTTTTGCTTAGCATTAGATTAGACTGATAAGCGTACCACCAAAAACCCAGTTCATAATATATTATGAACTGGGTTTTTTTATGCCCACCACTAAAAGCTCAGTTATTCTTTTCAATAAAAAGGCCAGCATCAATCGATGCTGGCTTTTTTGTTTGGCTATCTTATTAAGTAAGTATAAATATAACTTAGTTTGATGCGAAACGTTAATAATATTAGTAGATTAAAGCAGTAACCACAATAACGTCGCAACTATCATCAATCCTAATATCGTCTGGATTAAGAAGAACGCTTGATGCTGTCCTACAACCTTACTAAGAGTCACCCCTAGCGTACTGTATTTGACAGGCGGTGTATCAATGTTACCTATCCTATTTTGTTCTTCATAGTAGCCTTGCAGTACGTCTAAGAACTTTTGCCACTCATCAGAATCCCACTCATAAGGCTTAAATGGCATTAACTGCTTAAGTTCAGGCTCTTTAGTCATCCAGCGCTCAAGAGTAATCGAACGTAACGACCAACTGGCAAAGCGACGCTTGGTAATTGCAGAAAAATCCAAAATCTTTAACTCTTTGTGTCGATCATCTACTATTAAACGATTTTTTAGATTGGTTAACGCCTGCTCTGATCCTTCAACGCACTGTAAAAAGTAACCATTGCCGTAGCAAAGAATACCGGTAACATTATCTATTTGATTGCGTTCAACTGCGGTCTCTGAAATATCATTAAGTGTGCTAGGACTTGAAAGACCAGTAGAAGTAATCCGGCTTATATATACAAGCTGGCAGAGATCTGTCGTTACTGGATTTGTTGAACCGTTGATTGTTGACAATCAGCTTCTCCCTATTATTGGGTAAATGTCGCTAAAACAATCATACTAACTTCAGAAAAATATAGAGACAACATAACTGCGCGTCATGAATTAGTCTGATATATTATTGATTTTATAAGTTTTTATATTAATTGTATTAAGTTAGTTACATCATAGGTTAGTTTAGTCATCAAAGCAACCTATTATCGAATGTAAGCCTTTTCAGATACAAAAAACACTTATCATCACGATATTTAACCCATAGTAAATGATACGTTTTCTATCTTTCCGTGATAGAAAACATACAATATGTTCAAAATATTTTGGCAACTTCAAGAGGAGATACAATGATTGGTAATATTGTGAGCTTTGCCATGATCGCTACTGATTGCAAATAGAGCAAAGCTGATGCTTATTGATGGAGGCCGAAGTGCAGATAAATCAAGACTGGAGAGCCATAATGGCTGTTAGTAGTGCGGCATCATCAGGATAAGTTAGCTTAATATTTTGGCGACTACCAGAGACTAGTCGTATTGGTAGTTCTAGTTGTTCAAAGGCACTGGCCTCATCTGTAATGCTTAATTGGTGCTCAGATACATGATTGAGGACTTTCTTTAATTGACCTAAACGAAATACTTGCGGCGTTTGTGCTTGCCACATATTGCTACGATCGATAGTAGATTTAGTATAAGAATGCAGACGACTCTCTTCTATAGTGGTAGCTTTCTGATAAGAAGCTTTCAACGTATCGGCCACTGGTGTCGCTAAGATAGCACCATAAGGCTCTACCATCGCAGCTACTACTACTTTATCGATATCTGAGCTTGGTACAGCAGGACGTGCCGCATCATGAATGAGTACCAAGTCTGAATCATCAGCGCCTGCCTGACTAATTGCCTCAACGCCTGCCTGTACTGATTGCCAACGTTCTGCTCCGCCGAATGCATAGCGTACAGGAAGTGCAAACTCTAACTGTTGAGCCGTGCTGTCATCTGCCGATATGACCAATAGACACTTATTAATATAATTACTACAAGCAAGTCGTGCCACGCTATGCTGCAATAGTGTCTGACCTTCTAGCGTTGTATATTGCTTGGCAATAGACGCACCAAAACGGCTGCCGCGACCAGCTGCAACGATCATGGCATGTATATTAGGAGTTGTATTCATAGTATTGTACTCATGGTTGAGCCCATGACAGTATATATAAAGAGAAATAAAGCAGGTGTTAAGTATAGTGAATGGTATCAGATAATAACGGTTTGATACTGCGTCATAGAATTAATGTATGTCGTAACCGCTAGTATACCTATAAAAGTCAGTATATTCGTAAAAACTAGTAGTTGCTATGCGTGGTTGGTGCAGTAGATACTTGGACAAAAGTTTCATTTGGTTTGATTAAACCTAAGTCTAAGCGAGCATGCTCTTCTACGGCCTCAAGTCCCATTTTTAAATCTTGAACATCGGTACGTAACAAGTTATTTGCCGCGACTTGATTGTCATTTAAACGTTGTTGCTCTTCAATTTGAGCCGTTAATTTATTGTGTTCAAAGCGACCATTTTCACCCAACCAATATTGATACTGCAATCCTAAAAGCACTGCAACGGCTAAAGCAAGTAGCATGAATTGGCTAAAGTATTTCATAAGATAGTAACGCCAAACGATATGAAAGAAGGGATAGTAAAGTTTAAGCTGATTAGGCGATATATAAATGTTATATATCACCTAAATATTGACTTCAGCTTATGATTCTAGGCTTTCTAACGTATATTATACGTCAAAAAGCCGGTCAGAGTCTTAGCCACGTAGACCGATAAACTCTTCACGGCCACGGTAGCTTGCACGTACTTGCTGCTCAATACGTAGCAACTGGTTGTACTTCGCTACTCGGTCAGAACGGCATAGTGAGCCTGTTTTGATTTGACCAGCTGCTGTACCCACTGCCAAGTCTGCAATGGTGCTGTCTTCCGTTTCACCTGAACGATGTGAAATGATGGTTGCATAGCCATTTTTCTTCGCCATATAAATCGCATCTAGCGTTTCTGACAAGGTACCAATTTGGTTGAATTTAATCAAAATTGCATTAGCAATATGCTTATCGATACCTTCTTGCAAGATTGAAGGATTGGTCACAAACAGATCATCACCAACCAACTGGACCTTATCACCAATTTGCTCGGTCAAATACTTCCAGCCATCCCAATCCGACTCATCCAGACCATCCTCGATAGAGATAATAGGATACTGACGTGCTAGCCCAACTAGATAGTCTGAGAAACCTTGGCTATCAAATGCTTTGTTACCTTCGCCTGCCAAGACATATTGACCGTTTTTGTAAAACTCACTGGCCGCACAATCTAGCGCAAGATGAATATCTTCGCCAGCCTTATAGCCGACTTGTTCAATCGCTTGCATGATAACTGTGATGGCTTCTTCGTTACTACGTAGGTTCGGTGCAAAACCACCTTCATCACCAACGGCAGTGTTTAAACCTTGTGATTTTAATACAGATTTCAAGCTATGGAAAATCTCTGTACCAGCACGCAACGCTTCTGAGAAGCTGGTGAAGCCTACAGGCTCAATCATAAACTCTTGGATATCAACGGTGTTGTCCGCGTGCTCGCCACCATTCAAGATGTTCATCATCGGCACAGGCATGGTCAACGACGTTTGATTACGTAGATTGGCGATGTATTGATGCAATGGCAGGTTCTGTGACTTGGCCGCTGCTTTGGCCGTAGCAAGTGACACAGCTAACATGGCATTAGCACCCAAGCTTTCTTTGTTTTCTGTACCATCTAATGCAATCATAGCATCGTCAATGGCCTGTTGCTCAGTCACATCTTTGTCAATCAAGGCGCTGCGGATTTGACTGTTGACATTAGAAACGGCTTTTTTGACGCCTTTGCCCATAAAACGGGTCTTGTCGCCATCACGTAGCTCAAGTGCTTCACGTGAGCCTGTTGATGCGCCACTTGGAGCAGCAGCACGGCCGACAGTACCGTCAGCTAAGATAACATCAGCTTCGATAGTTGGGTTGCCGCGCGAGTCTAAAATTTCACGAGCGCGAATGTCTTTAATTGCGGTGACGTTGTTGGTTTCTTCAGCGTACATAATGTCTGTTAATTCCTTTGGTCATGCCAAGTTTGTGAGATAAATAAAGGCAGCTAGCATACAAAAAAGATAAAGCAAAATATCATATAGCGCACAATCCTAAAAACCTTTTATACTCCTCTATCTTGTGACTATAGTTGCCTAACAATTAGAGGTATATGGAGCAGATTAATAGTCGGCTATAGTGCTTGGCATCATAGCATATATTTCACCAAACTTCCCTTATCTTACACTGACTTGCGGTCATAAAAACAATCTTAAAGATGCATATACGCGATAGCTGAAGCTTTTGTACTTATAGAAAACCTAAGCAAATATAACAGCTACCCTTCCGCTAAGCGTTCTTCATCCATATGAGATATGGATACTGTATTGTCTAACTCAACCTTGGTCTCAAAACGTGTCAATCGTAGTGCATTCATTAGTACTGAGATGGAGCTGAGCGCCATGGCGGCAGCCGCAATCATCGGATTTAAAAACCCAAACGCAGCAAGCGGAATACCAAGACAGTTATAAATGAAGGCAAAAAACAGATTTTGCTTGATATTGCGTAGCGTCGCTTGAGCGATTTTTTGTGCCGCATTAATATGCATGAGAGACTCACCCATTAGACGTGCAGAGGCACTATGCTGAGCGACGTCAGTTCCTTCAAACATCGCAAAACTGGCATCGGCAGTGGCCATCGCTGGTGCATCGTTGACGCCGTCTCCTGCCATCGCTACCTTATGACCAGCAGTTTGCAATAATGCAATTTGACTGGCCTTATCACGTGGACTCATCTTGCCATAAGCCTTATCAATACCCAACTGCCCTGCTACATGATCGACGACGGACTGCTTATCACCACTCATCAGAATCACATTAATACCCGCATCTTGTAAGGCAGTGATTGCTTGCGGGGTATCCTCTTTTAAATCATCAGCTAAGGCAAATGCACCTAATGGCTCATCATTAATACTAATTGCGACGGTGCTAGCAATTTGCCATACTTTTGGCATAAATTTTGGTAGTGCTAAATTCGCAAACTCTGCTGTCCCAACTTTTATAAGCCCAAGCCCTTCGATATTGGCTTGTATACCGGCACCTTTTATTACACTGATGTCAGTCACATTAAACAGAGGTAGTTGGCGATCCTTGGCCGTATTGACGAGAGCAGTTGCTAGTGGATGGCTGGCATGCGCTTCGACACTGGCCGCAATCTGCAATACATCATTAACAGCAAGTGACTTATCCACCATAACATGGTCGACGATAGTCGGTCTTCCAATAGTTAATGTACCTGTTTTATCGAGTACTACCGTATCGATATTACCTGCCACCTCAAGGCTTTGTGCATCTTTGAACCAGACGCCATGACGAGCGGCAACGCCCATGCCAGCCATAATCGCCGCTGGTGTGGCTAAACCAAGCGCACAAGGACAAGCAATGACCAATACTGATACGGCATGCATTAAAGCCGTATCAACCATACCTGTTAGCCACCATGTGACCCCAAAGGTAACCAATGCAATCGTTACTACCACAGGGACAAAGACAGCCGTTACTCGATCAGCGAGACGAGCCAGGTTGGCTTTTGAGCCTTGTGCCTCACTTAACGCTCGTACCATATCGCCAAGCTTAGTATCGCTGCCCTTCGCATTGACACGATATAGCAGACTCCCGTTCTCGACCAAGGCACCTGCTAGCAATCCATCACCTTGCTCTTTTTTGAGTGCGACTGATTCACCAGTCAAATGACTCTCTACGCACCATCCGCTACCTTCTATGACGCTACCATCTGTAGCGACGCGGCTACCTTGTTTTGCACGTAGGACATCACCTATTTGCACATCAGACAACGCAATATCATGAAAATCACCATTTGGCTGCTGCTGCTCTACTTTATCAGGCGTTAGTGATAATAATAAATCAATACTGTTTAGACTGTGCTTCTTAGTACGTTCCTCTAAGTATTTACCCGTACGCACGAAAGCAATGACCATCACCCCTGCTTCAAAATATACGGCTGGGCTATTACTAATGCCATGCCCACTTTGCAACAGACTGTTTAGAGTACCATCGCCGTGCGTGAGCCATAAATAAGTCGAATATGCCCATATCGTCACTGTACCGATAACTACCAGCACATCCATATTGGCAAGGCCGCCTTTGATAGATGCCCATGCGCTTTTATAAAACGGTAATGCTAAGCCAAACTGTACCACTGTCGCTAAAACAAATTGAGCCCAGATCGGTAGCATCCACGCCATACCAAAACCTGTCAGCATACCTGCCATACCTACCAAAAATGGCACCAAACAAATCCATAATCCGATCAAACGCCATGGATATTGAGTGGTTGTATCTTCATCAGTCTGAGCAAATAAGCTATCGCCTGCCTGTACGTTGGCAACGAAACCTGTTTTATTCACCCACTCTGTCAGCTGCTTGGGTGTCGTCTGGGTAGGATCATAGTCAACATTGGCAGTCTCGCCAGCAAAACTCACACTTACCTCGTACACCGAAGGTTTCTTGTTAAGCACCTTTTCGATTCTTGAGGCGCAGGCCTGACAGGTCATGCCGTCAATCGCTAATTGCAGATGCGCACGTTGCGGTGTAAGTGGCGTATTGGACTCAATGTCAGTTTCGACATCGTAAGACTCATCTTTGGTAGTACTGGCGGTATCGTTCATAAATAAAACTCGTCATGGTGCCTATAAATTCATAGGGACCACGATAAAATATCAGTGGGTGGGCAAAAAATTCAAACAAAGTAATTGGGTAATATCGTATTCAGCATTAATATTTTAGACAAAGTAGTAAAACATTAATGCCGAATACTCATAATCGTTAATCATTAAAAAACCAGCTATCATGCTCGCAATAACATGTTAGCTGGTTCTGTAAATATATGACGAAGTTTATGAGTTAGCGACTGTCGCCTCAAACCCAGCATCGTCAATAGCCGAAGCAATAGCCTCTGCACTGGTTTTGCCATCATCAAAGGTTACTGTCGCTAAGTTATCAGCAAGGTCAACGGTAATAGTCTCTAATCCATCAATATCGGCTGTCGCCGTATGTACGCTTGCTATGCATCCGCCACAAGTCATACCATCAATTTTAATAATACGTGTTTGGTCTGCCATATCGGGCTCCTTATTTTTATTGGTAACAGGCAGCTCTAATAGTGATTCTGTTAATGCTAACTTTGATATATCTTTTAATTTATTAAAGTAAAGCAAATCATCAGAGCTACAGTAAATAAGCATAAGCCCTATTACTTTCGACGACAAGACCATTTGGTTGTTACTTTATTAATGAGTCAGTAACTTATTAATAAAAACGTAAAAAAGCTCATCAACAAACTTGTAATAATACTGTTTGTAATTATAAATCGTGATGATGCGGATTCTGCGGTGAGTCAATAGGAAATGGCTGAGTCACATAATCCACCATACTAATCGCCGCTGTCAAAGCATGGATACTAGTATCTGTATCATCATAGCTCACCGTTGCAACATTATGTTTGGGATCCAAATTGATAGCAGTCACGCCTGAGATATTCTTAAGAGCGGTCATTATGCTATCTAAACCTTCTGCATCATCGATATTTTCGATGCTTACTTGTGTCATCTGAATTGCCATTGTATAGCCCTCTTATCACTTACCGTACTAATGAGTATCTAATACTTCAAAACCTTTGACTAAGTCATCAATTTGCTTGAGCTGACGCAAGAACGGCTCTAATTGGCTCATACGCAGCGCACATGGACCATCGCATTTTGCAGTTTCTGGATTTGGATGCGCTTCCAAAAACAACCCTGCTAACCCTGTAGCCATACCTGCACGAGCAAGCGTTGTAATCTGCTCACGACGTCCACCAGCGCTGTCACTACGTGCACCTGGCTGCTGTAGGCTATGGGTTACATCAAAAAATACCGGAATATCCATCTGCTTCATGGTATCAAAACCAAGCATATCAACGACCAGATTATTATATCCAAAGGCACTACCACGCTCACAAAGTATGAGCTTATCATTACCGCCCTCTAAGCACTTATTGACGATATGACGCATTTCATGGGGGGCCAAAAACTGCGCCTTTTTAATGTTAATAATGGCATCTGTTTTTGCCATCGCATGTACTAGGTCCGTCTGACGTGACAAAAACGCAGGTAGCTGAATAATATCAGCCACTTCAGCGACTGGTGCTGCTTGATAGGGTTCATGCACATCCGTGATAATCGGTACTTGGAATTTTTCTTTGATTTGACCTAACCAATCGATCCCCTGCTCTAAACCAGGTCCACGGTACGAATGTAGACTTGAACGATTGGCTTTATCAAAGCTCGCTTTAAAAACATAGTCGATACCTAGGCGCTGGCAAATATCAACATACTGCTCAGCAATCTCAAACGCCAATTCTTTAGACTCTAAAACATTCATACCACCGAACAATACGAAAGGCTGGTCGTTACCAATGTTAATCGTATCGTTGCTAGGAGTATTAAGCGTGATATGTGATTGCGCGGACAATAAATTTTCCATGAAGCCGTTACCTCTTATTTTGTTATTGATATGTCTGTCCCATATTGTAACCGATAGCCCAATTAAAAAAAGTATGCAAGCGTAATTAGACGTCATTAGTCAAAATGATTACTGGCTAATAACAACAAACAGTTTAAATTAAGCAAAAAAAAGACCGATCCGAAGATCAGTCTTTTTTAATAAATACTTTTACTCTGCACTACTTTATAAGAGTTACTTTTCTATAAGAACTACTTTGTTTCGCTATGGTTCTTAGCAGCTTTTACAAAGCTATTAAACAGTGGATGACCACCACGTGGAGAGCTAGTGAACTCTGGATGGAACTGTACAGCAACAAACCATGGATGCTCAGAAATCTCAACCGACTCTACCAAATGCTGCTTGGCAGAATAACCAGATATGGTCATACCTGCTTGCTCTAATGGCTCGATGTAACGGTTATTCATCTCATAGCGATGACGATGACGCTCAGTGATATTGCTCGCACCGTAAATTTGGCTTAGCTTACTACCAGAAACCAGTTCTGCTTGCTGTGCGCCTAGACGCATCGTGCCGCCAAGGTCTGAATCATCACTACGAATCTGTAACTCGCCGCGCTCATCTAACCACTCAGTGATCAGACCAATGATAGGCTCAGCGGTCTTACGATCAAACTCAGAAGAGTTGGCATTAATATTAAGTACATTACGCGCATACTCAATCACAGCCAACTGCATACCAAGGCAAATGCCTAGATACGGAACATTATTTTCACGAGCATAAGTGATGGCTTTTATCTTACCCATCGTACCGCGCTCACCAAAACCGCCTGGTACTAAGATAGCATCAGCATCGTTTAGCTGCGCAAGTAAAGTGTCATCATCTTCTAGACGTTCAGCATCGATGTAGTCAATCTTCACATCTACTTTATGCGTGATACCTGCGTGTAGCAACGCTTCGTTAATAGACTTATAAGCATCTGGTAGCTCAACATATTTGCCAACCATTGCAACAGTCACTGCTCCTTCTGGATTCAACTGGGCTTCAACCACTTTGTCCCAATCGCTCAAATCAGCTTCAGGCACATCAAGACCGAAACGCTCACAGATTAAATCATCAAGATCTTGCTCGTGTAAGGTGCGCGGTATCTGATAAATACTTTGGGCATCTTCACACATGATGACCGCACGCTCTTCTACATTGGTAAATAGCGCAATTTTGCGACGGTTGTCTTGTGAGATATGATGATCAGAGCGGCAAATTAAGATATCAGGCTGTAGGCCAATAGAGCGCAGCTCTTTTACTGAATGCTGCGTTGGCTTAGTTTTGGTTTCACCCGCGCTAGCAATATAAGGTACTAAAGTAAGATGCATTAGCATAGCTCTATTACGGCCAAGCTCTACTTGCATCTGACGTACGGCTTCCATGAAAGGAAGTGATTCGATATCACCAACCGTACCGCCAATCTCGATAATAGCGATATCATACCCTTCGCCACTGGCAAGGATTTTGTTTTTGATTTCATCAGTAATATGCGGAATAACCTGTACAGTGCCGCCTAGATACTCACCACGACGTTCTTTATTCAACACGTTCTGATAAATACGACCACTGGTAAAGTTATTACTCTTACTCATTTTTGAGTGACGTAAAAAGCGCTCGTAATAACCCAAATCTAAATCGGTCTCTGCGCCATCTTCAGTGACGAATACTTCACCATGCTGGAACGGGCTCATTGTACCTGGATCGACGTTAATATACGGATCCATTTTGGTCATCGTGACAGTCACGCCACGTGCTTCTAAGACCGCTGCAAGAGAAGCTGCGGTGATACCTTTTCCTAGTGAGGACACTACCCCACCGGTCACGAATATAAACTTGGTCATAGTACTCTGTCGGTAATTGGTAAAGAAGGATTTTACTAAAAATACGCCATAAAATATAGGGCAAAAATGCAAACTGTCTGAAACTCTTATGTTTTCGTGCTGGTAGCAAACATTTTTCTATTATTAAAACGCTACGCAACAAAAAACTCACCCCGAAGGATGAGTTTTTTGTTGCGTTGTCTAATATTTTTTAGAATTTATATTCTAAACCGCCACCGATAGCGAATACATCCGCATCACCGCGTGCAACAACTTCTTCAGAAGTATTGTCGTCATAGTCTCTGACTACTAAGAGACCATTTTCTAAATCTGCAGAGTTTTTACCGATATAAGCATGTGCAATCATATTGTCTTTAAATTTATACTTACCGCCCAATACGATCTGGTCAGAATCATTGCCGCCTAGACCTGCTAAGTTCTCAGTCTTATCATACTGTAGGTAAACAGAAGCTGGACGTGAGAAGTTGGTTAGACCCATTTCAGCACTGACCACCAAACCTTTCTCTTCATCGTTTGAGTCATCAAAATCTACTTGTTGGTATAGCGCGCCTAACTTCACTGGATAAGCCACGTATTTACCTAGGTCGACACTAGCACTACCGCGTAAAATTTCACCTGTGACACTCATATCTTTGTCATACCCAACACCTGCGGTAAAACCAGTACCTGGATCGAACATTAACGAAGCACCGAAGCCACTATCGCGATCACTACTATCAGAAACAAAAGACTCATCAGCGCCATACTGTAGTGCAAGCTCTACTGGTAAATCGTTGTATTTGGGAGCAATCCACACGATTGAGTTATTGATACGCTCACCATCAGTCAAGGTAAGTGCTTCAGTTAGTGTGTTGCTATTACCTAAAGAGCTCGAACCAATGTTATCCCAATACCCTTCATTTACAGTCACATTGTTAACATAATCAGAGACTGAATAGTTACGACCGAATCGGAATTGGCCAAAGTTTTCGTTGTTTAAACCCAGATAAGTGTCGCGACTTTTGAAACCAATGTTATCTGAACCACTGTCATCGATTTTAATACCATACTCTAATTGATAGATGACGTCTGTATTGGCAGTTATTGCTTCAGATCCTTTGAACCCTAAACGTGAAGAGTGTGAGCTAACTTGTACAGAGTCGTTATCTTCATTGACATAGATAGCATCATTTGGCAAATCCATCGACTGGCGATCAAGTTCAGCATTGACATAGTTAGCAGTCACAAATGCCTTACCGTAGACAGTTGGGGCTGCTTGAACAGTAGAAACTGATAGCGTTGCAATTGCTGAAGCTAAAAGTAATTTTTTCAAAGGATATCTCCACTTTACGATTTGAGTGATAAATGGTCTAAGATCATTAGATATGTAATAGTTTCAGGTTGTATACCTTTGAAACCATAATATATAGCGAGCCATAAGAACTGCTTAGACATAACTTTACCAAGCAAATATTACAGTAAGATGAAAAAACCAAAGTTTACATAGTAGCTATGATTCTTTATGACATAAAAAAACTCACCCCGAAGGATGAGTTTTTTATAATCTAATTAAGTGTGATATTAGAATAAGTATTCTAGACCGCCACCCAATGCGAAGATATCAAGATCAGTGTTGCTAGCTCCGTCTTCGGCAGAGTTGTTACCGATATAAGCATGAGCAATCATGTTGTCTTTGAAGTTGTATTTACCACCTACAACTACTTGATCTGAATCACGGTTGTCAATACCAGCTAGGTTTTCAGTACCGTTGTACTGTACGTATACAGAGGCTGGACGAGCAAAGTTGTTTAGACCCATTTCAGCACTTACGATTAAACCTTTTTCGTCTTCAGCACCGTCATCGAAGTCAGTTACTTGATACATAGCACCTAGCATAACTGGTGCAGTCATATATTTACCTAGATCAACAGTTGCACTACCACGTAGAAGATCACCAGCTTGGCTCATGTCTTTTTCATACGCAACACCAGCAGTGAAGCCAGTACCTTGGTCAAACATTAATGAAGCACCGTAGCCGCTGTCGCGGTCATCACTGTCAGAAACGAATGTCTCATCAGCACCATATTGTAGAGCAAGCTCTAAAGGCAAGCCGTTGTATTTAGGCGCAATCCAAACGATAGAGTCATTAACACGACCGCCATCAGCCATAGTTACAGCGTCAAGTACATCGCCTTCCATATCAAGGTTACTAACACCTAGGTTATCCCAGTAACCTTCAGTCACAGTCACGTTGTTGATGTAGTCAGTTACTGAGTAGTTACGACCAAAACGGAACTGACCAAAGTCTTTATTGTCTAGACCAAGATAGGTATCACGGCTTTTAAAACCAATGTTGTCATCATTACCATCAATAGCGATACCATATTCTAACTGATAGATAACATCAGTGTTAGCAGTAATCGCTTCAGAACCTTTGAAACCAAGGCGTGAGATGTTTGAGTTAACTTGTACTGAATCGCTATCTACGTCATATAAATCATCACTACCATCACGGTCAGCGTTGATGTAGTCAGCAGTAACGAATGCTTTACCATATACAGTTGGTGCTGCATTGGCTGCAGATACAGATAGGGCTGCGATTGCTGTAGCTAAAAGTAGTTTTTTCATGGGGTATCTCCACTTTACAATTGTAGTAATGAGCAAGCTATTATTAGCTGGCGCCCATAATGGTATCGTCACAAATCCTCAAAGATATAATGTGTAACTGGCTACCGAGATTAGTCAGAAACAAGTGTGGCGAATTGCTATTACAGTAAGGTAAAAAACCATGACACACATGACTGGGATTAAATAACGCAACTGCCATGTAACGTTTGGTCTTTATTGCTCCGTGCGTAACATCCGTTACCAAACTCATACTTCGAGTACAAGCATATCAACTTTGACATAATTTGCAACATATTTTTTTGCTTTTTCGATACATCCATTATCGAATAACAAATAACGCCTTATATTTGAGCAATCGCTAAAAAACTTCTATTTACTCAATTAGATACGAATACCACTGGTTAATACCAATACTAATAGTCTTAAATTATTGTAATGGATATCAGTCAGTCGACCAAAACAAAGCGCTATTTATAGATAAATAAATAGCGCTTACAACAGCCTTATGACTTATTTTTGACACATTTCACAGTTACAAACAAGCAAGAATAATTATCATACTTGCTCGTTTGGTATGCCCTAATATGAATCTTATTTACCCCATAAATCTAAGCGTTTGCTTTTAGATCCAGACGTGCTTGATGCAATAATGGCTCCGTATAACCACTAGGCTGCTCACGTCCTTTGAAGACCAAATCACAGGCGGCTTTGAATGCATAAGACCCATCAAAATCATCTGCCATCAATTGATAGTCAGCATCGCCTGTATTTTGCTCATCGACGACCTTGGCCATACGTTTCATCGTATCCATCACTTGCTGCTCACTGACTACGCCATGATGCAACCAGTTGGCAATATGTTGGCTCGAGATTCGCAAAGTAGCACGATCTTCCATGAGACCTACATCGTTGATATCTGGTACCTTCGAGCAACCTACGCCTTGATTTACCCAGCGTACGACATAACCTAAGATACCTTGAGCATTGTTTTCAAGCTCTTGCTGCTTCTCTTCGTCAGTCCAGTCGGTATTTTTTGCTAATGGAATGGTTAAGATGTCGTCTAAACTCGCTCGCTCGCGTGATTTTAGCGTGTCCTGTACATCAGACACACTCACTTGATGATAGTGTATGCTATGCAAGGTAGCGCCCGTTGGTGATGGTACCCACGCAGTGCTAGCACCAGACTTCGGATGAGCGGCTTTGGTATCCATCATCTCTTTCATTTCATCAGGCTTAGCCCACATCCCCTTACCAATCTGCGCGTGACCTTGTAGTCCTGTCTCTAGACCGATATCGACGTTCCATTGCTCATAAGCAGGCTGCCATGCTTGTGACTTCATCTCGCCTTTCGGTACAAACGGGCCTGCATTCATACTGGTATGCATCTCATCGCCAGTACGGTCTAAGAAACCTGTGTTAATGAAGATAACGCGCTCTTTGGCTTGGCGAATTGCTTCTTTTAAGTTGACCGTCATACGGCGCTCTTCATCCATGATGCCGATTTTGAGCGTATTGCGTTCTAGACCTAACAAGTCTTCTGATGCATTGAATAAATCATTGGCCATTTTGACTTCTTCAGGGCCATGCATTTTTGGCTTCACGATATACATTGAGCCTTGGCGTGAGTTTGATAGCTCGTTTTTACCTTTGATATCATTGAGCGATAATAGTGGCGTGATCAAACCATCCATTAGACCTTCAAATATCTGCTCTTCACCCTCACCCAAATCTACCAAAATAGCAGGGTTTTGCATTAGATGACCAACGTTGCGAATTAATAATAGCGAACGACCTGGTAAGATCAGCTTGCCACCATCTGGTGTATTATATTCACGATCTGGATTTTGTTTACGTGTACGCGTTTTGCCACCTTTTTCAAAGGTTTCTTGTAGATCGCTGTTCATCAAACCAAGCCAGTTACGATAAACTTCGACTTTCTCTTCTGCATCTACAGCAGCGACTGAATCCTCACAATCTTGAATAGCGGTCATAGCCGATTCAAGCAGTACGTCTTTAATGTTTGCAGGATCGTCTTTGCCGACTGGATGGCTACTATCAATTTGAATCTCAGCATGCAAACCGTTATTTTTGAGCAGTACACCAGTAGGAGCTTCAGCATCACCGACAAAGCCAACAAACTTAGCAGTATCTTGTAGCTCAGTACTGCTATCACCTTGTACGACCTCTAGCTTGCCATCGACTACTTTAAAGCCAGTCACATCATTGTATGAGCCTGATGCTAGTGCAAAGTGCTCATCTAAAAATGCTTTGGCATAAGCGACAACGGCAGCACCGCGAGTAGGATTATAGCTACCGCCTGCTTCTTGACCATTGTCACTGCTGATAACATCAGTACCATATAAAGCATCGTATAAACTACCCCAACGTGCATTGGTCGCGTTAAGCGCATAGCGAGCATTACGAACTGGCACGACTAACTGCGGCCCTGCGATGTGCGCGATTTCATCGTCGACATTTTTGGTATCAACCGTAAATGCTTCGCCTTCAGGTAACAGGTAACCAATCTCTTGTAGGAAGGTCTTGTAAGCTGGATAATCGATTTCACCATCTTTTGCTGGGTTATCTAGGTGCCACTGATCAATCTGTGCTTGAATCTTGTCACGAGTTTCTAATAGCGCCTTATTGCGCGGGGTAAACTCTTTGATAACCTTTTCAAAACCTGACCAATAATCGTCTGAATCCACACCGACTTTCGGTAGTACTTCGTTTTCAATAAAGTCATATAACTGCTGATCGATGGCCAAACTGCCTTTTTGAATACGATTGGTGTTAGAAGACTGGCTCATATTGTTATCCTTGTCTGTTCGTGAGAGGTACTAATACTGGACTGTGCCAGTAATTGTTTAAGTTTGAAAGATGTTAAACGTCCATATTTGTTCATTGTAGAAATTTGCACGTTCTATTTTTCTAAGAAAATATCTCTACAAATTTTATGTTCTAATAAAAGAAGACTTATCAATAGCTCATCATAAAAATAAGATGAAATACTTAAAAAGTAAAATCTCATCCTACTATCAAATAATAAAATTAACAAGAAAACATCATTCACCAAGTAAATACTTGGGTTGTTTAATAATGATAGTCTAAACACTGTCTCCATTAGAGGCCGTAATCGTCATTTAGAAATTAGATACGGCCGAAGCAATATAAACTGTAAGTAATTATTAGTTCTATTAATTATGCTTAAACGTTATCTGTTAATAAACACATATTGATGACTGTCCGTTATTTAGCATCGTATCTATGTCGTACTAACGATATAATTACTTATATTATCATTCACAAACAAAGCTTCCTTAGACTATGACCATCAAACAGCAAGACCTCGAAACATTACAATCATCAGAAAGTGCTATAAACAACGATAGTATTGAAGAAGAGCTGATTGAAGAAGACAGTATCGATATCACACATCTGCGTACTCCTATAAAGGTAGATCTATCTCCTGTCTATAACTTCTTGGGCGCTCGAACCACGAAAGCTTGGGTAGATGCTGCTATTGAGAATCTGCCCATGATTATTCAAGATCATGCCAACTGCGAAAAAAAAGCCGCTGGCACGGCGATGAATTTAATATTCCGTTATGAGTTCTCGTATGACTTGCAACGTAAACTTGCACAGCTAATACGTGAAGAGATGCTGCACTATGAACAAGTACTGGGCATCATGAATGAGCGCGGACAGGAATGGAAATATCTGAGTGCTGGTCGCTATGCTAAAGGTATGCTAAAACATAAGCGCACTTACGAGCCAGCAGCGATGGTCGATGTATTGATAATCGGGGCGTTTATTGAAGCACGCTCTTGTGAGCGTTTTGCAGCGTTAGCCGAAGTCATCGATGATGAGCGCTTAGCAAAATATTATCGTTATCTGCTCAAATCAGAGAGTCGTCATTTCGAAGATTATCTTACACTCGCCCAATCATTATCAGACGAAAATATAGACGAGCGAGTTGCGTTTTTTAAAGAAGTAGAGGCTGAATTGATAAGTAGTCCAGATGCTGAGCTGCGTTTTCATAGTGGTACACCTGTATAAAAAGGCTTCTCCCTGTACCTACCTCTATAACCATCTATCTATGTAGTATAGAAAACAAAAAAAAGGCACTGTATTTGATACGAGAGCTCTACTCCTATCAAATACAGTGCCTTTTTATAAATGTATAAATCACAATAGCTGTTGGTACACCAAAATCTTACTTATTGTCTTCCATTAAAGGGCTGTCATACTGTTTATTACTTTTAGCGATATCATGCGGATCATGGTCTTCCGTAGCCCTTTCTGCTGCAGCTGGATTTGCTTTTTGTAATGCATCGTCAGGGACAATACCATTATTGTCAGCTGCATCTTTCAAATTAGGATCACTTTTGACGCTTTCATTATGTGAGTTATTCATTGGTACTCCCTACTATGGTAACTGCTTGTCTAATCTAAGAAATACTATTTGTTAGTAAGCACTCATTAATCACTTTGCAAATGAATTTGGGTTGCACCTTATATTCAATGCTTAGCTTCTCTCTATTCGTTCCTTATCACTGATCATTTTTATCCTTGCCTAGTCCTTTTCATCAGGATTTAAGATACGGGTCTGTGCATTATCAATATTGGCATAACGATTCAAATCATTAATACCCTCACTCTTAGGTGCTGCACTACCGACAGTCTCTTCATTTATATTGTCGTCGAATGCGGTACTACCTTCTTGATCACGGCGATCTGGCTGACGTGCTGGATTGTCATTGTCATTCACATGCTCTGAGTCGACTACAGATTCATCAAAAGTATCCGTTCCTTTGTTCTCAGTAGTATTTTTCTCAATTGCATTATGATCATCAGGTCCTAGTACCTTCGTGTTGTCTATCACTGAGTCTTTGGCTTTCATTACTATGTCCTCGTTTTGTATTTATAATTTTGTCTATTTAGTTAGCCTACTCTTATATGCAGACCTTTACCCATTGCCTTTTTGGCTCAAGTCGTAGGCGCTCAGTTCTGCTGCGTTTTTTCCGCCAGCAGCAAGGTCTTCTTCTTTACGTGGATCCGCGTACACCTCATCGGTCTCTTGCGAATCTTGCTCAGGTCCATCGATTTCAGGTTTGTGCTTGCGCCCTGCATAGCTGTCTTTTGGATTTTCCAATTTATTAGCAGCAGGATCATCCACGATTACCTTTTCTTCTGTTTCTGTTGCTACTGGTTTTTGTATAGTCATGGCGCGTCCCTCGCTTTATCATTTGTTTTTATTATCTATTAGGTTGTCTACTGGGTCAGTATTTTGATCGTTGTAAACTACTTATCAGTACGTAAATCATCATCAATAAAAGGCGTTTGCTCTTCTTCGTTTAATGATTCAGGGACGTCGACTTTTTTGTTTTCTGCTAAGTTGTTCTCAACTTCCTGCCCATTTACTTGTTCTGCAGCTTGCTTGATATTCGAGTTATCATTGTTAGTAGTACTCATAATCATTTCCTATTCTTATAATTTAATTAAATGGTTTTGAAACACTAAATATATACATCTTAAATTCGTACCGACGCCTAAAGAAGTAACCAATACTTAGCAAGTAGCGTCATAGTTGACATTAATTATAGGTATGACCTTGGGTAATGCACCAGTGTACTGCCGTATCAATATGTGAATAATTGTGAGGTTGCAAGACAGTTTGTAACTTTTGCAGTGAGTAAGCACAAAAAAACCCAAGCATCAGTATTTACCAATGCTTGGTTAGATAGATAATCAAATCGCTAAAAATCAGCTAAAGGTAATCCTATGAATTAGCTAGACTCTTCCACACGATTGATCATCTTTAATAAATGATCTTGTGCGACATGTGGCTCCTCTCCTGCTGCTGGCTGTAACTGCTGCCAAACGCCGTTGCCATCAAGTGTCCATGCTTGCGTATTGTCTTGTAGGTAGTTAATCAAGCCATCTTGATAGATCTGCTTAAACAATTTTTTATTCTCAATCGGGAACGCCACTTCCACGCGATGAAACAAGTTACGATCCATCCAGTCTGCACTACCGCAGTATAGACGCTCATCGCCGTTATTATAAAAATAATAAACGCGCGTGTGCTCCAAAAACCGTCCGATAACAGAGCGTACCGTAATATTTTCAGAGAGTCCTTTCACTTGCGGACGTAGACAACACATAGACCGCAAAATCAGCTCAATCTTGACGCCTGCTTGCGAGGCATCATACAACTTATCAATGAGTCGACGCTCAGTGAGCGCATTGGCTTTGATAATAATATGAGTCTGTTTGCCTGCTTTGGCATGAGCTATTTCATCATCGATAAAGTTCATCAGTTTCTCATGCAAAGTAAACGGTGCATGTAGCAGCTTTTTAAGGTTGGCAGGTTTACCCATTCCTGTCAGTTCTTGGAAAATTTTGTGAACATCTTCTGATATATCAGGGTCGGCACTGAATAGACCATAATCTGTGTAAACCTTGGCGTTGGCTGCATGATAATTACCCGTACCTAAATGTACATAACGGCGAATCCTATCACCCTCGCGGCGTACGATTAACATGAGCTTGGCATGGGTCTTATAACCGACGATACCATAGACCACCACTGCGCCAGCTTCTTGTAAATAGTTGGCAACCGCAATGTTAGACGCCTCATCAAAACGCGCACGCAGCTCGATGACAGCCGTGACTTCTTTGCCATTGCGAGCAGCAGCGGCAAGCGCTTTGACGATTTCTGAATTGGTACCTGAACGATACAACGTTTGTTTAATCGCCAATACTTTGGGATCGCTAGCAGCTTGCCAAAGCAAATTGATAATTGGAGAAAATGCATGGAAGGGATGATGAACCAATACATCGCTTTTACGCATAGCAGCAAACATACTGGTCGATTTGTCTGATTTATCCATTTCTCGGCGAAATGCTTTTGGCACGACATGAGTAAATGGCTGATAGCGCAGCGCAGGAATATTAAAGTCAAATAGTAGACGCGTTAAATTAACAGGGCCATTGACACGGTATAGCTGATTGTCGTGTAGCTCAAACTCATTAAGCAGGTATTCACTGATATGCGTTGGACATTTAGTTGTCACCTCAAGACGAACTTTATCACCAAAACGGCGGTTTTCAAGCTCACCCTCTAGCGCCTTGGCAATATCTTCGACATCATCAGCCAAATCTAAATCGGCATTACGTGTCAGCCTGAATTGGTGACAGCCTGTCACACTCATTCCAGGGAATAGCTCACCGATATGCTCATGAATAATAGCGGATAGCATGACGTGGTGTTCTTTGCCACCAGTCAGCTCATCTGGCAGACGAATCACACGCGGCAGACTACGCGGCGCGGGTACAATCGCTAAGTTGATATCACGTCCAAAGGCGTCTTTGCCTTCCAATGTAGCAATAAAGTTTAAGCTTTTATTCACAAGACGCGGGAATGGATGCGCCGGATCAATGCTAATCGGCGTCAATACGGGTACGACTTGCTCCGTAAAATAGCGCTTCATCCATGCAGACTGCTCAGCATTTAGCTCATCACGTTTAAGATAGCGAATATCTTCGAGCGCAAGCGCTGGCAGGATATCTTCATTGAGAATCCGATACTGCTCATTAATTGCAGCATGCGTAATAATAGATATCTCGTTTAGCACTTCGCTAGGGCGCATACCATGGGCGCTGGTCGATACATCACCGATATTAAGCTTTTGCATGATGCCAGCGACACGAATCTCAAAAAACTCATCGAGATTGGATGAAAAAATAATTAGGAAAAATAAGCGCTCAAGCAATGGATGGCGAGAACTAGATGCCTGCGCTAAGACGCGAAGGTGAAACTGTAATAAAGATAAATCACGATTGATATAACTACTGGGTGAATAGCTACCGTCTTCTGAGCGTTGCCATTCGACGTCAGCTAACTCATTTAGGCTATTATCTATACTCATATCTTTATTAATACTTTTATTAGCGCCCTCGTTCACACTATTAACGTCAATCATATCGTTAACATCACCGCTCTGATTACCAGTCATCTCTACCACGTCACTACTCCTTTTGCGTTATCGATACGCCATCATCTTATATAGTTCTGTTTTTATTAGAGCGTGTTCTTCTGATACTATTTTTAAAATGAGGACACGCCCTAGTGTTATTTGAAATATCTAGCCTATAACATCCTAGCCTAAAATATAGCCCACCCCTAAGACTTTATATTTACGAAGAGGCCTGCGGTAATACGGCATTTTTCATGCGTTTCTTAATAATGGCTTGCTTATTGCGTAAACGTCTATCGCCTTGATTGTCTTCGTAGTACTTTGGATTGGTGAGCATCGCAATGAGAAGTGCTGACTCATCTCGGTTTAGATTAGCCGCAGACTTGTCAAAATAATGATGCGCTGCTGCATCAATACCATAGATACCATTGCCAAACTCTGCCACATTGAGGTAAGCGGTCATGATACGCTGCTTGTCCCATAGTGTTTCAATCATTACGGTGATAATCGCCTCTTCACCTTTACGGACATAAGAGCGATGCGAAGTTAAGAACAAGTTTTTTGCCAATTGCTGGGTAATCGTTGAACCACCCGCAGAGGTTTTACCTGTCTCCTCGTTTTTCTTCATTGCCGCCTCAATACCTTTCATATCGAAACCACTATGCTGACTAAACGTCGAGTCTTCGCTCACAATCGCTGCTTGTTTGGCAGACTTAGCAATCGCATCGTACTCAGCCCATGTCTGAGTGACCGTGCCGCCTGTCAGGCGATGCGTCAACATAAACATACTGTTATTAATTGGCTGCGTTTTCCAAATCAATAGTAGGCCAACGACCAAAATATGGAATGCGACAACCAGTAGCATAATTGCCAATAACAGTCGTTTGATAAATGTGCCAAAACTTGCCATGCGCGATATCCGAGTGGTTAAAAAAGTAATAAGATAAGATAGATACTCTATTGATAACTATAAAACATCAACTAAAAATCAATGATTTTAAACGAGCTGTTTATAGCTATTTATCAACTGCTGACCATCGGCCATTAATAACAATCAATAGCAGGTCATCTTACCTAATCTCACAATCGCTGTCATTATTTACCCCATTTCTTTATGATGTAATGACCGTTAAAATATTTTGGGTTTTAGACAAGCGCGTGATGATAGTCAGCGCGTTGCAATCAGTATGAAGATAAGAGACTACCCATGCATGATGATAATATAGAAGTATTACGAGCGCGTGTTATTTCAGAAAATCCAAGCCTAGACACCGCTGATAACGACAATCAATGGTGGCTACTGGGCACAGCGGGCTGTCACTTATGTGATGTCGCTGAACAAACAATCACACAGTTTCAGGCAGTACAACCAATTAGCTATCAATATGTCGATATTGCAGACCTTGATGAAGCGCTTATGATGGAATTTGCCCCGACTATTCCTGTGATTTTGACGCCATTCAAGCGATTAAACTATCCGTTTTCGGTGATGGACTTGCAGCAACTGCTTGCTTAATAACATTAGGTCTATAATAAAGACGTTCTATTACGATGATAAAGTGGTGAGAAATCATGAAAGAATTAAAACCTGTCTTAAAAAAAATAACAGAAATCGAAGACCTACGCCGTGTCGCTGAACGCAAAGTACCGCGTATGTTTTACGATTACGTCGACTCAGGCTCATGGACTGAGACCACATATCGTAATAACGAAACCGACTTTGACCGTATCAAACTGCGCCAGCGGGTATTAGTCGATATGGACAACCGCAGTCTGGCAACAAATATGATTGGCGAGTCCGTCAATATGCCAGTCGCCATCGCCCCAACTGGGTTTACGGGTATGATGTGGGCGGATGGTGAGATTCATGCCGCGCGCGCCGCTGAAAAGTTTGGTGTGCCCTTCTCGCTTTCGACCATGAGCATCTGTTCTATCGAAGATATCGCGACGCATACCAGCAAGCCGTTTTGGTTTCAGTTATATGTCATGCGTGACCAAGACTATGTGGCCAGATTGATTCAACGGGCAAAAGACGCCAACTGCTCGGCGCTGATCCTCACAGCTGACTTACAAGTACTCGGTCAACGCCATAAAGATATCAAAAATGGCTTGTCTGCACCGCCTAGACCGACCCTTACCAATATCATGAACCTAATGACCAAACCACAATGGTGTATGAACATGCTAGGCACCAAACGCCATACCTTTGGCAATATCGTAGGTCATGCGAAAGGGGTTGATGACTTGTCCTCTCTAACTGCTTGGACAGAAGAGCAGTTTGATCCACGTTTGAGCTGGGATGACGTAGCTCGTATCAAAGACATGTGGGGCGGTAAGCTCATCATCAAAGGTATCATGGAACCTGAAGATGCCATTATGGCTGCTCGTAGCGGTGCCGATGCGCTGGTCGTTTCAAACCATGGTGGTCGTCAATTGGATGGCGCATTGTCTTCTATTGCTGCGCTGTCCGATATTGTACAAGCTGTCCATGCTGAAGATAGCGATATTGAGGTGTGGCTAGACAGTGGTATTCGCTCTGGTCAAGATGTGCTAAAAGCTATTTCATTGGGCGCGAAAGGCACGATGATTGGGCGCGCTTTCCTCTATGGATTAGGCGCTTACGGTGAAAATGGTGTACGGCGCGCGCTTGAAATTATCTATAAAGAGTGCGAGCTATCAATGGCGTTTTGCGGTCATACCGACATCAATAAAGTCACGGATGATATCTTGGTCAAAGGTACTTATGAGAACCTTAAAGTTGGTAGGTTTTAGAGCTAGCCGTTTTTAAGAACTTTTGATTCCTAAGAACTTTCGATTTCTAAGAACTAGCTAGCTTTAAAAGCTATCAGTCATCAAGCCTATCAAAACTTGTATCATGATGACCTGCGGATACATAACATTATCTGACCATACCCTTTATACTATATGTACAATATTTTGATGATATCTCGCTTTTATGACCATTCAACAATTACTAAAAACAGCGCCCATCACTACCCTGCTACTAGCCAGCTTTATCGGGCTATTTATTATGCAGATATTGACAGGTGTCGATGCCAATAACCCCTCTACTGAGGCACTACTCAAATGGGGTGCTAATGCATTACCTTTTACCATGAATGATGATCCATGGCGATTGGTCAGTAGTGCGTTTTTGCATATTGGTCTGATGCATTTGTTGTTTAATGGGTTTGCCATGTATTTCTTTGGGCAGATTGCCGAGCCGATGTTTGGCTCAGCCAAGTTTTTGGCGTTATTTTTGCTGGCGGCAATCGGTGGTAATTTACTCAACAGCTATGTCACATGGCAAAGTATTTTGGATGGTACGGGACAGCCTGGACTATCAGCTGGCGCCTCTGGCGGTATCATGGGTATTGGCGCAGCATTATTGATCGCGGCACTATTTAAAATATCGATCAATGGCATGGTGCTCAACCTCAAAAGTCTCATATTTATTATGGGCATCAACCTCGTCTATGGGTTTGCCGTACCAGGTATTGATAATGCAGGACATATCGGCGGCGCCGTTACAGGATTGGTGATCGCGTTGGCTTTTGCCATTAGCTATCGTCAGCGCTTGGCTATCGATATACAAAATGCAGCTACTCAGCAAGCTCAACGTGTCCACGCTTATCAAACCACCTATCACTACAGTAACCAAAGCGGCAACCAAGACCATAACCAGTCTAATGACCTACTCAATCACTCAGACCGTCATGGCAGCAGCTCCATCGATCAAGATGTCATCAATCAAAGTGCTGAGTTGGATAACTACGATACGGCTATGCCAAATATACACGGCAATGTAGACAACAGCACTGCTACCTATTCAGCAGCGGATAATAACGCAACTCATCGCATCGCCGAACCCAAAGAACCTGTAAAACCCTCATTTATCTGGCAGCTGTTACCATGGTTTACGATGCTACTTATTAGCATTGGCTTTGTCTGGTGGTGGCAAGATATTCATCATCAATTGCTGCAAGTACTAAAAGCCATTGAGTAAATGCTCATACTTATCTATTATTGCTACATAGTTCCCAAAAACAGCACACTGACTAACATTACGGATTTGTTTTATTAACTGTCCTTTTGAACACGCATCGCCTAATCGCACTACTCAGTTATCTATACTCACTCATGAGACCCAATTATGTTAAAACTTGCAGCGCTACCTAATATCTCTACACGTACTATATTTAGCGCGTTCACCGCTACTGCACTATTTAGTGTGGCTAGCATGTCTAACGCCGCACTTTTTAATGATAACTTGCCAACTGACAAAGACGCTACCCTTAGCGTTGGGGTCAATGTCATGGCAGTCAACTCAGCCTATGACCTCGAAGACAATACTGAAGTGCGCGTGCTACCAGGTGCATTTTATGACAACAATAGAGTCTATGTACGCGGTGCACAAGCTGGTGCATATCTAATCAATGACGGCGTTAATCAGTTTTCGGCTTATGCAAAGCTTGCAGGTTCTGAGTTTGAACCTGATGATGCTAATGGTGCACTTCAAGGTTTGGATGAGCGTAAATCCTCAGCAGAAGCAGGTCTTAGCTATCAGCGTCGTACTGCTATCGGCGGTATTCGCGCGCAAATAGGTGCTGATGTATTAGATCGTAGTGGTGGTAACACAGCTCGCTTGACCTATCTTTCTAGAATTACTAAAGGCAAGCTAACGGTCTATCCAAGTATTGGCTTTGAATATCATGATGCAGACTACAACGAATACTACTATGGCGTGAGTGATGAAGAGTCAGCAGAAACAGGCGTTGCTGCCTATAAGTCTAACTCTAGCTTGAATCCGTATATCAACATTAGCGCTAACTATGACTTCAATGAGCGCTTTGCAGGGTTTGCCAATCAAAGCCTGAGCTATGTACCAAATGAGCAATACGATAGCCCAATGGTCGACTCACGTACTGAATCGGCTACGACGCTTGGTTTGCTTTATAAGTTTTAATTAAGCCTAGATCATTATAAAAAAAGACCTTATCGCGTAATGTGGTAAGGTCTTTTTTATGAGGCATTTGATAAAAACTATACTTTAACCTTTGAGATATTTTCTCCAACTTCTTGGATAGCTGCCTTTAATACATGCAAGCATATTTTAGCAGTATCTTCCCTTGGATTGAATCCAACACTCATTTGCTGATGTGGATGAATATAATTGCGAAAGTCTCTCAACGTATGGCTAAATCTTTGAATATCATGTTGTACTAATCCTAGCTCGTAAGCGACATCAATAAAAGAGCTTAGTGACCATTTGGATAGTTCGTGAACTTTACCTGACTTATTCTTAGGAGAAGATTTTGCAGTGTTAAAATGTCTAGGGTACTGATTCGCTAAACCTAAAAAAATTCCTTCGAGAGTACTGCCTGCTACGATAATTACAGATAAATAGGCTTCTGAAGAATAACACCTTTCTATTTCTTTTATTCTTCCTTCAATTACTTCCGACACCATTCCTTCTAATCCAATTTTTCGTACAGAAACATTTGAAAACTCCCGACTTAAAAATTGGTTTTCAGTAGTGGTCTGATTAGGTCTTAAAGGCTCCTGCACTTCAATCTGATCCAACTGCTCAAAATCAATGTTAGCACCGTTACGAACCACCTTCCATTTATCGAAAGCAATATATTTATTAAATACCGCAATGTGTTTATCTAGGTCTTCTAAACACTCTATAAAATTCGCAGGATTAAATAACTCTTTGATACAACGACTTATCTGAGGAGATCCGTTAATAGCTTTCAATTTTTCATCAGTATACTCCCAACGTGCGGGGAAACCCTGTCCGTAAATATCATTGAATCCAAGACCGTTAAATAGGCGAACCAGTTGAGGACCTGACCTATACTCAGTATCTTCATTAATTAAAATACGTAACTTCTCAAGCGACTTAGAACTTAAAAACATTTATGGGCTCCAGTTTTACAACATGCACAATAGTATATAGCTAAAAATCAACCATAGCTTAGCATTCAGTATATAGTGTTGATCTATTAATTCGATATGCAAATTACAACTAAAAAAAGACCTTGCCATATAACGTGACAAGGTCTTTTTATTCAATAAGCTTATAGATTCGTGGGTTAACGCTTACACTACAAATTCAATGGAATCTAAGCATTACTTTTTAAATACGCTAACATAGTGTCCGCATCTGATACTTCAAATGGGTCTATTGGACAGTTGTCGCCAAAATTGGCTTCCTTAAACACTTTTTTAACTTCTTTATTGTCGACTACCATCGAATAACGCCATGAGCGCATACCAAAGCCAACATTGCTTTTGTCAACAAGCATGCCCATTTTACGAGTGAACTCACCATTACCATCAGGAAGTAAGAAAACGTTTTCACGGTTTTGCTTTAGACCCCATTGGTACATGACGAACGCATCATTGACAGAAATGCAAACTATTTCATCTACGCCCAATGCCTTGAACTCATTATAAAGCTCTTCATAACGAGGGAGATGGCTGGTTGAACAAGTTGGTGTAAAGGCACCTGGTAGAGAAAACACAACCACTTTTTTATTGGCAAATAACTCATCTGTGGTTAGATCATACCATGTGAACGGGTTGTCTCCTCCAATGGAGTCATCACGAACACGAGTTTTAAAAGTCACATCAGGAACATGGGTAATCATTATTTACTCCGATTTAGGTTATTGTCTTTTTTTCTAAAATCCTGCAGGTATATGATAATAGTTATACTGGTCCATAAGCAATCTTTGAGATTACATCCCCTATATAAAATATAGCGCTAGCTTGAAAAGTATAGACCAAAAAAAACCTTGCCACATTCTCTTATAACTCTTATAAGAAGTGACAAGGTCTTTTTATTTCTAAATTCTCAGTGGAACAAGCATGACACTACCGGAAAGACGCATACAAATGGTACGGATCGTACATCAAGCAAATCTAACACCGTAGTAGGTCAACATTTAGTCTACTGCTTATTTAGGGTTCACCATATCAGCAGGAATAACCCACTCATCAAACTGCGCTTCAGTTAATAACTCTAGCTCAACCGCCACTTGCTTCAAGGTTTTGTTTTCTTTATAAGCCGTCTTAGCGATTTTCGCTGCGTTTTCATAACCAACATGACGATTTAATGACGTTACTAGCATTAATGAATTGTGCAAGAAGTCATCAATTTTGTCTTTTACTGGCTCGATACCAACCGCACAGTTATCGTTAAAGCTGTTGCAAGCATCGCCAAGTAATTTAATAGACTGCAATAAGTTAAATGCGATCACTGGCTTATACACGTTTAGCTCAAAGTTGCCTGATGCGCCAGCCATGCTGATAGTCGTGTCGTTACCCATAACCTGAGCGACAACCATGGTCATTGCTTCTGACTGAGTTGGGTTTACTTTGCCTGGCATGATAGAAGAGCCTGGCTCATTTTCAGGAATCGTCAATTCACCCAGACCACAACGAGGACCAGATGCCAACCAACGTACGTCATTAGCGATTTTGTTTAAGCTGCCTGCTAGCGTTTTTAATGCGCCTGAGGCGAATACTTCGGCATCACGAGCGGCTAGCGCTTCAAATTTGTTCGGTGAGGTAACGAATGGCAAGCCAGTCAAAGTCGCTAGTTGCTCAGCCGCTGTTACTGCATAGTCAGGGTGCGCATTTAGACCAGTACCAACTGCTGTACCGCCTAATGGCAATTCATATAGGCCCTGTAGCGCGTTGTCGATACGAGTCAATGCATGGTCAAGTTGGCTCACATAGCCACTGAACTCTTGGCCTAAGGTCAAAGGCGTCGCGTCTTGCAAATGCGTACGACCGATTTTTACGATGCTATCGAATTCTTTTGCTTTAGCCGCTAATGTATCGCGTAGTGCTGTTACCGCTGGAATCAGCAAGCTATTGATCTGACGAGCAGCCGCCACGCGAATCGCTGTTGGGAAGCTGTCGTTGGTAGACTGTGCATGGTTTACATGGTCATTTGGGTGAATTGGCGTGTAGCTGCCACGCTCAGAACCAGCGATCTCGTTAGCACGGTTAGCCAATACTTCATTCATGTTCATGTTTGACTGTGTGCCAGAACCTGTCTGCCATACGACCAATGGGAACTGATCAACCAAACCACCATTGATGATTTCGTCAGCGGCTTGTACGATTAGATCACGCTTGTCGCCTTCGATACGCTCTAGGCTTGCATTGGTAATCGCAGCGGCTTTTTTGACCATTGCCATCGCTTCAATCATTGGACGCGGCAAAGTCTCGCCACCGATTTTGAAGTTTTGACGGCTACGCTGTGTTTGCGCACCCCAATAAGCATCAGCTGGGACTTCCACATTTCCCATAGTGTCTTTTTCGGTACGAGTTGCCTGATTCTGTGTCGACATAACTACCCTCTTTGCTGGTTTGTTGTTAGATAACTGAACGATAAAAAGTGCAACAGCTGCTGCACACAAACGGAAATACGATGTAAAGTGGCGTTATGATAGCATGACTAAGGCGTGTTGAATATTCACAAATCGTCTTGAGCGATACCTAAAAACGAATGTCTAAAAACGCCTGTCAGCATCCATCTGACACTTCATTGGATAAGATACCTATGCACTTTGAAACCACGTACCCTAAATCAATACTACCTGAGCAAAATAGTCTTGATTCAAATAATTTTGATTTAAAAAATACTGAATTATCCGAACCTGTAATTAATAATCCACCTAGACGGCAATTTACTCGCCAGCGTCGCCAGTTAAATGACGGTGAACGTAGACAATACGCTCTTTCTGCAAGCTTGCATCTGTCTAAGTTACAGCAAAGGCTACCAAAAAACGCATGTATTGGATTGTATTACGATGGCTTTGGTGAGTTACCTACCCAGCCACTGCTAGATTGGTGCGGACGCTTAGGCTATATACCTTATTTACCAGTGGTCGGCTCACTCGGTCGTACTAGCAATGGTAATAATGATAAACGCCTGCGATTTGTGCCTATTTATCACTCAAAACTGCTCAATGTACCGACGCGCATTCATCAATTAGGCATGAAACAAAACCACAGCCGTGCCCTGCTATGGGCGTCAGAACTAGACGTGATTATTTGTCCACTAGTGGCGGTAGACGTAAACGGCAACCGTATGGGTATGGGTGGCGGGTTCTATGATACGACGCTTGGTAACAGCTATCGCTCAGGGGCAAAAAAACCGTTAAAAATTGGCTGGTGCTATGACTTTCAGACGGTTGAGCAATTAGCACGTCAACCGTGGGATGTACCATTAGATGGCTTAATTACGCCAAGCGGCATGAGGTGGTTTTAATGAAAGATGATAAACAATTTAAAAAAGAAGACTCTAGCGCTGCTGATTCCAGTGCAGATAGTGTGGATGAGTATTTGCAGACATTAGGCAATGAAGACGCTAGGGAGCAACGTTACTACAGTCAAGAGCAGCCTTTTAGTTCTGATGAGATGACAAGGCTCATTAACGAAGAGCATCTAAATACGCTACTGGCGCAAAGTGATGAATTTTTGAGTAGCTTGAATGGTGAAATAGAGAACTTTGATGATGAGTATTAGAAAACATATTGATTGAGTAATAAAGACAAATGGAAAAAGGTGGGCATAGTACCTGTTTATACTAGCTACTACTTGTGATAGTTGCTATGTCCACCTTTTATATCAAACTCAGTTATTCAAACTATTTATTAAAGCACCATTGACGCAATCCAACCAAAGGCCAGTAGCGGAATGTTGTAATGCAAAAATGTCGGCACCACACTGTCTTTAATATGGTCATGTTGACCGTCGATGTTTAGACCAGAGGTCGGCCCTAATGTCGAATCTGACGCAGGCGAACCCGCATCGCCGAGCGCGCCAGCCGTACCGATAATCGCAACCGTTGCCAATGGCGAAAATCCTAATGAGATACACAGCGGTACATAAATCGCTGCCAAGATCGGAATCGTCGAGAATGACGAGCCAATACCCATGGTCACAATTAGGCCAACCAGTAGCATGATAAACGCAGCGATCGCTTTATTGCCAGCAAACAATGATGCCGCCCCATCGACCAATGGCTGAATCTGATCAGTCGCTTTCATGACTTCAGCAAACCCTTGTGCCGTAATTATAATAAAGCCAATCATCGCCATTAGCTTAATACCATCATTAAAGACTGAATCAGCCTCACGCCATTTAACGACACCAGTGGCCATAAATACACCAAAGCCAAACATTGAGCCAAGTAGTAACGAATCAGTATATAGTTGAACAACGAACGCAGTAACGATTGCAGCTAATGCAACCAGTGTCTTAAGCGTACTTTGAGACTTTGCATCAGCTGCTGTTTTACTTAAAGCATCACCCTCTAAAGCTGCATCATGCGCCTCTTTATCAACGGCAACTTGTTGATACTCACGTGGCTTACGATAGCTAATAAACACAGCCGTCAACAAGCCGACAAACATACCCAATGCTGGAATTGCCATTGCCTTAGTGACGGAGATATTGCTCACATCAATACCTGCTTCACCCACGTTTTTTAGCATGATTTGATTAAGGTAGATATCACCAAAGCCATAAGGAATAAACATATAGGTAGTGACCAACCCAAAAGTAATCAGACAAGCAATCAGACGTCTATCAATTTTCATACGATTAAATGCTAGTAGCAACGGTGGCACTAGCAACGGAATAAAGGCGATATGAATAGGAATTAAGTTTTGGCTAAAGCAGCTCATCACAATCAAACCTGCAAATAGCATGTACTTAATCATGCCACCAGTACCGCCAGCATCGATACGCTTGATGACCGATCCTGCCAGTGATTGCGGCAAGCCCGAGTGCGCAATCGCGACCGCAAACGCACCTAGTAATGCATACGACAGTGCAATTTCTGCTCCGTTACGAATGCCTGACTGAAAGGCTTCTAGCGTCTCAGTGATACCAAGACCTGCGATTAAGCCACCTGCGATTGCCCCTATTAATAAGCTAAGCACCACGTGTACTCGCGCCAGTGACAGCCCTAGCATGATCACTACCGCCAGTAATACTGCATTGATTGTCATGTGTGCCTCGTATTCTATTTACTTTGGTCTACTGTAATCTTATTAATATCTCATGATTTATAGATATCGCCATCGTCTTAAAAACGCTTTGTCTCAAGAACTCACCGTTTAAGACGCGCGATATTTTACCTTATTTTGCCTATAAAACCTATGTGTAGAATTCGCTAAATATAAGAGAGATTTATATACAAATGCTTGATGGAACCTAACTTTCACTTATGACTTATCACTTATGACCTTTTGCATAAAACAGGTAGCAGTATCGGACGTAATACTTATATAGATATAGGCATTTAACAAAGATAAGCACGTGACTTATTCAAAAAGCCTTGCAATTTTTTTCGTGAGCACCATTTATCTAACAATGAACCACGAACTTGACTTTACAAGTCTGGGGAACGAGGAAAAATATATGAGTGAACATAATATTGATAAAGACAACATCGACATCGATGTATCATCTGCCCTTAACACTGACACAACGTCTGACGCAAATGCCGACACTGACGTGAACATCAACGCTGACACGAACAATGAGACAGAAAGCTCATCTACAGATGAGTTAAATGCCTCGTCTGACACTGTCAAAGACAATGAAGATGAAAGCTATCTACCGCTGCTGGCATTACGCGACGTCGTCGTCTATCCACACATGCAGATTGCATTGTTTGTGGGACGCGCGCCATCGGTAAAAGCAGTAGAGCTGGCACAGGCTGAGTACGGCAATAAAGTACTGGTAGTCGCACAAAAAGACTCATTGACCGAAGATATTGATCAAGACAACTTGTATCAGTACGGTACAGTGTGCCGCATCGTCAGTACCATGCCACATGATAGCGATGAGAACTGCATTAAAGTACTGATCGAAGGTCAATACCGCGCTCGTGTCGATAACATAGAAGGTCATGACGACTTACTAATGGCGAGATTTGAGCGTGCTGATCTTGATGTCAGTATGGATGAAAGCCAACAGAAAAACACCATTCAAGCGTTAACTACATTATTTGAAAGCTATGCGGATGCACGACTTCGCAATGCACGTGAACTGACCCGTGTGGCCAAACGTATCGATGACTTGCTTGAGTTGGTTTATTTCATCTCAACTCGTGTGTCGATGGACCTCGATATCAAACAGTCTTTCCTAGAAGAAGATGATATCAAAACACATATCAATACTTTGACTGAGTATCTGGTAAAGCAAAGTGCTGAGCAAAACATCGAGCAAGATATTCAAGATGCTGTTCGTCAGCAAATGGAAGACAATCAGCGCGAATATTTCTTAAATGAAAAAATGAAAGCCATCAAAAATGAGCTGTCAGATATGAATGACGGCGCGTTCGATGGTGAAGATGATGTGGCTGAACTAGAGCAACGTTTAGAAGATGCTGATTTGCCAGAAGACGTGCGCAAAAAAGCGGAACAAGAATTCAAAAAGCTCAAAATGATGCCGCCTGCGTCAAGTGAATCGTCAGTGGTACGCAACTATATTGAATGGATTTTGGACACGCCGTGGAATGCGACGACCAAAGTCTCTATCAACTTAGACAAAGCCAAAACTGTATTAGACGAAGATCATTATGGTCTACAAGATGTGAAAGACCGCATCTTAGAGTACTTAGCCGTACAATCACGCGTGAAAAAACTTCGTGGTCCGATTCTATGTCTCGTCGGCCCTCCAGGTGTCGGTAAAACCTCATTGGGTGAGTCGATTGCCCGTGCCACTGGTCGTAAGTTTGTACGTATGGCGCTTGGCGGCGTACGTGATGAAGCAGAGATTCGTGGTCATCGCCGTACTTATATCGGTGCGATGCCAGGTAAAATCGTTCAGTCACTTGCCAAAGTAGAAGTCAAAAACCCGCTGTTCTTATTAGACGAAATCGATAAGATGGCACAAGACTTCCGCGGTGATCCAGCATCAGCGTTACTTGAAGTGTTGGATCCATCACAGAACGATACGTTCAACGACCATTATTTAGATATGGATTTAGACTTATCACAAGTGATGTTCATCTGTACTGCCAACAGCATGGATATTCCACCTGCGCTACTTGACCGTATGGAAGTCATTCGCTTGCCAGGTTATACCGAAGAAGAAAAGGTCAATATCGCACAGAAATACCTAGTGCCAAAAGCCATCAAGCAAAATGGTCTCAAAGAAGGCGAGATTGAGATTGTTGAAGCGGCATTGCACAGCATCGTCCGTAGCTATACTCGTGAAGCAGGTGTGCGTAACCTTGAGCGTGAAGTGAACAAGATCTGTCGTAAAGTGGTTCGCGGTTCAGTTGAAACTCATGGTGCTCGTGCTCCGAAAAAAGTAGAACGTCAGCTAGTGACAGTCGATGACAAAAACATCGATGACTACCTAGGTGTGCATCAGTATGACTACGGTCTGGCTGAAGAAGAGCCTGAGATTGGCCGTATTACTGGTCTTGCGTGGACACAAGTCGGTGGTGAGCTATTGACTATCGAAGCGGTCGGCATGAAAGGTAAAGGCGAGCTTAGCTTTACTGGTTCACTAGGCGATGTGATGAAAGAGTCGATTCGCGCGGCCATGAGTGTGGTTCGTGCTCGCGGTGATAGTTTAGGTATCGACTACGAGACATTTAAAACGACCGACGTCCACGTACATATGCCAGAAGGTGCCACGCCAAAAGACGGCCCATCTGCTGGTGGCGCCCTGACGACAGCATTGGTCTCTGCCCTAACTGGTATCGCTATCCGTCCAGATATTGCGATGACAGGTGAAATTACATTGCGCGGTAAAATCCTACGTATCGGTGGTCTCAAAGAAAAGCTGCTTGCGGCGCATCGCGGCGGTATCAAGCACGTCTTGATCCCAGCGACCAATGAGCGTGATCTAGCTGATATCCCTGATAACGTAAAAGAAGGCTTAACCATTCAGCCAGTTGCTACGATTGAAGAGATTTTAAAGGTAGCTTTGGTCAATATGCCGACACCAATCAAACCTGCCAAAGTGACGGTTGATAAAACCTCGGGTAAAGCACTGCACAATTAATTGAACTTCTATTAGACTTATCCTATAGATTAAGAAGCCGCTTATCACAATGATGGGCGGCTTTTTTATGTCTATCTATTATTTACTGCTAGCAATTTATACTTTTCCAAGTAGATTTCTCACAAATCTAAAGCCATTTAATGTCAAGAAGTACTTATGCTATCTCGTTTTGCAAACCCATACGTTACTTACATTTATTAACTGATTGTTGCGCATTTGATGAATAACTATAGCGTTAGCTTGGCTATACTGACTCCGATGTTAACGAATATTGACACTGACTTTTGTAGAAAAACAACGATAAATATTCGTATATATAACGAAAATCAGAAATAAAGACTAAAATAATTGGAGATAATAATGAATAAGACATTACTTGCAAGTACTCTATTATGTGGTTCAGCTTTAGCAATGACTGGTTGTCAAACGGTAGAAAGCCAAATGCAAACGGGCAATCCTTTAGCACAGCCAACACTGAAATCAACCATCAACACAGTAGATGGCGAAAAAAAAGAAGTTGGTCAAGTTTTCTTACGTCCAGTTGATGAGGGTGTCCAAGTTTACGGTAAGCTGATGAATCTACAGCCAGGGCAAACGGTGGCACTACATATCCATGAAACAGGAAGCTGTGCTGATATGGGTAAAGCAGCAGGTGGGCACTTTACTCCAGACGACAAGCCACACTCTAATCCAGACGATATGAATGGTCATGCAGGTGATTTGCCAAATCTAACTGCTAATGAAAATGGCGTTGCTACGGTCAATTACGTGAATAAGAAAATCGCAGCAACTGAAGCAGGTAAATATAGCGTAAACCGTCTAGCGTTTATCGTACATGGTGGTACGGATGATTATACTAGCCAGCCATCAGGTAATGCTGGTGACCGTGTCGCTTGCGGTATTATCGAAACAATGTAATAGCCCGCTAATAATATTTAAAGCTAAGCATTATTGAATGCTGAATATGATTAGTGATACAAAAAAACCTCTTAGATAGTCTAAGAGGTTTTCTTATGGGTTAACACTATTTATGACAAAGGTAAAAGAGGTTTACTCTTCTACCCACTCACCTTTACGCCAGTAGACACCCCAACGTGTGGCTTTGCCATTTTTCTCAGAGCCAATATACTGCTCTTTTTTCTTACGAGACCAACGCAAGATGGTTGGGTTACCATCAGGATCTTCATCTGGTCCTTCAAATAGATATTGGAACTTGTCTTCCATTTTATCTTTGATGTCTCTTAGCTCAGCCAGCTTGGGTGCTCGCGTCTCACGTACTTTGGGGAACTTAGAGGCTGCTAAGAACATTCCAGCGGCACCTTCACGCAAAATGAAATAATCATCATGCTTGGTCGATTTTAGCTCTGGCAGATGGATTGGATCCATACGTGGCGGTGCTGCTTCGCCTGTTTTTAGAACCTTGCGTGTGTTGTCACAATTCTGGCAAGCAAAGTACGGACCGAAACGTCCAGTCTTCAGTTCCATCTGTCCATCGCACTTATTGCAGTCAATAGTTGGTGCATCTGAGCCTGGGACTTCAAACTTACCTTCTTCTAGGACATAACCATCGCAATCAGGGTTATTACCGCAAATGTGTAGCTTGAGACCACCATCAACGATATAGCCGTTCATCGCTGTACCACATTTTGGACAGCGTTTTTTCTCCATCAAATCTTTAACTTCTGCCGCTTCGTCATCACCTTCCGCATCATCTAGATTGGCAAATGCTTCGACTGGCATTAGATTTTTGGTGCCTTTACAGCGCTCTTTTGGCGGTAAATTGTAACCCGTACAACCTAAGAACACGCCTGTTGAGCCCGTACGGAGCTGCATTGGACGATCACAAATATCACAATGAACGTCAGGTACATCGGTCGGGTCATTGGGACGCATGCCGTCTTTTTCTTTAGCACGCTCTAGAGTCGTTTTGAACTCACCATAGAAATTATCAAGCACATCTTTCCAATCTTGATCACCCTCTGCCACATGATCAAGCTTATCTTCAAGTGCAGCGGTAAAGGTATAATCCATCAAATCTGGGAAGCTAGCCGTCAATCTATCGGTGACAATATCACCCATCTTTTCAGCAAACAGACGCTTGTTCTCAAGCTTCACATAACCACGATCTTGAATGGTCGAGATAATTGAGGCATAAGTCGATGGACGGCCGATGCCTTTTTTCTCAAGCTCTTTCACTAGACTGGCTTCAGTATAGCGAGGTGCGGGCTTAGTAAAATGCTGACTCGGATCTAGTTTGTCTAGATTTAACTTATCACCTTTTTTAACATCAGGCAGTAAGGTATCGTCAGTTTTTGCTGGTGGCATAACTCTTGTGTAACCATCAAACACCATGGTACGACCACGGGCTTTTAGCTCGATATCATCTGCGCTTACAAACAGGTTCACTGACAGATATTTGGCAGGTAACATCTGACATGCCACAAACTGGCGCCAGATTAGCTCATATAGTCGTATTGCATCACGCTCAACGCCTTTGAGCTGCGTTGACTTCATGTTGACGTTAGAAGGACGAATCGCTTCATGCGCTTCTTGTGCCCCTTGCTTGTTGCCATAGAATTTCGGCTTTTCTGGTACATATTTTGCGCCATAGCTGTCTTCGATATGACCACGAACAGCAGCAAGTGCATCGCCCGATAAGAACGTCGAATCGGTACGCATATAAGTGATATGACCTGCTTCGTATAGACGCTGCGCCAAAATCATAGTTTTCTTAACAGAGAAGCCTAAGCGCGTACTAGCAGCCTGTTGTAAGGTCGAAGTAATAAATGGTGCACTTGGACGCGATTGCGTTGGTTTTTCTTCGCGTTCTTTAACGATAAAGTCATTGGTTTTTAGAACTTCTAATACTTTATCGGTCTGCTCTTTATTAGCAAGCTTAAGTGTTTTGCCACCTTTCTTATTTGCTTCTAAGCGAATGCCGATTTGCTCAGCGTCTTTCTTATTGTTGGCAACGTGCGTATCTGCATGAATCTGCCAGTACTCTTCTGGGATGAACGCGCGGATCTCATGCTCACGCTCAACGACCAAGCGCATAGCAACTGACTGTACACGGCCTGCCGACAGTCCGCGAGCAATCTTTTGCCATAACAGTGGCGACACCATAAAGCCAACAACACGGTCCAAGAACCGACGAGCTTGCTGCGCGTTCACACGGTCAATGTCTAATTTAGAAGGCTGCTTAAACGCGTTTTGAATAGCTGATTTGGTAATCTCATTAAAGACCACACGTTGATACTTGCTATCAGGTCCACCGATGACTTCTTTTAGATGCCAAGCAATCGCTTCCCCTTCTCTATCCATATCCGTTGCGAGATAGATTTTATCAGCGTCTTTGGCTAGTGCCTTGAGCTCTTTGATGACCTTAGTTTTGTTTGGCAATACTTCATAAACTGCTGCCCAGTCATGCTCTGGATTTATACCCATGCGGCGTACCAGTGCTTGTTGCGCCTTTTCTTCTTTGGTTAGACTGTCATCTTTTTTAGTGGTCGTTGCTTTCTTTGCGCTTTTGCTCGCACTGACCGGCAAATCACGGACGTGACCGATACTTGAGCGTACGATAAAGTCATCACCAAGGTATTTATTAATCGTTTTTGCCTTGGCTGGTGATTCTACAATCACCAAAGACTTACCCTTTGGGCTGTCAGCAGCTGGTGCTGGACTTTTTTTAGTTGTGGTTTTTGCCATGTTTGACGACACCATAATATAAGTAAATTAGAAGTAAGATTAAATTCAGCAGCACGGCAATTTATGGAAGCTGATACTCATGGTTTGGCCATGGTTCAGCTATTTATAGTAATAATAGCTGCTGACAAAAAAGGTTATTAAACAAATAATAACCATAAAATAAAGATATAGTTATAAAGACGTTACACTGCTAAGCGTTAAACTGTCAACTTTAAATAATTTGAATATGAAAAACCGCTTACATATTGCCCTTTAATGGAGACGAAAAAACGCTTTACTAGGTTTATGCTTGTTTTTGCATCTGTAGCGCCCATTTCTCAAGGTTTTCTTTGAGCACTAATAAGTCTGCTTCAATCCGTTTTTGATGGTACGTTGGATTAGATGCTGGGCGTACATAAGCAATATCTTCCCAATAGATAATAATGCTATTTGCCTTAGTCAATAGACCTTTGACAAACGGCTCGATACTTACTGGCAAATCTAACGGCACTTGATCCAAGCTAAAATCCGTCTTTTTAACCGTTGGATTATTGCTAATTTGACTAGAACGAATCGCACTTGGAATAGTAAGCGTCTTATCATCTGTACTGGTATCGATAAAACTGCTGTCTGGTCGCCACTGTCCATCAATCACTTGATAACGGGTATGCGGCAATTTAGTGTCTTCAAATATCAGGCAGTACTGTCCAAGCATACCGCGACCATACTCATTATCACGGCCTTTGATCCAATCAGGGCACGAAACGAGCTTTGGATTGAGCTGTAAACGACGCGCGGTCATGCGCAGCTTATCCAAACGCTGATCGATACCGTTTGGTTTAAGCGCCATCATACTCCCTAATACGAATAGTACAATGATAACGCCAATCAATGTTCCCATGATGGTCTGGCCTTTTGACTAAATGAAAAAAATACTAAGAGATATGGAGGTAAATATCACTTAGTTGACCGATACTTATAAATAGTATGTACAGATTACGGTTAGCACGATAATAAACAACTATATATAAAGGCTTATAATGAGCACTAACCATTAAAAATCAAGCGTTGTCATCCAATCGCGGTGCAGAAAACACTTTTAAAGCACGTGATAACTTATAAATTTACACTATTAAATCAGCTATTTAGAGCATATAGACTTACCGAACACAATACGCTATAAAAACCAGAGACAAAAAATGGACTGCTCAAAAAAGTGCTATGATAAACCATAATTTTAAACGCGCGCAGGTTTATTATGAATTATCTTATTGAGTCAAACTCATCAAGCGCTTATTACGCTCGCAAGCTAACGTATAAAGTCATTAGCAAAACAAGCATGAGCCTATCGCTACTCGGCGCGATAGTACTGACATTATCAGGCTGTGCCACTACTCAGGGTCTAACGCCGCAGCAATGTCAAAGCAGCAACTGGCAAGAAGTTGGCTACGCTGATGGCTCTCAAGGACGTTCAGGTGCCTACTTCGGTCACTATACCAATAGCTGCGCTAGTGCGGGCAGTGCTACGCCTAACCGTATCCAATGGGAGCAAGGGCGTCAGCAAGGTCTCAAAAACTACTGCACTGAGCTGAACGCTTATAAGCTCGGTCGCGAGGGCTATGACTGGCAACCTGTTTGCCCGCTAGAAGGTATTGAGACGTTAGAAGAAGCTTACTCTCAAGGGCGATATTATTATATCCGTCAGCGCGATCTCGACTACTTACGCTCGCCTTACCCATTTGGCTATAGACATGTAGGCTTCGGTTACGGCTATCGTCCATTTGGTTATGGCTGGTAAAAAAAGAAAACCTCACCAATGACTTAATTTGAGGTTTAAGTCGTTAATGAGGTTGGAGATAATTTTATTATTTTAATTGTTTTTATTATAGCGGTGCTGGTTGTCTTACTGGTTGGGCTATTGATTTATCTAGCCAGTTTTCTAATATAGAGCCAAAGCTACTAGTATTGACTCACAGTGCTTAAACTATTAAGTATTTATCTACTCATTCACAAATGCGATTTTGGTCAGTCCAGCATTACTTGCCGCTGCCAGTACTTGAGCGACCATATCGTACTTACCTTCTTTATCCGCACGTAACTGGACCGCCGGATTCTTACCAGTCGCGCCTTCTTGCTGCAAGCGTGTCTCTAACTCTTCCATGCTGATTGGATCACTGTCCCAGAATATTCCCGCGTCTTTATCAATGCTGACCTGAATCGCTTCTGGTGGCGTTTCATTAAGCGCTGCACTAGTCTCTGGCAAATCTAAAGGTACCGTCGGATTTAACACGGTCGCTGTCAATAAAAATATAATCATCAATACCAGCATGATATCGATAAGCGGAATAAGGTTCATTTCATCCATGCTTCGTACGTCATCATCACCCAATTGAAATGCCATAGTTACTCTCAATGCTTTTGGTTATTTTCACACAGCCAAGCCGTTTTTCGACTTGTCATTTTAGCCTTTATAGACTTAGCGCTTGTAGCCTTAATACTTGTAACGTCAACACTATTTATAGCTGCTTTGGCACAGAATTACTGTAGTTATTGCTATGCTGAGTCTCTCTCGTAGTTGAACGACTGCTTGATGCAGCGTGCACTGGTGAGGCACTAGCAGGATTGCTCGCGTTTACCTTTGTAGTGTCCACAAGACCAGTTGATTGCGCCAATAAATCATGCGCTCTATCATTGGCTTGATACATTATGCGACGATTGATACGTACTGCAAGGTTGTAAAACACCACAGCTGGAATCGCGACCGCAATACCCAGACCTGTCATGATTAGTGCCTCACCGACTGGCCCTGCAACCTGTCCCAACCCTGCCTGACCGCTCATACCAATATTGTGCAAGGCATGGAAAATACCCCATACAGTACCAAACAAACCAATAAATGGTGCAATCGCTGCTGTCGTACCAAGAATCGGCAAACCGCGCTCACTAGCAAAACGATAGCGACCAATATGCTTCAGTAGAGTCTGTTCAGTCACCAAGCGACGAGTGGCAGCATCAGAATTGACCAAGTCAGACTGTTTGGCTTGTAATTGCTGACTCAAATCATCTGCTACATTGGTCGCCAGTTTACGGCTTTGCAATACGCGGACGATACCTGTCACCCAAGAGAGAATAGATAACGCAAGCAACAAAAAGAACAACGTTTTTGTCACCATATCGCTGATTTGCCAATATTGCATAAAGTCCATGTCAGACTCCTTAATGTGTAATGCCATTACATGATGCTGAGGTAAATATCATGTTTAGTTTGATTATGAAAGATTATCAATAAATACGTTGTTATAAAATATGAGCTATCAAGGAACAGCGTAACTGATCGGTAGGGTCACATCACCTACTACGGGTACACCATTCTTAGTAAAAGGTTTGAATCTGCCAGACCGTACTTGACGTCTGGCCTCTTTATCTAATAGCGGATTACCTGATGATTGAGCAATTCGTACGTTATCAATACCACCTTGCTTGTTGACTCGTAATACTAAGACCACGTTAAGCGTATCACCAGAACGGGCTCTACGTGCCGCTCGCTCAGGGAAACTAAAGTTTGGTGCAGATGCCCAGTTAGCTGAGCTAGCAGTAAAGCTCACTGGCTCATTACTCTGTGCTAAAGCAGCTGCTGCTTCTGCCTCAGCTCTTGCTTGTGCAGCGGCCTCTGCGGCAGCTTTGGCATCAGCAACTCTTTTGGCTTCTTGCTCTGCCCTAGCCTGTGCCTCTTGCTCTGCCTTTCTAGCTTGTCGCTCTGATTCAGCTTGGGCAGCTGCTTTGCGCTGTGCTTCAGCCGCTGAATTATCAACCTTCGGTTTCGGTAGTGGCTCTTTTGGGGCGACCTTTTGACTGGTATCAGGACGAGGCTTTTCTGACGCTATAACAGGCGTCACTCTCGGCTCTGTATTTTTTACCACAGGCTCTTTTGGTTTTGCTGGTGTCTCTACTGGTTGTCTAACAGGTTCTTTAGGCTTTGGTTCAGGTTGCGGCGCTGGCTGAACTGGTACCTCAGGCTGTACTTCTTTTTTAGCTGTGACTGTTTGCTTTTCGACCTCAGTTAAGACCGTTTCAGCCGGTAACGACACAAACTTTATCTCAAGCGGGGACATCTCTTTTTTTGGCTCAGGTTTGAGTTCAGGTGTTTTTATTGCCACTAATGCAATTGCGGCAAGCACATGGAGTCCTATGACTGCGACAATGGCTAGCAATAGCGATTTAAGTGGTGGCGCGTCTAAATCCGTTGAACTCATAACAGCCTAATGTTTATTACTCGAAATATAATGACGTAGATAATAATGCAAACGATAATTATTATCAATAATAATTTAGGATATTTCTTCTATTTAATACATTTCTAACACGTAATGTTGCTTAATAGTTTTACCTATCGGAACTATCGCTTTTGTGAACATTATCTATTTCTAACACCTACTATCTTAAAGCTTATTTCTCATCAAATTATATATTAGTTTAATATAGCAAGTACCGTTAATAAAAACCATTATCATTTATATTGATAATGAGTCTCAATTACTTTAGTATAACGCCTATATTGCTTACTCATACTATTTTAGTCAAAACGATTCTTATAGAAATTTAGTTGGTTGGTACCAAGTAAATTATTTATTTTGTACTTTTTATCTCAAGCATTTTTCAGACTTAATATTTTTAATATCATTCATTTGCAATTACTTTAGACGATTGCTTAAACATTTTTTGATAGACCGAGTTCATTATGCCTACTACCTTATTATCTAGCAGATCTACCGCATCTTTTTTCAAACGTCCATTATTGACTGCTGCTATGACAGCATTGTTAGCTACTGTCGTGGCAGGATGTAGCTCGACTGAAACCAATGATTCTGAGCCAGCAGACGCAAAAACTGAAAACCCAACGGCTGATGAGTCACTGAACGTTGCTAATAACGATAATGTATCTGCTGAGAAAATTACGGTAAACACCGTAAAAGGTGATATTGAGCTTGCCATGAACCCATCACCACTTGTCGTTTACGATATGACGTTGATGCAAAACTTAGCTGCATTAGATGTGGCAGTTGATGGTGCGCCTGGCGGTCTATTACTAGAAAATCTACACTCAGAAACACAACCTGATCCAAAAGCGGTAGGTACGGTATTTGAGCCAGATCTTGAAGCGCTAAACGCGATGCAACCACAAGCTATCTTGGTCGGTTCACGCATGGCAGAAAAATACGACGAGCTATCAAGCATCGCACCGACATTGGACATGAGTATTGATACAGCCAATATTTATGAGTCAAGCAAGCAGCGACTACATGATCTAGGCGCGTTGTTTGGTAAAAGTGATCAAGCAGCTAAGCTCCAACAGAACATCGATGGCCTCATCACTGAGACCAAGAGTCTGACAGAAGAAAATAAAGGGACTGGCCTAGTAGTCATGGTCAATGGCAACAAAATGTCAACCTATGGGGAAAAGTCTCGCTATGGTTTTATCCATACTGTGTTAGGTGTACCAATGTCAGATGACCAAGTTACCGATGCGCCTCACGGTCAGCCGATATCGTTTGAATACATTCAAAAAGCCAATCCAGATTGGTTATTTGTTGTCGATCGTAGTGCCGCGATTGGTGAAGACGGTATTGGTGCCAAGGCCGTATTAGACAACCCCTTGGTTGCCCAAACCAACGCATGGAGCAAACAGCAGGTGGTTTATTTGAGCCCAGACTCGTACTTAGCATTTGGCGGCTACTATCAATGGATGCAGGATCTAACAACGATTAAAGATGCTTTTGCTAGTGCTAAATAACGTTGTTTTCTATGCAAACGATTGTTACACCAGTAAATATTATTACCGTTAACACTGTTCATTTTTAAGCCAGTAGAGATTATGTCGTTATTTTCACACCGTGCTCATGCTGGGATCAATCCCAGCAAGTCTCTAGACCATAAATATCGACGTACCGTCATACCACCATGGTTCATCAATACAGCAAGCCTCATTCTTATGGGGCTTTTAGTGTTATTAAGCTTATCTATTGGTGTGGCTGACTTCTCGTGGTCAGGTATCTTACAGAGTCTTTTGACTCAGAGTGCCAATTCCGACAGCTCACTACTATTGGTTAGCCGCATACCGCGCACTATCGCGATTATCTTGACTGGTATTTCGATGGCAGTGGCTGGAATGATTATTCAGGTGGTGCTAAAAAACCGCTTTGTAGAACCATCCATGGTTGGTGCGACGCAAAGTGCTGCACTTGGATTGCTGATAGTCAGTTTACTGTTTCCTGCCAGCGCCCTCATCGTCAAAATGAGCGTGGCAACCATCGCTGCTGTCTTTGGCATGATGCTATTTATGCTATTAATTCATCGTATTCCGCCCACTGATTTTTTGATGATTCCGCTGATTGGCATCGTTTTTGGCGGTATCATTGAAGCAGTCACCACCTTTATCGCCTATCAAACTGAATCACTACAGATGCTAAGTGTATGGCAGTTTGGTGACTTCTCAGGTGTGCTAGCAGGACGTTATGAGCTGCTTTGGCTTACGGGCGGACTGTGCGTGTTGGCTTATATCATTGCTGACAAGCTGACTATCGTCGGCTTGGGTGACAATATCGCATTGAATTTGGGTATTAGTAAGCGTCAGGTTACTTGGATTGGCGTCGGTATGGTTGCCATGATGAGTGCTGTTGTCGTTGTCACCGTTGGGATGATTCCTTTTATTGGGCTGGTCGTGCCAAACATTGTGAGCCGACTCATGGGAGATAAGCTGCGTCGCAGTTTGCCAGCCGTTGCCCTGCTTGGTGCTTCAGCTGTATTACTGTGCGATATTATCGGGCGCTCTATTCGCTATCCATTTGAAGTGCCCGTCGCCACTGTATTCGGTGTGGTTGGTACGGTACTGTTTTTATGGCTGTTATTACGTGCTCCAGCTGAACAGTAGCATTATGTTTACTAACTCTGTATTCACTTTCAGCACTCATTTACCGTCGTTTGTTTTTGCTTTATTAGCTAAGCTTGGCACCATAGGGGTTTTATATGTTCTCATCAACTAAGCTTACTTCTACAAAGATTGGTGCTACCAAAACCAGTACAGCGATAGATGACTCATCTTCGACAGACGGTCAGTATTCAGCCGCTGCCCAAAGTCAGTTAGCAAAATTTTGGGCATTCATAGCTGCACACCCAAAATCCATAGCAGCTATCATCCTACTTATCTCAATGACTTTATTTCTGACTCTCAATGTCAATGGCTATTGGGATTTTGCGCTGCCACTACGCGGTAAAAAACTACTGGCATTAATGGTAGTTGGCTACGCGATTGGCGTATCGACGTTACTGTTCCAGACATTGACCCATAACCCCATTCTAACGCCTTCCCTACTCGGGTTTGATTCGCTCTATGTTCTGTTGCAAAGCTTGCTGGTTTTCTTTTTAGGTGCGATTAGCTTTACCAGTCTCGATCCTATTGCCAAATTCACGCTAGAGATTGTCCTAATGTTTGGGACATCTTTATTATTGTTTAAGCTACTATTCTCTAAGAGCAATCAGGATTTGACGCGCTTGATATTGGTAGGTGTGATCTTTGGCGTATTGTTTCGCAGTTTATCAGCACTCATTGCACGGCTAATTAATCCTGATGATTTTGTGGTCGTGCAGTCTGCCAGTTATGCTCAGTTCAATACGGTCAACCCTCAATTACTGGGTATCAGCTTATTTATCTGTGCTATTACGGCGATATTCGTATGGCGCTGGCGCTATCAATGCGATGTATTGATGCTTGGTAAATCCCAAGCCATCAACCTTGGTATCAACTATCAACGCTTAGCATTTGGTTTATTAACTGTCATCGCTGTACTGGTTGCCACAGCCACGGCATTAGTTGGCCCTGTGACGTTCTTTGGTCTATTGGTATGTGCATTGACCAATCGTATTGCCCGTCATATGTATCACAGTGAGCGGCTCATATTGGTCAGTTTGGTCGCTATGATTTGCTTGGTGCTGGGTCAAACTATCTTTGAGCAAGTGTTAGACATGGCAGGCGTACTATCCGTGGTAATAGAGCTAGCGGGCGGATTGATGTTTTTGGCATTGATATTTATGTCTCAACGTCGCTCGTTATGACTACTTAGCTGACACTATTCATTTAGCCAATACGGTTCATCAAGAAAACCCTAAGATTTTTTAAAATAAGACGATTATGATTAAACTGAATAATATCTCTCACCATATCGATAAACAACAGATCTTGCATGACATTACATTGACCTTACCAACAGCACAGGTGATTGCTCTGATTGGCCCTAATGGCGCTGGGAAGTCTACGTTGTTTTCTGTCATGGCCCGCTTGCAGCCGCTACAATCTGGTCAAGTGAGCTTCGGTGAACATGATATTGTCAGCTGTCAAGCACGGACACTTGCCAAGACTGTCGCTATGCTCGGGCAAGACAATCATGTACAAGGACGCCTGCGCGTACATGAGCTGCTGATGTTTGGGCGCTATCCATATCATCAAGGACAACCCACCGCAGATGATCAGCAAAAAGTGCAAGAAATCCTCGAACGCTTTGAGCTTGAGCCACTTGCCGAGCGCTTCTTGTCGACGCTGTCAGGTGGACAGCGTCAGCGCGTACTTATCGCTATGATTGTCTGCCAAGATACGCCCTATCTGCTGCTCGATGAGCCATTAAACAACTTGGATATGTATCATTCGGGCCGCCTCATGCGTGAGCTACGTCAGCTTAGCCACAGTCAGCAAAAGACCGTGGTGATTGTCTTACATGATATCAATCAAGCCACACAATTCGCTGACACCGTAGTCACCATGAAAGAAGGCCAAGTGATGGCGGTTGGTCAGCCTGTCGATGTCATCACGCAAGAAACGATGAAAGAGTTATACAACGTCGATGTAACTGTGTTAAACCATCAAGGCCGTCCAGTGATTGTTGATACGGTTTAGTGTCTTGTATTATACGTAATAAAAAACTCAATACATTGCCAGTACGAATGCCATCGCCTTCGCACCAACACTATATTGAGCATATTAACTGTATGTCTTAATATCTTATGTCTTAGTACCTATCGGAGCTTTTGTGCCGCTTTCAGTCGTTGTTGTCGACCTTTCCACCACAGATAAACGCCCGTAATGGACAACACTGTCACAGCCAAACCTACCAACGCTAAAAATATTTGATACAGCAAATGGCCGATACCGTGACTAATATGTCCCATATGTGAGGTCAATAACCAGTGATTGGTTTTACCACCAAATGATGAGTTTTGATAACCAAAGTTCACGCGTTCAACACTCCCTGTCTTTGCACTGACCGTGATAGATGAAGCACCGCCTTTTTTGCCAATATCTTTATCCGTCTTAAAGCGCAGTTGCCATTGACTGTCATCCTCAATCCAACGTATACCCAATAGCTGCTGTACACTCATGCCCTGACGTTGAGCCGCGATATCTGCCTGCTCGCTTAAATAAGCAATGCTATTGGCTTTATTGACCACATCAACAGTATCTCGAGTACTGTTGTCAGTAGCTTCAGTGCTAGCGCTAGCCTCGACACTAGGTGCCTTTCTCATTTTTTCAGGTGGTTTTTTTGATTTTTCTTGTCTTTCGCCTCGGCCCTCTAATCCAACGACTGCTTGCATCACGGGTCGATATACTTGCTGTAAATTAAAACCGACACTCGACCAAGCGATGACAAATAAAATACCCCAAAGCCATAACCCAAAAGCATGATGCAAATCATAATTGAGTTTAAACAGGTTACTCTTAGTACGAATTTTCCATGCGGGCAACCAACGCTTTAGAAATGACGCACGTTTTTTAGCGGATTGCTTTTTCTGCGTCTTTTTCTTTTTAGTGGCTCTAGGAAAAGTCAAATAAAAGCCAATAAAGCAATTAATCGTCCAAACGAGCGAGACAATACCTAATATCAGCTTGCCAATATCATCAAGCAACAAATCACGATGTAGCCAAAACACTTTCCACATAGTGTTACGCCATGCCCACTCATCTCTATCACGAGTACCGATGATATCGCCTGTATAGGGGTGAACATAAACTTCTTGAAACGGTGCTTTTGGTTGATTTTGGGCGGCCTTACCTCGGACTCTATCTACCGAAAACACCGCAGCCCGATCAGCTTCTATTGAGGTTGGCATACTAGAAAAGGTATGCTGCGGGTAAGCACTGATGACCCTATCATGAAGCGTGGCAATAGGCAGTTGCGGTGTCTCCTGGACATCAACCTGAGCCAGTTTATGATTGAAGACATCATCCAACTCCTCATGAAATGCCAATAGCGTGCCAGTAATACCAGCAATAATTAAAAAAGCGGCCATGGCAAGACCAGTATAACGATGAATCCAAAGACAGCTATAGCGAAGATTAAATGACATAAATAAATCTGCTGTTATATTATGATAGTTATTGATTAAAAAGTTAAAGCATTAGAAAATTAAAAAAGCTTCTTTAAAAGGCCTACTGAAAGAGGTTCACTTAAAGAAAGCCATTTAAAAACATTACTGACAGCACAAAAGGTCTGAACCAATAGCTCAGACCTTTTATGATTGAACAAACCTTGTGCCTACCGATTAGAAGTCAACGCTAACGTCGAACACATAAGTACGACCTGGCTCATTAAACGTACGTGCACCAGCATTCGTAGCAGTACCTTCGCGATAAACACCCGTATCAAATAAATTTTTGACACCAGCCCCAACGGTTATACCACTAGTCAAATCATAGCGAGTGCCAATATTAGCAATGGCATACGGCTCGCGATCGAGCAACGGGTCACCACTATCTTCTCCTGTCGTAACTGAAATCGTAGGGGCTTCAATCGTGCCGTAGTAGCTCACATCAAAGTCAGCATTCCAGCGCGGCGTAATATCCCAATCGACACCCGTGTTCACAGTGAACTTAGGAATGAGTGATAATGGCTCGCCATTGTCTTTTCGCTCTGAGCGGATGTTTCCAGTGATGTTAGAAGACCATGAAACATTGTCAGTGACTGGTACTTGTACAAAACCTTCTAAACCTTCGACAATTGCCTCGCCTTGGTTGTCCCATACGAAGATCGAGCGGCCTGTCGCTGTATCTAGCGCCACACGATCCGTACCAGCGCCAATGCGGTTATCATAGGCATTATGGTAATAAGTCAAGCCAGCATTCAATCCAGTGCCATCATCATAGGTAAAGGTCAGCTCTTTGTTCCAAGAAGTTTCGTTTTCTAGGTCAGGGTTACCCAATACATGACAACCCTTTTCATCATCAGGCACCCAAGATGGGCAACCATTACCACCAGTATAATAAATATAGTTTGGATCCAGCTGGTATAGCGATGGCGCTTTAAATGCACGACTGACACCTGCCTTCACTGACCAATCAGGGCTAAAGTGCCATGTGGTATTGATACTAGGCGACCAGTTGCTGCCAGCTTCGCTATGATAGTCAAAGCGTAAGCCTGGCGTGATATACCAATCAGGCGTAATCTCATAGTTGTCTTCTAAGTAAGCACCGATGAGATAAGCATCTGAGGTTGGATCACGCTTTTCAGGGTCGGTCTCTACATCACCAAAATCAAAACCATCTGCAAATGACAAGTCAGATACCACAGGGTTATCCAGCTTTTCACCGCGGAACTCAGCACCAGCAGTCAAGGTATGACGATCAAAATAAACATCCCACTCTGACTTAGCATTTAGCGTGTCGTAAGTCGCTTCTGTCCACTCAAAATCTTCGCCGTCGTCAGGTAGCTGAATTTGACCTTCACCACCGCCTGCACTACCTTCACCCAAGCGCTCATTAATGGTCCGAGTGTACTCTATAAAGCTGTTACTACTAGCGTTATCGTACTCACCGCGATGGGTGATCGCCGCGCCGTAGCGTTGCATCTTATTGGTTGTTTCACCATCTAACTCATCTAACAAATTTTCGTTCACGGTTTGGAATAATGAATCACCTGCCCAGCGATTCTCTTGACGGCTATAATTGACCTCAACACCGACCGTATTCATCGCATCCATTGCGTATTCAAACAACTGACGCACATCGATATTTTCGACACCTTCAGTACCTGCTGCTACTGAGTCATCTAGCGCTTCTGCCGCATTGATATAAGGATCGTCCCCTTCGCTATCGTGGTAACCAAGGGTAGTACGTGAGGACAGCTTATCAGTCAAAGGACCAGACATATTGACGTTAGTACGCCAGCTGCTGCCTTCTAAATCGCTTTCTGGTGCCTCATAGTGACCAGTCACAGAAAACTCTGACTCAGTCGGGCGCTTGGTAATGATATTTACCACACCGCCCATACTTCCAGAGCCATAGCGAGCAGCTGCTGGGCCACGCAATACTTCAATGCTCTCGATAGCGCCTGGTGGTACCCACTGCGAGTCACCACGCGTGTCCTGCTCACTACCACGACTAGGTCGTGAGGAATTACGAGAAGTGACAGGACGACCATCGATTAAGATAAGTGTGTTGTTTGGCCCCATACCACGCAAGTCAATCTGTCGTTGGTTACCACGTTGACCTGACGTCGACGATCCTGACAAATTCACACCTGGCATCTTACGGACAATCTCCGAGATATCATTAGAAATGGATGCTTTTTCGATGGCTTCTTTACTAATGACAGACAGCCCTGCCGCCTGCTCTAACCCCTCTCTTGCCGCTCGTACCACAATGGTATCTAGTGTCGTCGTAGGCATCGCTTCTTGCTCGGTCACTCCTTGAACTGACACCTCGTCACTCTCCGCAGCAACAGCCGTGCTACTAAGAATAGATGCCACAGCGATACTTAGCAAAAGCTTACCATTCACGACGCGTTGAAGGTTTTTCGGAGAAGTGATGACTGAAGAATCAGAGCAACCTGATTGGTTTGACATAAATAATATTCCTTGAAGCGCTCAGTTTCCTTAATACCTATTTGTCTCACCGTCAGTGAACGGTTTTAGCCACTTTCTATGCAATGCTATTGATGCTTTCTCGGTGCAAGCACACATAAGTAGACGTATTCGCAAATACGTGTGTTACTAAAAAATAGCTAAATATCGCCAAGAGGCTCAAATATGAATATAGGGCAAATGAATAAAGGCATGTACTGAGTAGGGTTAAAAGTTTGATGACGCTATAACTGGCATTGGCCAACGAATTAAATATTTATCGCAATAAAGTCTCTATAAACAGAATAGAGTGAAGAGCTATTAACTGTTCTGTAATGAACGAAACACACTTTAGCAAGATAAATATAAGAATGCAAACATTAATGATAATAATTATCATTAATGTTTGCATTCTTATATTTGGAGTTTATTAGTGGTGTAATTAATGCTCAATATATCTATAGAAATGTCTAATAACTTGAGACATATAAATGAGCTTCGATGATATCTCGCCGTTATTTAAAGTATTGGCATAACGCTCGAATACGATTTAACTTATATACTATCTATACGGTACTCATCTTCTAGCAAGCGAGCGACTTAACATCTACTCTTAGGTAAACCGCACTTTCAACAATCCCGTAAAAAAGCCAGCTACCATGTAAGATAGCTGGCTTTATAAGTACGATTAGACTTAATTTAGATAAGCTATATTAGAACTGATACGTTAAAGAAGCTTTTACGTTTCTTCCCATCGCATAATCCGTATAGTCCGAATCGTCTGAGTAGCGCGATGAGTGATTTGCATAAGTCTCATCAAACATATTGTACACACCTAGCGTCGCTTTCACGCCCACTAACTGCTGAGGCGTATAGGTCATGAATATATCATGTACATCATAGCCTTCTTTTTCGGTATCTGTATCATCACCTGTATTAGGATTGATAGAGGTCACGTACGTACTGCGCCAGCCTAAATCAAGCGTATCAGTTGGTGCATATCCCAAGTTAACCATATACTTATCACCAGAGTCATTTTCATCACCAGTGCCTTGAGACAAACTATAGCCAGTCTCTTTACCTTCGCTACGCGCTCGTGCATAGCTCAAGCCCATATTGAAGTTATTGGTACGGTAATCAGCTGAGAGCTCTACCCCTTTGACTTCATAATCCTCATCTGCATTAAATGATCCTGCGCATGTGCCCGTGTCAGAGGCCAGTCCAGTATTACAATCAATACCGCTCTCGTACGTAATCCAGTTTTCCAAATCTGTCACAAAATACTTACCAGAGAGCTGTAACGAATCGTCTTCAGTGGTTAAGCTACGGAAAATAGTTGATACGCCAACCTCAGAGTTACTACCAGTTTCAGGCTCCAAATCAGAAGAAATATATTTATCTTCACCATCTGTATTACGGATGGCTTCCTGTAAATCAGGGCCATTGAACAACTGGGTATAACTTGCAAATATATTGGTGTTTGGCAACACCTGATAACTGGCGGCAAAAGCGCCGACTACATTGTCATACGTTTCACCATTTGCTACATCTTCTGGTGCTTCGTAATGATCATAACGAACACCAGGTGTTAGCGTTAATTTACCCATCTGCCATTGGTCTTCTAAATATACAGACGTATTTTTTGCCTCATCACTTCCGCCAAGGACACCTAGACGAGTTACCTCTGACTCTTTTGTGTAATATTCAACGCCAGTAATCAGCTTATGCGATCCCACCTGACTGTCTATTAGGCTGGTGTTTTCGATTTTGCCGCCTTTTGTGATCAAGTCAACTGCAATAGATCCATTATCTTTATCGAGTTCTGTTTCAGATTGATAAATATTGGCTTTGACATCCACTAAGTCACTGGCTGGGTTGTAGCCATACTTTAGCGTATAGGTATCTCGGCTTTGTTTCCAAGGTACGACAGGGTTCCAACCGTTTTCATCAGTCAATGGGAAATCTGCACGGTTTGGGTACATACCATCATTTTCAGTACGGCTAAAACTACCACTGACATGATGGCTGTCACCTAAATAGGTGCCTGCTTTTAACAAAATGCTCTCAGTATCACCATCTGACGTTTGAATATCACGACCAGCACCATCTTCACCTGCTTCGGATGAGCGTTTGCCATAATAAGCCAATAAATCAACATTTTCTGTTGGTGCAGCAAATACGGTCGCTGAGGTTAACAGCTCATCATTGTTACTACCATAACCTGTATGGATTTTTGCACCTATCTTTTGATCGACATCAAGTAAGTCTGCAGCATCGACTGTCTCAAAAGCAACCGCACCACCAATCGCATCATTACCTAGAGTAACTGAGTTATTTCCCACTGAAACTTCAGAGCGCTTCAATAAGTCTGGGTCAATGACTAAATCTCCAGCATGGTGGAATGCATAGCCTTCTTGACGAGCACCATCAACAGTCACTTTTAAATTCGTATCATCAAATCCACGGATACGTACACGTTGATTAACTGCCGTTGTACCGCCTACTGAAGCGCCTGGTACGCCGTCTAAAAAGTCATTCAAAAGACTCGCTTGCCCTGCAGGTATATACTGGCTCGAATCAACAGAATCCGTTTGTGCGTTATCACGTACTGAGCTATTTGCTGTCACAGTAATCGTCTGTAACGTTGTATTTGGCACGTTTGATGCCGTTGCGGCACTAGCAGCCTGTGTCCACAATACAGCAGCAACACCTATAGACAATACTGTTAATTGACTAGATAACTTTGACAACCTCACTTCACGCATAACAAACTCACTTTATTTACTATAAGAAATTAGAATTATTTTTAAAAGTTACTGTCAAACAACTTTTTAAATAGTGCCTACCAAAATACTCGAAACCTCAAAAATACTTATATACGAATAACATTATAAATATTAATGATAATGATTAGCATTTAAATAATGAAAAGCATAATAACTAAGTATTAACAATTTGGCAATAATTAATGTTAGAAATTTCTATCGTGAATATTATTGATAGGTAAAATGCACGAAACGATACTAGAGCACTGGTGCATACCACCTTTGATACTCTGCTAGTTACTGCTATAGACTGCAAACGTGTCAAGCCAGCCCTTATTTTTTAAGTAAATTACCAACGATTTTGCCTATCACTTGTTTTTCTTGTACTACTGTACTAGAATACTGAAACAAGATAGTCCTTTGGAGGACGTTCGCTCAGTAAGCGACCTATCTACTTTCTTTGGCTAAGACTACTTATTATGACTACCGATCCTTATCAGAGCTTAGTAAAACATTTGACAAACTGTACTGATAGCACAGATATCGAAGCACTACTCAGTGCACTACTGACTGATAAAGAACAGCACGATATCGCCAATCGTATACGTATTTTTGACTTGCTGGATCGCGGTATCACCCAACGTGATATCTCCGAGCAATTAGGGGTTGGTATCGCCACTGTCTCTCGCGGTGCCAAGGCCAAACAGAGCCACGATGTCAGCGCATTACTGACTACTCATAGAGACTGCTCTTAAGCACTCTGACGATACCATTTAGCTTTTTACTCTCACATTTATCAATCGACACATATTTGAATTTTTTCGGACTTTGTTATGACCTCTATTACACGCATACAGACTAAACCTGCACCTATCGACATCCCGAGCAAACCCCAGCGTATCAAGCTGACGCAAGATATCGATTTCTTTGCACTATTCAAGCGTATCGAAAGTGCTTTTGATACTTGCTATTTGCTCGAATCATTAGGCGAAGACAGCCATATCTCACGCCATCATGCGATTGGTTTTGACCCTGTTACGACTATTGCTGCATTAGATCTCAACACGCTTGCGATTACCGATAACCAAACTGCTGAGACAAGTTACTATCAAACCGATAACCCTTATCAACTGCTGCGCGATATAACACCGCAACATGTCATCGCTCGTGATCAAAGTGGTGGTCTGGTCGGTTATTTAGGTTACGACTGTGTGAACTTTTTTGAACCAAGCCTTAATGCAAAGGCCAGCGAAGACTTTGAACCATTCAAGTTTGGCGTCTATCTAGATGGATTGACGCTAGATAAAATGACTGGAGAAATCTTCTATTTTTATTACCCGACCGATCAACAAGAAAACCGCATCGAGCAAATCAAAGCCCTACTCGATGAACCAACGCCTAGTTATGATGCACCTAAAATTGAGTTCTTAGGTGATGGTATGAGCCAAGAGGAGCATGCCAATGTGGTCATGCAAGTCAAAGAAGACATCATCTCTGGTCGTATCTTTCAGTGCGAAGTCGGCTTCAAATCCAAGTATCGTATCGTTGGTGACAAAATGCCGATTTACGAAAAACTGCGTGCCGTCAATCCATCGCCGCACATGTATTTTATGAAATTTGCTCAACAGTGCATCATTGGTGCTTCTCCTGAACTACTGTTCCGCTTGCGTCAGGGTGAAATGGAAACCTATCCGCTCGCAGGAACTGCCAAGCGCGGCGCCGATGTGATCGAAGATCGTAAGCTTGCTCGTGCACTGCTCAACGATGATAAAGAAATTGCTGAGCACAATATGCTAGTCGATTTACATCGTAACGATATTGGCCGTGTGGCACGATTTGGGACGGTAAAAGTACGTAGTTTGATGGATATCAAACGCTTCTCTCACGTGCAGCATATATCGTCTGAAATCGTTGGTATTTTGCACCCGAACGAAGATATGTTCAGTGCCCTTGCCAGCAACTTCCCTGCTGGTACCTTATCAGGTGCACCTAAAGTAGAAGCTATCAAAGTAATTAACGAGCTAGAGCCAGATGGTCGCGGTGCTTACGGCGGTGCCTTAGGATCGTTTAATTTCAACGGCGACTGTATCTTTGCCATTCCTATTCGTAGTCTCTTCATTAGTGGCGAGTCTGCCTATGCACAAACTTGCGGTGGCAACGTTTATGACTCAAATCCAGCCGATGAGTACCTAGAGATTCAGCGCAAACTGTCTGCAATGAAAGTCGTATTAGACAGCTTTATGCAGCCATGATTGGTATCAACTGTAATTCGTATCTTGACTATATTTTACCTAGCTATATTTTTACAAAAGAGTTTATGACCCATGAATGTTTTAATTATCGATAACTACGACTCGTTTACCTTTAATCTCTACCAGTACGTGGGCGAGATTTTACAGACTTTAGGCAGTGATAAAGAAGCCAGCGTCATCGTTAAACGCAATAACGAAATCACCTTAGCAGATGTACAAGCGATGAATCTCGATAGAATCATTATCTCACCTGGCCCTGGCTCCCCGGATGATCCAGCATATTTTGGTATCTGTAGCGAGGTCATTGAGACACTAGGTAAGACTGTACCATTGCTAGGTGTCTGCTTAGGTATGCAAGGCATTGCTCATGTATTTGGCGGTGATGTGGTACGTGCCAGTGTGCCGATGCATGGCAAGGTCTCATCGATTCGCCATGATGGTGCTGGTATATATCAAGGCTTACCACAAGAGCTTGAGATCATGCGCTATCACTCGCTAGTGGTTAAAGCCGATACGATCCCAAGTTGCCTGACGATCACTTCAGTGATCGCCAATGACAGCCGTGCTGAATTAAGCTTTGCCGAATCAGCATTGACTGGTGATGAGGTTATGGGATTGGCTCACAAAGACTATCCTATCCAGGGTGTACAGTTTCACCCTGAGTCATTTGCCACTGAAGGCGCTAAGCGATTATTAAGTAACTTCTTGCTACAGGTATAGATCTGTATGACTACTCCTATGTCTGTTTCAAGCCTAAATAAGTCCAACTTACTCGGACGTACTACGTTGCTCATGAGCGTAATATTAGCCCCTTCTATTAGCTCAGCGGTAGAACCTGTACAGGCAAACTTTATACTAGGAATGGACATCCAAGGTCAACGTCTCAACCTTTATGAGAGCTGTGCAGAAGGGAGCGTGACTTGCAGCAATATGCTACTAGTCGCACCCGATTTAGGGCGGCTGTTACAGACAACGCAAGAACCTAGCAAATCACCCTATGCTGTTAAGTACTACTCTGCGCAAACCAAACATAGCTTATGTAAAGATGGCGTGACCCCTTGTGGATTTCAGGGTTATACCTTTGAGGGCGAAGATTTTGATGGGTTTATAGATACATCGAACCATAAAATATCTATAAGAAGTAAATGGACAATCGATACCTATAGTGCCACCTACAAAGAAAATGCAACTTATCTGTCATTAACCTCACAACCTGCTCTAGTTGACCAGATGTATGATACGTCTGATAAAGTATTGAATGAAAGTTACAGAGTAACGCGAAATGAAGTCAGACGCTTGTACGGTGAAGATATGTCGGCTGATCTTAAAAAAGAGCAGACTCAGTGGGTAAAACAGCGATCAAAAAACTGTGGGGCTGATACGGATCACTTACCAAGAACCCAAGTGGAAAAAGTGTGCTTTATTCAGCGAAATGCTCTCCGAGAGCAAACATTCTTTTCATGGATTGATTAACAGAGACTATAGAAATAAAAAATGATGCGAACAGGAATGGAGGATTCGTCAATGATTCGGCATTTTTTAGATGGTTTAGCATTTTTTAGCAAGTGCCAGCTACTTTTTCTTCTTTTAGATGACTATTGATTGAATTTAGCACACGCCCTAGTAGCTACTTATTCTCTTTTAGTGATAAACTGAAAAAACAAACAAAAGACAGCCTTTAATCAGGTTGTCTTTTGTTATTTCAGTGTTGCTTGGAAAGATTGTATCAATAGCAATCTTACAAAACCTTATGTCACTTAGCTCCTAAGAAGAAAATAGTATGGCAAACATCGATAGCGGAACGACCCATTCCCATCAATCATGGCTAGGCACCATTCAAATCATCACGGCTGCTATTTGCTGGGGCACGTTAGGTATATTCTCAACTTACCTAAACCAAATTGGATTTAGCGGTTGGCAAGTAACGATATTACGTATCGTTACGGCGGCCTTTATCGTTTTAGCCATGCTACCAAAACTGTGGCCGCATCTCATCAAATTACAGCCAAAGCAGTGGCTTGGTTTAGCAATGCAGTCTTTGATAGGTGTACTTGGTATGTCTGTCTGCTATTTTTTTGCGGTCAGTTACGTTGGTGCTGGCCCTGCCGTTGCCTTGCTCTATACCGCGCCTGTGTTTAGTTTATTGTTTTCGAAATTCTTACTGAGTGAGTCCATTACTCGAAAATCAGTATTGCTAGCACTCATGGCGGTGTTCGGTGTGGGCTTAACGATGTTAGGCGAGCAAGCAAAAGTTAACTGGGGTATTCTACTCGGCCTGTCAGCAGGAATGTGTTATTCGCTATATGGCGTATTGGGCAAGCGCGCGATGCATTACGCTCACCCCGCTCCCTTGGTATTTTTCACCTCTATTATCATTAGTGCTGGCGTATTACTATTCTTGCCTGAGACTTACAACACTTATGATCAGCTAGTAGACCTTCCCTTAATGACTTGGGGTTACGTTTTAGGATTGTCATTGTTAGGAACGGTTGTGCCATTTGGTCTATATATGAAAGCACTGGAAAAACTACCTGCCACTCGTGCATCGGTGTTTACGATTTTTGAGCCATTGACTGCGATTGCACTTGCGATGCTGTTACTACATCAGTCTTTATCTTGGATTCAGTATCTAGGCGTGGCGCTTATTTTGCTAGCAGCGTTATTAAATGCTGTGTTAAATGGTACTGCTCCTCGCGTCCCTCGTTGGTTAAAACAACGACAAAAGGTATAGTGTTTCTGGCTGCTTATACAGAATATATTTAACTCACTTTAACAAGAAAAAGCCCCAACCATGGCATCATGATTGGGGCTTCTTATTTTATTACTTACGTAAAAACAAACTTTTCTACTGCTCAATACGTTGCAAAAACGCCTGCGTACGAGGGTGCGTTGAGTCTTCAAATAGCTGTTTGGCACTGCCTTCTTCGACCACATGGCCGTCCTCAATCAGTACCACATGATCCGCCACATCGCGGGCAAAGTTGATTTCGTGCGTCACCACGACCATCGTCCAACCTTCAGACGCTAACTGTTTCATAGTCTCAAGAACATCTTGTACCAATTCTGGATCAAGCGCAGAGGTTGGCTCATCAAACAGTAATAAAGATGGCTCAATAGCGAGCGCACGAGCAATACCAATACGCTGCTGCTGACCACCAGACAGCTGGAACGGATAAAGATCTGCCTTGTCTGACAGCCCAACTTTCTCTAGTAGTACGAGAGCCTGCTCACGGGCTTGTGCTTTAGTTTGTCCTTGTACCACTGTCGGCCCAAGCATTAGGTTTTCAACCGCTGTCTTATGTGGGAACAAATTATAAGACTGAAATACCATACCTGACTTACGCTGTAGGGCTAGTAGTGATTTTTTGCTTGGCTTAGTCGCAAAGTCGACGCTCAAACTATCGTCATCAAAAGCAATCACACCTTGATCAGGAATCTCTAGCGCATTTAAACAACGCAAAAAGGTGGTTTTACCCGATCCTGAAGGCCCTAATATTACGACTACCTTGCCTTTGTTTATGGTCAAGTCGATGCCTTTTAGCACCTGGTTGCCACCGAAGGCTTTATGAATATTAGTGACTTTGATCATAAAAATTCCTGTTGTACTGGTGTCTATTTGTGACTTGTTTATTCGTGAGCACTTGTATAACTAATACGTCTGCAGCTAATGAAATATGGCTAATAACTATTCAACCATCAATTATTTTGCCACATAACGATCTAGCCTAGTTTCAAGCTTGCCTTGGATAAAGGTCAAGAATAGACAGATACCCCAGTAGATAATCGCCGCTTCTGTATAGACCAGCATAAACTCATAGTTACGAGCCGTGATAATCTGCGCTTGTTTGAATAGCTCAGTGACCAACACCAGTGACGCCAGTGAGGTATCTTTTACCAAACTGATAAAGGTATTAGACAACGGCGGCACCGATACTCTAAGTGCCTGCGGTAAAATCACGTGACGAAAAGTCTGTAAATATGTCAAGCCAACCGTCGAGCCTGCTTCCCACTGCCCTTTTGGTATCGATAAGATCGAAGCACGCACTGTCTCCGACGCGTACGCACCGATGTTCAAAGAGAATGCAATAATTGCAGAGGGAAAAGGATCAAGTTTTACCCCGACACTTGGCAGACCATAGAAAATAATAAACAGCTGAACCAGCATCGGTGTACCGCGAATTGCGGACACATAGATACGGGCAAGCCGATAAATGACTTCATGGAACCAACTGGCGCGCGGAACGATACGAATCAATGCTACTGTCAGTGCAATGGCTATACCAATCGCAAACGATATCAATGCCAGCGGTATCGAATAATAAATACCGCCTTTGAGCATCGGCCAAAACGACGAGATGACAATCTGCGCTCGATCAGGACTCATAAATGGCAATACTGCCAACAAGTCCGCGAACCACGATGTAGACATTACAGAAGCTGACATGATAGAAACTGACATTATTTTTGTTGACTTATATCAGCACCAAAGAACTCTTCACTAAGCTTAGTGAGTGTACCTTCATCAGCCAATTCAGCCATTGCTCCATTCAGTTTTTCTACGACTTCATCATCACCTTTGATAAGCACCAGACCTGAGCCACGTAACTCACTAGCAGGTGCCGTCAGTTTGATCTCAAGATTTGCATCTGGGAATTTTTTGAGATAATCCAATACTGCTAGATTATCGTTCATTGTAAAGTCAGCACGATCTTGCTTCACTAATTGGATCGCTTGCGCCATACCATCAACAGGAACGATCTCTGTACCATAACGTTCTGCAAGCTCACCATAGTTACTACTCAGTGATTGCGCAGTACTTAGACCTTTTAGACCTTCCCACGAGCTATAACGATTGTCATCAGTAGGTGCCAATACTACCGCACCTGACCAGCTATAAGCCGTTGCTTTGTCATACTTTGCTTTACGCTCAGGCGTGGTCAAACTAACTTGGTTAGCCACCATATCAAAACGTCCTGAATCCAACCCTGCCAACATCGCATCCCATTGGGTTTCTTTGAACTCAACGTCGACGCCTAGTTTATCAGCGACTGCACGCGTGACTTCAACATCATAACCCGTTAGTTTGCCACTCTCATCATGGTACGTGAATGGAGGGTAAGTACCCTCTGTACCGACGTTGATAGTGCCGCCATTATTAATACGTTGTAGTAAATCAGAACCGCCTGTAGCAGTGCTGTCAGTCGCACTGGTATCGGCTTCATTGGTAGTAGATTGACCACAAGCAGCAAGGAACATGGTGCTAGCAGCAAGGGCTAAGAGAGTACGACGTTTCATAGGACGTCCTTATAAGAGTGAATGAATAAAGTAAAAATGCACAGTGCTAATGAAAAGCAGATTATTAATAAAATACATAATGCTAATAAATAAGGCAAACCGGCACGAGAGAACAGTGCAAACCGTCCTACGTTATTCGGCGTTGGTTGCCCGATTTGAGGCTATTTAGGCTATTTTTCAACACCTTCTCTATATTATATTTTAATTTGTAACGATTGTTCAAATATTATAGCAGCTATTGAGTAAGTCGGTTCTAAAGTAGGCCAATGGCAACGGCGATTCAACTAAATAGCCGCTTATGGATATAGTAAATTACTTTGAATGTAGCAACGTACAAAACCAGTGAACATATACAAGGTCTGTGCTACAACTCACCCGAGAATTGATAACGATCACCAGCATGCCACATTTTTACAAAGGTAACGACCTGACCTGCTGAGTAAGTTTGCCGGCGCAACACAAGCGTTGGTGACTGCGGCGCAATTTGCAAAAATTCAGCGATATCATCAGGAGCTGCTAATGCTCGAATAGTGTAGCTGCCGCTCTCTAGAGGGCTTTTGGCAATTAAGTAATCACTGGTATTGACCACACTAAAATCTTGATCGATAAACTGTGGTACTTTTTTGGCATCGACCCAGCGTTCCTCAAACTGTATGGGCTGACCATCGGCAAAGTGAATGATTTTTACTTCATATAGTACAGGTGTATCGCTAGCGTTCGTATGAGTACTTGTATTAAAAGGCGCGGTTGTTTCAACGATGCCGAATTTACGACGCAACTCATTATCAAGCATATCAGCGGTAATCGCACGCTTACTCACGACCTTTGCCTCATAGTCACGATTGGCAGATTTTAAGTCTTCAGCAATATTGCGCACTTCTACAAATGTATGATTAAACTGCTGCTGCGCGACAAACGTCCCCGAACCCTGCCGGCGCTCTAGCACCCGCTCTTCGCTCAATTCTTTTAGCGCGCGATTAACTGTCATTCGAGACACACCAAACTCTTCAGTCAGTGCCATTTCTGTCGAAATCGCGTTGCCCGCTTGCCACTTACCAGAATGAATGTTGTCTAGTATGGCATTTTTGATGCGTTGATACGCTGGAACCGTCTTTGTCATATCCGCCTTTAACTGTAAGTTGTATTAATCACAATGGCCACATGATATCACGAGACTAGAGTACAAGCCTTAGTCAAAATGTCTAAGCGTTTAGTCTTAACTGAGTTAATCACCAAAATAATGTGGCTATCCATAAAAAAAACCTTGCATGAAAAAAGTATCTTTGATAATTTGTATATACAACTTTACAACAGTACTAGAGAATCTGTTCTATTAATTCGATATTTATATGAATTCACGTAGAAAACTAGGCTGACTGTAAAACACCTACTCTGATTACTTTATCGCCCTATTCGCTATCACAAGGATATGATCATGACTACTGAACATGGAACCAACACAGAAACTAAGCTGACTCGCCGTGATGAGAGCCGCGAAATCGCCGCGCCTACTGGTAGCACGCTACATTGCAAAAGCTGGCTGACAGAAGCGCCGTATCGCATGCTACAAAACAACTTGCATCCTGATGTGGCCGAAAACCCAAAAAGCCTAGTCGTCTACGGTGGTATCGGACGCGCAGCCCGTAACTGGGAAAGCTATGACCAAATCTTAGAATCACTAAAAAAGTTAGAAGATGATGAAACGCTGCTAGTGCAATCTGGTAAACCAGTAGGCGTATTTCAAACACATGAGAATGCACCGCGTGTCTTAATCGCCAACTCCAACCTTGTACCGCGCTGGGCAACATGGGAGCACTTTAACGAGCTGGATCGTAAAGATCTATTTATGTACGGTCAGATGACTGCAGGTAGCTGGATTTATATCGGTACGCAAGGCATCGTCCAAGGTACGTACGAGACTTTTGTGGAAGCAGGTCGTCAGCATTATGACGGTAGCTGGGCGGGTCGTTGGATTTTGACTGCGGGTCTTGGTGGCATGGGCGGGGCGCAGCCACTCGCCGCGACCTTTGCTGGCGCAACCTCGTTAAATATCGAGTGCCAACAGTCTAGTATCGACTTCCGCTTGCGTACTGGTTATGTCGACAAGCAAGCCGATGACCTTGACCACGCTTATGAGTTAATCAAGCAACATACCGATGCGGGTGAAGCCGTCTCTATCGCCCTACTTGGTAATGCTGCAGATATCTTGCCCGAAATGGTCAAGCGCGCTAATGCTGGTGGTATGAAGCCCGACTTGGTCACCGATCAGACCTCAGCACATGACTTAATTAATGGTTACTTGCCAGCTGGCTGGACAGTAGAAGAATGGAAAACTGCCCAAGAAGATCCAACGCAACATGTAACATTGACTAAAGCAGCTGCCCAGTCCTGTGCCGCACATGTACAAGCAATTTTAGACTTGCAAGCGATGAATATTCCAGCAACCGATTACGGTAATAATATCCGTCAGGTTGCGTACGATGAAGGGGTCAAAGATGCCTTTAACTTCCCAGGCTTTGTCCCTGCTTATATTCGTCCACTATTCTGCCAAGGTAAAGGTCCATTCCGCTGGGTAGCGCTATCAGGCGATCCAGAAGATATCTATAAGACTGATCAAAAAATCAAAGAGCTATTCCCTGAAAACAAACATGTCCATCGCTGGTTAGATATGGCAAAAGAGCGCATTCAGTTCCAAGGCTTGCCTGCTCGTATCTGCTGGTTAGGGCTTGGTGAACGTGATAAAGCAGGTTTGGCATTCAATGAAATGGTCAAAAACGGTGAGTTAAAAGGCCCGATTGTCATTGGTCGTGACCATTTAGACACAGGTTCTGTTGCCAGTCCAAACCGTGAAACAGAGAGCATGAAAGATGGCTCAGATGCGGTATCTGACTGGGCATTGTTGAACGGCATGCTGAACGTGGCAGGCGGCGCAACTTGGGTGTCACTACATCATGGTGGCGGCGTTGGCATGGGTTACTCGCAGCATTCAGGTATGGTCATCGTTGCAGATGGTACAGACGCTGCAGCCAAACGCTTGTCACGTGTATTAGTTAATGACTGCGGCTCAGGCGTTATGCGTCACGCCGATGCAGGCTATGAGTTAGCAATCAAAACAGCGAAAGATTATGGATTGAATCTCCCGATGGTGAAATAGCAGCCACTCACTAAATAAACATCAAGGCTGCGAATGCCTTGGTGTTTATTAGCATAGTATTGTACAAGGAGTACTCTGATGCGCATAAAACACAAGCTCAATGCAGTGATATTCATACCCACCTTTAGTATTATCTTTATCGCTGCACTCATCGGGATTTTTAATAACGAAGCACTGGTATCTGTTGCCAAAAGCGTCTTTTACTTTTCATTGTCAGACTTTTCTTGGCTATATCAATTAGGCACTGTCTCAGCGCTTATTATTGTTGGTTTTGTTTTCTTTTCGCCGATTGGTAAAATCCGGTTAGGCGGTGCAGATGCAAAACCTAACTTTTCATTTACCTCAAATTTTGCCATTGCCTTATCTGGCGGTATTGCCACAGGCGTTGTGACTTATTCGGTTAACGAACCCATCATCTTACTCGGTAATATTTATGGTGAGATTGCGCAGCAAGGGTTTGACCCAGTCAGTGCAGAATCTGCCATCTTTGCCATTGCACGCACTTATCACAACTGGGGATTCATCCCTTACGCCACCTACTCCATCGTCGGCTTGATGATTGCTTACATGCATTACAACCGTAAAGAAAAATTCTCTATTGCATCAACACTCGTGCCATTGTTTGGAAAAAAAGTCTATCACCCGGCATCAGTCGCTGTTATCAATATTTTTTCGGTACTTGCCATCGCCCTTGGCTTGGCAGCATCGCTTGGCGCAGGGCTTGCATTGATCAGTTCTGGTATCGAATCCTATTACGGCGTACCTGCTAATCCAATCACTTGGTTGGTTTTAACCCTTGTTATTGCAACGGCATTTATCTTATCAGCAGTCTCAGGACTAAAGCGCGGGATTCGTATTTTATCGTCAGTCAATGCCTATATCTTTTATATCTTTCTTTTTATTCTATTAGTCGTGGGTCCGCTTGGCTATATTCTCAGCTTATCGACCACCTCTTTAGGATACTGGCTAAACAATGTGATGCTATGGTCATTCGACACTAAAGAGCATGGCGGTGAAGCGCTAGTGACTTGGTGGACAATGTACGATTGGTCGATATGGATTGCCTACGCACCTCTCATGGGCTTGTTTTTGGCACGTATCTCTTATGGACGCACAATAAAAGAATTTTTGATTATTAACTGGATACTACCTGCAGTGTTTAGCATGGTTTGGTTCGCTGTTTGGGGGGCTTCTGCTATCAAGTGGCAACTGGATGGTACGCTAGACTTGATTCAAATCATTACAGACAATGGCGCAGTTGCTGGTCTATGGGCATTTTTACAAAACCTGCCTTTCGCCTTTATTCTAATACCGCTTGCCATTTTCACCCTGATTATTTCTTTTTCGACTGCTGCTGATTCTATGACCTCAACCATTGCGACAATCTGTACCAAAAATATCGATGCAGATGAAGAAGCACCAACATATCTAAAAATCGTATGGGGTGTCTCTATTGGTGCCATTGCTTATGTCATGGTGGCATTTGGTGGTGGTTCACAAGGGGTTGACGGCATCAAGTACCTGGCAGCGGCCGGTGGCTCGATGGTTGTCATATTGTTCATACTTATTTTGATGTCGACATTTAAGCTATTTATTTATAACAAAGACACAATGACGCCAGAAGCACTATCAAAGCCCAGTCAGAAAGAGGAACCATAATGCAAAAAATTATTATTGACGGTAATTTGGTCACTTGGAAAGATATTGCGGACATTGCTGACGGTGCAAGCATTGAACTTAGTGAGCAAGTTTGGCAGCGCATTAGTGAGTCACGTCAAGCGGTGCTCGATATGTCAAACTCAGACACACCTCACTACGGCGTAAACACTGGACTTGGCGCTTTGTGTGAGGTTGCCTTAAACGAACAGCAACTCAGCCAACTATCGTATCACACGCTTATGAGCCATGCCGTGGGTGTAGGTAAGCCTCTCGATAAACGCTCAGTGCGTGCCATTATGGCCTGTGCCGTTGTAAATTATAGCCACGGCTATTCCGGTATTAGCGAGACCGTTGTTCAAAGACTGATTGATTTTATTAGACATGACATTATCCCTGTTGTTCCAAAGCAAGGTTCTATTGGCTATTTATCACACATGGCGCATATTGGCTTGAGCCTTATCGGGGCAGTAGATGTCAATTATCAAGGTGAAATTCACGCCACAACAGCACTGCTGGATGAGCTTGGTTTAGCACCTTTGAAACTGGGCGCAAAAGACGGTCTATCATTAGTCAATGGTACACCTGCTATGACAGGAATGGCTTGTATTGCTATTCATGGTGCTGACCGCTTGGCGGAATGGGCAGATGTGATTGCTGCCATGAGTTTTGAAGCACAAGGTGGACAAATAAGGGCATTTGATGATCATATCATTCGCCTCAAAAGATCAATCGGTGTACAAGCCACAGCAAATAACCTCAGAACCTATTTGCAAGACAGCGAACAAATTACTAAAAATAAAGGGGTACGCGTACAAGATGCACTAAGTATGCGCTCAATCCCGCAAGTGCATGGTGCCTGCCGAGATCAATTAAGACATGCAGCTGTACAAATAAACAATGAAATTAATTCTGCCACAGACAACCCTTTAGTCATCAAAACACAGACAGGCTATCAAATTGTCTCGCAAGCCAATCCACATGGAGAATCAGTGGCAATAGCATGCGATACGCTTGCGATTGCAGTCAGTGAATGGACGGGGATATCTGAGCGACGTAGCTACCGACTAATCACACCGCAAACCAGTGGCCTGCCTGCTTTTCTGATAGCCGATAGTGGTGTCAAAAGTGGTTTTATGATTGCCCAATACACAGCAGCGGCACTTGCCTCAGAAAATAAGCGCCTTGCTGTACCTGCTGTCATTGATAATTTTATCACCTCAGGAATGCAAGAGGATCATGTCAGCTTTGGCGATAATGCAGCTATTAAACTAAACACTGCTATCCGTAATGCCTTTTACGTGTTGGCTATTGAATATCTATCGGCGGCCCAAGCTTTCGAGTTTATAGACAATAAATTTGGTAATACAACAGAGGTGGCTTATCAATGGCTTAGAAAGCATGTTGATGCTTACCAAGAAAATCATCCATTGGCAAAAGATATAGAGACCACATACAACCTGATTAGACAGCATCCCTTGTTTGAGCAGTTTGGTCGCGATGGCACAGACCATTAATCACTATATACCCAAAGATGTTTTCATTAATTTTAACAATACTGAGAAATGTGAGGTCAGTATCAGTCAAACAAAGAAGATAGTGCAGATACTAGCAAGCGACTACGAATTAGATTTAACGATCATTGAGTAGCTTGTCCAAAATTTGTATCAAGGAGGATAATATGATTGAGCAAAATACAGCACCTGATCTACACGATGAAAATGCAATGCCATCGTCAAAAAAACTGCTATCACCTACTATTGCTCTCGTACGGCTAATCGTATTCAGTGCCATCGGTTTGGTAATGTTTTTTGTGCCATTTACCATTGGCGAGAAAAGCACGATTTTGTTCGATCATGGTGCGACCTATCTGGTGACTCAGCAGCATACTTTGTCCGTTACGCTATTGTTTTTACTCATGCTCTATGGCGTGAGTAAACCATTTATCGACGGCTCATGGCGCAAAAATATCACGCACATGATTATGACTGCCTTCAAAGCCATTGGTCTGGTATTGGCAGTGATTTATGTGGCTGACATAGCACCTGCCTTTATGATGGAAAAGGACATGCTGCCGTTTTTATTTGAAAAATTGGCTCTACCAGTCGGTATGATTGTACCGCTTGGGGCATTGATATTGGCATTCTTGGTTGGTTTTGGCTTATTAGAAATGGTTGGTGTGCTCATGCAGCCAATCATGAAACCTATTTGGAAAACCCCAGGCTCATCAGCGATTGATGCCGTGGCTTCCTTTGTTGGTAGCTACTCTATTGGATTGCTCATTACCAATCGTGTGTACTTGCAAAAGCAATATTCAGCGCGTGAAGCCATTATCATTGCGACTGGGTTTTCGACTGTATCAGCGGCGTTTATGGTGATTGTTGCCAAAACGCTTGGCCTGATGGAGTTCTGGAATGTGTTCTTTTGGTCTACGCTAGTGATTACTTTTATTGTTACTGCAATTACTGCTCGTATTCCGCCTATCAGTCTCTTTGATGATCATGTCGAACGCCCCGCTTTCAACCATAAACGTGGCACACGATTGGCTGCAGCATTTGATTTGGGTTTATCCACTTCCCGCCGTGCCACTGACCTCAAACAAATATTGTGGTCTAACTTCCGCGACGGTCTAACGATGGCAGCCGCTATCGTACCCTCCATCATTGCTGTTGGCTTGACAGGCTTGCTATTAGCAAAATATACGCCTGTCTTTGACGCATTAGGCTTGCTCCTTTATCCATTCACATCGCTTGGCGGCTTACCAGAACCGCTAGTTGCAGCTAAAGGGATGTCAGCGGGATTGGCTGAAATGTTCCTGCCAGCATTATTACTGAGCAATGCTGACATATTGACGCGTTATGTGGCAGGGGTAATCTCCATCAGCAGTGTACTGTTTTTTTCTGCCATGATTCCATGCGTGCTGGCTACCGAAATCCCTATCTCTGTTGCCAAAATGGTCATCATTTGGTTTGAGCGCGTGGTACTCAGTATTTTGTTGGCTGCAGCTTTTGGTCATTTAGCGATATATTTCAATTGGATTGGCTAAAAAATTCAAACCTGACAATCGCTAAAAACACTTAAAACACGCCATTTTAGTAAAGATATGAATTAAAAATAATATAGCCCTTATGACTATGCAACTAGGATTACCCCTATGAACGACATCAAACCGTTAACCCTACACCCTCGCCAGCTTAGCTTTGCGATGCTGCGTGATATTTATGATCAGCCTGTCATATTAACACTGCCTGAGAGCGCTTACGAGGCAATAGATGCCTCGCACGAAGATGTACGAACCATCATTGCGCGAGACAAAAGCGCTTATGGTATCAATACTGGTTTTGGCCTATTGGCAAAAACGCGTATCAGTGATGACCAACTTGAGCTACTTCAGCGCAACCTGATCATTTCTCACTCAGTAGGCACTGGTGAAGCACTACCAGACGGCGTGGTGCGATTGATTATGGTCATGAAAGTTGCTAGCTTGGCTCAAGGTGTCTCTGGCGTACGTCGCGAAGTGGTAGACAGCTTACTTGGACTAATCAATAATCAAATCACCCCACATATCCCAGCCAAAGGATCTGTTGGCGCATCTGGTGATTTAGCGCCGTTATCACACATGACGCTGGCGATGATGGGCGAAGGCCATGTCTATGTCGACGGTAAAAAAGTACCTGCTGCTGACGCTCTAGCGCAGCATGGACTTGAGCCAATCACATTGGCAGCTAAAGAAGGCCTTGCACTTATTAATGGTACGCAAGTCTCAACCGCGCTCGCATTACGTGGTTATTTCTTAGCGCGTGATTTACTCGAAACCGCTACCATCGTTGGTTCATTATCGATTGATGCAGCAAAAGGTTCAGACTCCCCATTTGATGCACGTATTCATGAAGTGCGTGGCCATCATGGTCAAATCGAAATCGCCAAAGCACACCGTCAGCTAATCAAAGGTAGTGCTATTCGTGCCTCACACGACAGCGAGCAAGACGACAGGGTTCAAGATCCTTACTGCTTACGCTGTCAGCCGCAGGTCATGGGTGCTTGCCTTGATATCATCAATCAAGCAGGAAAAACTTTATTAATCGAGTCCAACGCAGTGACTGACAACCCGCTTATCTTCAATAACGAAGATGGCCCAGTTGCCATATCAGGTGGTAACTTCCATGCTGAGCCAGTTGCCTTTGCTGCTGATATTTTAGCTTTGGCCATCGCCGAGATTGGTTCTATGTCTGAGCGTCGTGTGGCCTTGCTTATCGATGCGACGCTATCGGGTGGCTTACCGCCATTCCTAGTGGATAACGCTGGGGTGAACTCGGGCTTTATGATTGCCCATGTAACCGCTGCGGCACTGGCATCAGAAAACAAATCTATCGCTCATCCAGGCAGTGTCGATAGTATCCCGACTTCTGCCAACCAAGAAGACCACGTATCTATGGCAACCTATAGCGCCCGTCGTCTACATGAGATGGCACAAAATACCGCGACTATCGTTGGTATTGAGCTCTTGGCCGCTAGCCAGGGCATCGACTTCCATCGCGGATTAGACACCTCAGAGCCGCTGACTATCGCCCACCAAAAACTACGTGAGCAAGTGACTTTTTATGACAAAGATCGTTATCTAGCCCCAGATATTGAAGCAGCTAAGCAGTTAGTATTAGACGGTACGCTTGCAGAACATTGGCAAGCACTACGCAGTGACTGGTATGAGTCTAAATAAAGATTGATTGATTAACGGAGAGCAGCGATGACGACAGCGATAACAGCAACGACTACCACACGCATTAGCCACACACCTGCTGATATGACTCAGTGGACAGGTCGTGCAGAGCCATTTGAGACTGTGCGTGCCCGCTATTGGTATCAGCTTGCTCAGCCCTATGAGAAACAACATATTGGGCTAATCGGCTTTGCTTGCGATCAAGGCGTCAGACGCAATCAAGGCCGCGTGGGTGCTAGACACGCTCCGCCATTAATTCGTCGAGCGTTTGCCACGCTGCCAGTCATCGCTGACTTGCAACAACGTTTTGATGGTCAACTATCAACCTTATTAGGTGACGCTGGTGACATTCATTGTCACGACGATGATGATTTTGCCGACAGCACTCTTGAGCAGGCACAGGTTAAATATGCTGATGAAGTTAGCACTATTATTAAGCAAGGCGGCTTACCCATCGGCATTGGTGGTGGTCATGCCATTGCTTATGGTAGCTTTTTGGGATTATGGCAGGCCTTAGGCAATACAAGCGAAGCAAATATCAGCACAAACACAGTGCCTACTATCGGAATTATTAATTTTGATGCTCATCTTGATATTCGTCAGTCGGATGTTGCTACTTCTGGGACACCGTTTCGCCAGATTGCCAAACATCTTGATACGTATGAACAGCCTTTTCATTATTGCTGTATCGGCGTCAGTCGGTTTTCCAACACGGCGGCGCTGTTTGATCGCGCTGAGCAATTGGGCGTACAAGTCATTAGCGATGAGGACTGTCATTATAAGCCTTGGGACGAACTGGCTAAACAGGTTATAGATTTTATCAATCAGGTTGATGTGGTGTATCTGACCATTGATATGGATTGCTTGCCATCCAGTGTCATTCCGGGGGTCAGCGCACCTGCCGCTTACGGCATTGAGATTGGGTTCGTTGAGCGCATGGTAAAAACCATCATGGCCACAGGTAAAGTAAAAATGTCCGACATTGCCGAGATTAATCCTACTTTCGATGTTGATGGTCGTAGCTGCAAGGTTGCTGCGCGACTGCTAGCCACTATTGTGGAGCAGCACTTATTTATCGCTTAGATTTTACCCACAACGATCACTGACTTTACAATAATCAGGAGCATATTATGCATCCATCAAAAAACTCTGCATTAAAAAACACTACAGAACAGACACTAGATGAGCCTACTATAACGTCTTTTGATCACATTATTATTAATGCCAATATCGCGACCTTTTCAGAGCAATACGGTTTTGATATTTATGCCAATAATCACGCTAATAGCATTCCATACGGTCAGCTACTTAACGCGGCTGTCGGTATCAAAAACAGTAAAATTGCTTGGATCGGGACACAGGATCAGATCACTGCTCATTTGCCTAAATATCAAGATAGCCAAATCACAGATATAGATGGTAAATGGATAACCCCAGGACTGATCGACTGCCATACGCATATTGTCTACGGTGGTAACCGTAGCAATGAATTTGAAGCGCGTCTGCAAGGCGCTAGCTATCAGGATATTGCAGCACAAGGTGGCGGTATTGTTGCGACAGTCGATGCTACACGCTCCGCTAGTATTGAATCGCTATTTGCACAGAGTGAGAAACGCTTAGTCGCGCTCATAAAAGAAGGTGTCACCAGTATCGAAATCAAGTCTGGTTATGGTTTGGACTTAGACACTGAACGCAAAATGCTCACAGTTGCCCGCCAGCTGGGAGAAAAATACGACATTCATGTGAACACCACTTATCTGGCTGCACATGCACTACCTCCCGAGTACAAGTCTCACGAGCAGGATCGCTCGGACGACTATATCGAGCAAGTCTGCGAGTGGCTGCCTATTTTGCATTCAGAAGGTTTGGTCGATGCGGTCGATGGTTTTTGTGAAAATATTGCCTTTAGTAGCGAGCAAATCAGACGAGTTTTTGAAGTGGCTCGCTCATTAGATCTACCAGTCAAACTACACTCTGAGCAATTATCCGATATAGGTGGTAGTGCTTTAGTTGCTGAATATAACGGACTATCAAGCGACCATCTGGAGCATTTATCAGAAGAAGATATCAAAAAAATGGCCACTAGTAATACCGTTGCCGTCATACTGCCAGGGGCGTTTTATACGCTACGTGATACTAAACTGCCTCCCATTGAGGCGCTACGTAAACACCAAGTACCCATGGCGCTTTCTACCGATTGTAATCCTGGCACTTCACCCCTCACCTCGCTTTTATTAACGATGAACATGGGCTGCACACTATTTTATTTGACCACTGAAGAGGTTTTAGCTGGGGTTACGGTTCATGCAGCCCAAGCACTGGGACTACTTAATAAAGGTAAAATAGAAGTCGGCTGTGATGCTGATTTAGTACTATGGGATATCGCTCGTCCTGCCGACTTGGCTTATCAGATGGGGCTAAACCCTATCCAAGGCGTTATGGTACAAGGCACATGGCGCAAGACAGTGTAATCTTCCCACCTTGACTTATTACTAAAAAAGCCACTAGCTGACATGTTCAGCTGGTGGCTTTTCGTTTGGCTTGTTTGAGCATCTTTACCAGCTCTTATACTTGTTGGCAAACGTCTCGCCTGTATTGGCATCCACATTAATACCGACGATCTCATTGCCTTTTAATAAGTCAACTTTATAATACAGAGGATGACCATCATAGTCGCGATCTGCTTCAAATTCGACATCTAATATCATACCGCCTACGTCTTTTTCAGCGATACCTATCGCGCTCATCACATTTACTTTTGCACGGCTCTGTACGTTATAGTCGCTAATATCACCACGATCTAATTGCTCAGTATCCGTACTAACAACTGCTCCCGTAATAGCATCAACGATTACTTCGTAGCTATCGCTAGCCGTACTAAACTCTATTTCATATACGCCGTTTTCTGTGTCATCGTCGTCCTCATCATAATCGACACCGATGAGCATACCTGATGCATTTTCGGTTGCAATCGTAATCGCTTGCTTTAGACCAACCTTGTTATCTTTTGCTGATGTGACTTCGGTAGATAGGTTTGTTTGAGCGGCTATCACAGTCGTGCTCATAGTACCCACTGTCAGCGCAACGATCAAACTCGCACCTAAAGTGTTCAACTTCATATTTTTAGACAGTTTTTCCATTGTCTTATCTCCTGCATTTGTGACTTACTTTATTCACCAAGTTGTTACGTTTAATCCATTAGTAGACTTTGGCTTCGTTATTCGCAGATATATGTTAGCTAGGTTTTCTACTCACTGTAGAATGAAAAAGTATCAAAGTGTAGTTACTTTGTTTGAGTACCCAATCTAGGTGCATTGCCGATAAAAATATTTATTTCCGATTAGCAATGGCTATTGTTTCGACAAATGTTTCGACAAAAAAAATGCTGCGTGTGCCTAAAGAAAGCAAACGCAGTATCGACTATTTCAATAACTAGATGGTTGTAAGGAATGCTAGTTTAAAATACCAAATGCGACCAACGCGTCAGCCACACGTTTAAAACCAACCATATTGGCACCAGCCATATAATCAACATAACCGTTGTCAGTTTGACCATACTCTGCTGAAGCGTTTGCAGCACTATCATGGATATCTTTCATGATACCTTTTAAGCGCTCATCAACTTGCTCAAAGGTTTGATATTGACGGACAGAATTTTGAGACATTTCAAGCGCCGATACCGATACCCCGCCAGCATTGGCCGCTTTACCAGGTGCATAATGAACGCGGTTCAGACGAATATAGTCAATCGCTTCTGCAGTAAGCGGCATATTAGCGCCTTCGACCACATATTTGATACCATTTTCAACTAATAGCTTAGCGTCTGCTTCATCAACTTCGTTTTGAGTAGCACATGGAATCGCAATATCTGCCTCAAACTGCCAAGGTTTTTGTTTGGCAAACCACTCACCGCCGTAGATATCGACATACTCTGCTAGTGGTTTATGCTGTTGTTTTTGTTTTTTTAGCCAATTTATTTTTTCTTGATTAAAACCTTTTTCATCATGCAAGACCCCTTGTGAATCAGAGACAGTTATTGCCATACCACCAAGAGCATTCACTTTCTCGGCGGCATGCAATGAAACATTACCTGCTCCTGATATCAGCACTTTTTTACCTTTAATAACGTCATTTTGGGCGATGAGCATATTTTCTAAGAAATAGACCGCACCGTAGCCAGTCGCTTCTGTACGCATCAAGCTACCACCAAAGCCCACGCCTTTTCCTGTGATAACACCTGTAGATTCACGCGTTAAGTTCTTATACATCGCAAACATATAGCTGACTTCTCGACCGCCGACGCCGATGTCACCAGCAGGCACATCCATATCCTTGCTAACATAATGATGTAGCTCACGCATGAAAGCGTAGCAAAAACGACGAATCTCGCTATCTGTTTTACCTTTAGGGTCAAAGTCTGACCCACCTTTGCCGCCACCAATAGGCAAACCAGTTAGGGCGTTTTTAAATATTTGCTCAAAACCTAAGAACTTCAATACAGACTGATTGACAGTAGGATGAAATCTAAGACCTCCCTTATAAGGCCCTAAAGCATTGCAGAACTGCACACGCCAGCCACGATTAACTTGTACTACGCCTTGATCATCTTCCCAGTTAATGCGAAAACCAAATACCCGATCAGGCTCTACCAAACGCTCAAACACCTTTAATGTACTATACTCAGGATGCGCATCGTATAAAGGTTGAATGGTAACCGCCACTTCTTTTACTGCTTGAATGAATTCTGGCTGATGGGCGTAACGCGCTTCGACTTTTTGGATCGCTTCACTGATGCTCATATGTCTCTTCCTTAGAATAAAAGTGGTGGTAGTAATTATTGATAGTAACTATTTACATCGACGCCATAACGTATGTGAGTAGACAAGAGGACTATAAACGTTGATGTAAAACTGAAAACGCCCCTATACAAGTTTATGCATAGAGACTAATGGGATTAGAGTAGCTGACTAAATTTGTCTTTTTATAGCGAGTTTAAAAGTAACAATATTTTTTATCTCATAAATATATATCATCTTTAATGCTTACAAGTCTAGTAAATATCTTCGTCATAAGCATCTATAAGCAATTTTTGTTGGCTAAATTTTAGCAGTTCCGTTTAATAGCAAAGGCGGACATTAATTGATAGTTACAAAAAAATTTCTACTCAAAAATACAAAGTGTTTTGATAGCTCTCTAACCGTTGATCAACCAAACTTAATAAAAGACGGCTACCTGCCTTATAAATTATGGTTAAAAGGTAGTTATTTGATGATAAAAGGCAAAAAATTCCGAAAAATTCACTTTTAATTGAGCAAGTGTATATCAATATTATTAGTGAGGAATTATAATACCTTTCTTAAAACAAGGATATTTTTGACTAACTTCATTAGCTCATCAATAAAAACCACTCACCAGTACAGAGAAAGCGATATGCGTACAGATTCATTTCAGCAGATATTGGAAGACTTAAACAGTTCATCAGCAGATGTAGAAGCATCTGCCCTAATCTCTAACGATGGTCTTATGATTGCTTCAGCTCTACCAACCGGCGTGGATGAAGATCGCGTGGGTGCTATGTCAGCCGCATTATTGTCATTGGGCGACCGTGCAGGCCGCGAGTTGGCACGCGGTAGTATCGATCGCATTATGATTCAAGGCGAGAAAGGCTATGTCATTATGACCTCATCAGGCGATGAAGCCGTACTTACCATCATGGCAAAACCCAATGCCAAACTTGGCTTGATATTTCTAGATATTAAGCGCGCCTCAGAAGCGTTGGCAAAGCTCATTTGATTAGCGGTTAACGAGTGAATTTAGGCTTTTTGATAAGTACTATATCTATTCGCTTGTTAATCCTTATGAATATTAATCATTATAAATATAACGACCAACGAAGGAGATGACCATGGGTTCTCCAATCCCTGATGCACACAAGCCCGATATGCCTGCTGAGCAAATCACGATGACCTATCATGATGGCACCTCACGAACTGTCTATGATACTGGTATAGAACGCCCCTACCCAGATGGTAAACTGATTGTCTCGCGCACTGATTTAGACGGCATACTGACACATGCCAATGATGCTTTTGTTGAGATTAGTGGCTACACGATTGATGAGTTAATTGGTCAACAGCATTATATTTTGCGTCATCCTGATATGCCAAAGGCTGCCTATAAAGACTTATGGAGTACTGCCGAATCTGGACAAAAATGGCATGGCTATGTCAAGAACCTATGCAAAGACGGCAGTCATTATTGGGTCTATGCCACTGTAGTACCTAACGTGCGTCACGGCAAAACCGTTGGCTACACATCAGTACGCCGCAAACCATCACGCAGTAAGATTGAAGCAGCGATGACTCAATATGCTCAAATGAAACAAGATGAGGAAGGCTAAGTCATGACGACACACAATATGTTAATCGCCCCTGATTTTTCGCCTGACCGCTTTGCAGGCTGGCATATGCTCAATACCTTGATCCAAAAACGTGCCAATCTGAACATGCATCTTAATATCCCTGCCTCTCATGCTGAGCAAGAGCAGGTCATTGGTGCTGGTGACATTCAAATCATTTACGCCAACCCTTTTGATGCAGCCACTCTCATCCGAGAGCAAGGCTATCGAGCCATTGCCCGTCCTATCGGCAAATCTGATGAGATGGTCATTGCAGCAGCGGCCAACAGTGCTATTGACCGTCTAGAAAACGTTCAAACAGGGGCTACTGTCGCGATGGCTGACAACCGAGATGTCAAACTGATTGGTCTGCGTTTGCTAGAGGCCGTCGATATAGAAGCGTCTGATCTTAGCTGGGATGTGACCGAGACCTATCAAGCAGCTGCTCGCAAAGTCATCAAAGGTGAGGCTCAAGTCGCGTTTTTCTTAGCAGAGATTTTTCATAGCTTTTCACGCCTGACCAAAACTCAGCTATCAGTACTGATCGAAAGTGACTTGGCTGATATCAGTCACGTGCTCCTTATTAAAGAAGACTTTCCTGATGCGAAAATATTCTCAGAGGCCATCCTCAATTTGCATAACGATGATGATGGTAAAGAAGCATTGGCTGAGCTTGGTATGCCTCAGGGGTTTGAGCCGATGAGCGAAGAAGATGCCGAATTTATGATTGATTTGATGCAGACATTATTGGACTAATCGCTTAATTGTTATATTGATATCAAGCGCTATTTCTCTGAACTAAATCATCGCTTGTTATACGACGCCATTATCACTACAGCAAGCACCGTCGTAATAGTAGCGATGACAGGAGGGTATTATTATGTCTGACTCAGACCTTATCAAAGAAAATGAAAGAGTCGCGCACCGAGTATTTCGGTTTTATTCACGTAAAGTGTTTTTGGCTCCCAATAACCGTCATTTTCATGAGCAGCGCATCAACGCCGCGTTACTATTGACGGAAAAAGAACCTCTACAAGGCGCGGTGGCAGACTTTTTCTATGGATGTTGGTTTGATATTCCATATGATGTAAATAACCTATTTACTCGTATTAAAGACCGTCTGTATCCTCATGTCCAGCAAGGCTTTCGCGATTGTATTGATAAAAAAAGATACATTCAGCGCAATAGTATGTTGGCCACTCGTTGGAGTGTGCTGATATCCCCTTCTCTCAATGAGCAGAAACAACGGCTACGTATCAGTAGCGACGATGCCCGAGAAATTGCTAAAGATATTACTACCGAGCTGATGCAAGCGCGTGATGACGAAGACTGGGGCACGATTGAACAAATCGAAAATGAATTTTTTGCCCATTGTACTTCGCGTAATGATCGTCTCGCATTTTCGCTAGTATGGTTCCGCTTGGGTAAAAGTGATTGGCAGTTCGATGCGCGTTGGGATGACTGCCAACAACACCTTGACCAAACCACCAAACCTTCTGCTGAACTATAAATTACCATTTGTTTATAACGTTCATCGCACTTTTATTACTTTTTGATCACTACGGTAGCCGCTATGTCCTCTTACTTAAACGCTGAAAAAACCTATCTTACTCTGACGCCAGCTGGTATTTTTGAGGCATTTTCACAGAACGAGCCGACTGATGAGCAGCTGGCATTACAGAATCTGTTGTCTTATGATCAGACACTGCTCGCTGCTGACTGGCTTCAGCGTTATTCTGAACAATGGCTACAGAGCTTTATAGAACAAGGCTGGATTGAAAAACTGTCGCTGTTTTTACCAGCACCCAACTTGCCATTAGACCAGTTTTTACCTTACGTTGTGGCAAGCTTGTCTGGTAAACGTCGAGCCGCGATTGGCTCTGACGAAGGATTCTGTTTGGCGCGAGTCGGCTACAGACAAGAAGAAGCAGACATGCTTAGTGTCGCTGCTGCTGATTTTTCAGGATTTATGCTTCGCCAAAAACAACGTGGTTGGGCAGTAGAAAGCCAAGCAATCTCGTTTTTTCAACAGGTTGATTTACTCATTCCTGAGACCAGCTTTGTGTTTTTATGGATAGATAATGCAGGCTACGTCCTCATCATCGATGGCGAACCCTTGACCAACAGTCGCGCCTTTGTAGAGCTGGTATGGGCACTCAAAACGTCTGGGCTCAAGTTTCTAAATTAACGAAGGGCGTTCTCACATCGTGAAATTGGTCAAGACAAATAAAGTTCTGAGCAGTTTGTCGTAGGCTCCCTATATACCTTGTTATTACTAACTATAGTTGAATTCAAATAATTTCGATACAAGAAAACCGAGTGCAAGTTATACATGAGTATACTTAGCGAGGGTGACGATGTAGCGGATTTATATGGATTTGACTATACCTTGCCATTGCTGACGAGTAATCTTATATAGCACATGCTCAGCAAGCGGATGAGTGGATTTGAGTGCAGGATGGTAGAAGTTATCTTGCGTATCAGTCATACCAATACGCTGCATAATCAGTTGCGAGCGCTTATTAACGGCTGCTGTAAATGAAACCACTTCTTCAAGCCCTAGCTCAGTAAAAGCAAAATCCAAAGACGCACGGGCGGCTTCGGTAGCATACCCTTGACCCCAATAGTCACTGTGCAATCGCCAAGCAATTTCAACTGCAGGGGCAAACGACATCTCTGCATGTGTCTCATTCAAGCCTACAAATCCGATAAAGTTTCCATTATTTTTTGGATGGTCTTTTAGGCTAATTGCCCAAAGTCCCCAGCCTTTATCTTGAATTAGCTGCTGGCACTTATTGGCGATTATATCGCTTACTTTTGGGGTCAGTAGCTTAGGAAAGTATTTCATTACTTCAGGGTTAGCATTCATCTCAGCGAATGGCGCAAAGTCGCTCGCTTGCCACTGCCTAAGATACAGACGTTCGGTTTCTATCATATTTATGATGTTATTCTCTCGCATTTCGTTGTTCAAAATGAATACTGTTCAAAATAAATTAAACCAATCAGGCTAGCTATCAAGCCAACCCTGTTTTCTAGCAAATGATAGCTGTTCAGGCGTATCAATATCATAGCTAAGTTGGTCATTGTCGACCTCACCTATTTGATCAGCGGACAACTCTCTAATGAGGTGACGAAGCCCTTTATCACCTATCAGTTCTGACTGCCACTGTCTAAGCAGTTTATAGTTAATCGCTAAGGGCAGACCTATGATATCAGATACCGTGTCATCTCGATTTTGATGTTTTTCTAAACCTTGCCAACTGTGATAGCGACTGGCCACTACCGTGTGCTTGCCCGCTAGCAAAGCGGTTAGATGTGGCTTATCTAATAATACTTGATCGACTCCCATGATGAGCACTCGATCGATTGAAGTCGACTCAAAAGCAGCAACTGTTTCAATACCCAAACTCAAACTATGCGCCATACCAGTATCAGCTCGTGTGTTCATCACTATTTGAACCGTTGGGTGTTGACTGGTTAACTCTGTAGTCGCACTAACGATCAAACGATGACTATCAGGAATGACAACGACAATAGCTTGTGGGTTGGTAGCTATTGCCAGTCGGGTCATAGAAGTAATCAACGGCGCGCCATTCTTAACAAGTAACTGCTTAGGTTGGCCGAGACGCTGACTGAGGCCACTTGCCAAGATAATGACCGCATGATTTTGGCTCTGTCGTTCAATACTTTCTGTATGTTCAATAGTTTTTGTAAACGTACTTCTGCTCATACGACACTCTGGACAATATCAGTATCTGTACCGCTATTCACCGCTGAAATGTTTGGAAAATTGTTATGCGAGCCACTCACTGGAGCGTTTTGATTGTACATGACGGCGTTTATCTGTGCCATGATGCCAAGCGCAAGTGCCTCAGGGCTATCTCCACCCAGCTTATACCCAATCGGATAATGTAATTTATGGATGCCAGCATCCAAAATAGTAGGATCGCTAAGGTTTATGCTGATTTCATTAATCAAGCGTTTAGTACGATAGCGTGGCCCCAACTGTCCTAAGTACTTATAATTGTCTGGATGCTTGAGCAGTATCGCTAGGCGAGTGCGATCTTGACTCAAGCTGTGTGACATCAGCGCGACTGCTGCATTGTTACTCAGTTTAAGCAAAGTCTCACTGTCCCCTAAAGGTAACGACATCACAGTATCCGCTTGAGGAAAACGCTTACGAGTTGCATATTGTGCGCGACTGTCTATAACTGTCACATGCCAATCTTGCAATTTAGCCATGGTCACCAGTGGCATCACATCGTTTCCTGCGCCGCAAATTAATAAACGTACTTGTGGTTGCAGACATTGCACAAGCCATTCTGTTGTTAACTCACCGCTTTCCACTGTTATGTATTTGGCATTTTTATCAGATAGATTGTATTGTGCTAATTCCTCTGCGGTATCGTAGAGTGTACTTGAAGGATTTATTTCCTCTTGTTCTGAAATATCTCCTACACTACGGTATTCATCTAAATTAATCCGCATACCGATTTGCACATCATCACTGCTTCGCGATACAACATCTTGATGCGGATAGCCGTTAGCACGAATTAAGGTCGCCACAGTGATCGGCTGCTGAGTACGTCGAGCGTTATGGATTAACTCTAACAATGGCTCAGCCGTTGCTAGTCGCTCAAATAATACATGCACTCGCCCATTACAACCCAATCCAAAATTTAGCTCATCGAAGTCTGCATCATTTAAATCATCATCTAAATCATTGTCTAAACCGTCATCTAAATTGCTATCTATCTCATCACGTATATCAAACTTAGTTTCGTTAGCGCCTGCTTGCGCTTGACCATTGTCAGCATATTCAATGTCATCACCCGTCTGATAAACCTGCACATTAGCACCGTTACGAGTAAGCCAAAAGGCACGTTTGATAATATGCGGCTCCAAGCAACCACCACTAATCATCCCAACTGAGCGACCATCCTCACAGATGAGCATCATCGCACCAGCACGGCGATACGCTGAACCCTCGGTACGTACGACCCTTGCCAATACAGCATCAATACCTTGCTGCTGAGCTTTGCTTGCCAGCCTAAGAATGTCAGCGACCTGATTCATAACACCTCTTATTTGGTAATTACTTTCTTGATAATGACAGTACTGCTGATTAAGTTATAAAAACCCGCTCATTAAGCGGGTTCTTGTCGTACATATGGCTCAAAAAATTACTCTGGCATTTCGTAAAGCAGCTTATCAAGCGTAATCGGAAAATCATAAACACGTACGCCAACGGCATTGTATATAGCATTAGCAATCGCAGCAGCTGCACCAGCGATGGCAGTCTCACCAATACCTTTGATATGCATTGGGTTGGTATAAGGATCATCCTCTTCGACCAATATCACATCTAACTGCGGTACATCTGCATTGACTGGTACGTGGTACTCGGCAAGGTCATGGTTACACAGACGACCGTCACGTTTGTCGTGGATGACCTCTTCCATCAGCGCTGAACCAATACCAAACACCATGCCGCCATAGCATTGTGAGGTTGCAGTTTTGTGATTAAGAATACGACCTGCTGCAAATGCACCCGTCATACGTTTTACTCGGATTTCACCCGTGACTTTATGCACGGCTACTTCAGCGAAATTGGCACCAAAAGATGATTGACGATACTTTTTACCATTTTTACCTGGCTTTATCTGTCCTTTAGCACTAACTTTTTGCTCCTCATAACCTGCGACTACCTCGGTAAGCGCATATGACTCTTTATTCTCAAAATTATACTTTTCTGTTTCTGACAGCGTTTTTTCTTCTAATACATTCTCTGAAGTTGTATCGTGCTTGCCTACTTGCTTAATTTGACCATTGTCTAGCTGAATTGTGTCAGGATATAGGCCGACTTTTTCTGCTAGCATTTCACGTAGCTGCTCACAAGCTAGATATACGCCGCTACCTGCGCTCGCCGCACCCCAACTACCACCTGAGCCTGATGCAGGTGGTAAGGCACTATCACCTAATTTCATCTCGATATGGTCAATGGGTAGTCCTAGTAAATCTGCAGCTACCTGAGAAAACACGGTATAGGACCCTGTACCGATATCCGTCATATCTGTCTCAATGACCGCTTTAACACCAAACGCTTTTGAATTGTCAATTTGGAGCGTTGCGCGTGCTTCAGAAGACTGTAACTGATTACCACGTGCGGCCGCAGCCATGCCTGTGCCTATCCACCAGTCGCCTTCTAACTGACTGGCAGGCTTTGCGTTTCGCTGACTCCAACCGAACTGCTCAGCACCTTGCTCCATACAAGCAATCAGCTGGCGCGTCGAAAATGGAATGTCTTTACTAGGGTCTTTTTCGGGTTCATTACGGCGACGCAGCTCTATAGGATCAATATCTAACTGCACGGCCAACTCGTCCATCGCACATTCAACGGCAATCATGCCGACCGCTTCACCAGGTGCCCGCATTGAGCCTGATAACACTTGGTTCATGTCGACCATTTCATAATTTACACGGCGGTTTTTACCGCGATATAAGTAATGAGTAGATAAGGCAGTTGGCTCAAAGAACGCTTCGTCTGGCAAATTGCTAGCAATGGTATCGTGTATCAACGTATCGATAACACCATCCTTGTCACAGCCAATCACAATGCGCTGCCGAGTGTTCGAGCGTCTGACCGTTGCTTCCATCACTTGTGAACGGGTCATGGTGATCGATACTGGACGACCAAGCTCTTTTGAAGCAATGGCAGCGGCAATAGATTCAGGGGCAATACCGAGCTTGCTACCAAACCCACCACCAACATAGTGCGCGATCAGCTGAACTTGGTCTTTGTTTAAGTCTAGCGCATCCATCACTTGCTGCTTACAAGACGCAAGCATTTGATTGGCTGTATAAAGAATAAGCTTATCGCCTTCCCAGTGGGCTAATGTTGCGTGCGGCTCCATCGCCGAGCTGTTTTGACTTGGCGTATGATAAAAACGATCTAGTGTCACCTCAGCATCAATCAATCCTTGCTCTGGATCGCCTTGGACATAATTTTTATCAGGGCCTTTTTTTTCATCGACTGCATGGGCGTTGGATAACTCTTTAGTAAAATTCAATGCTGCCTGGTCAGTCTCATCTGCATAGGTGACTTTAAGCGCATTAGCCCCTTCTGTGGCCGCCTCAAAGGTTTCAGCGATGACGACCGCAATGGGTTGACCATGATAAAAAATCTCAGTCGCTCCCTGCTTCGGGGCTTTTTTTAGCCCGCCTTGCTGAGAATTACGCAAAAAGTGCTTAGGATCTGTCACGACCTTGATAATATTAGGAATGCCGTCTAAAGAACTGCTATCAATATTCTTGACTTGTCCTTTAGCAATAGTCGCACCAACCAAGACACCATAAGCTTTATTGTCTAAATGGATTTCGGCACTGTAAGGCGCTTGACCACTAACCTTTAGCGAACCGTCAACACGGTTGATAGGCTTACCAACCAATTTGCTCGCTGTTGTACTAAACAAAGACTCAACAGGCTCATCCATGGTCATTTTTTTGGTCGGCTCTGACTGAGTGATTGATTCAAATAATGACATGATTATGCTCCCTCGCTCGCTAGTGCGCGCTGAATGACTTGTTTTAGTAGGCGACGCGTCAACGGTATCTTGAAGTCATTCTGACCATTACCTTTAGCATCCTTCAATAACAAATCAGCGGCTTGCGCGATAACGTCATTATTGCCATCGGTATCCGTCAACAGTGCCTCAACTTCTTCGTTACGCCATGGCTTAGTACCGATACCACCAAATGCCAATCGTACCGTTTTCAGATTGCCGCTATCATCAGTGTCTATCACTGCGCCACAGGATACCAGTGCAAAGGCATAAGAGGCGCGATCTCGTACTTTGTCATAGGTGTGCATGCCTTTGATAGGTGCAGGTAACACAACGTGAGTAATTAACTCGCCTGCCTCCAGTACGTTTTCGATATGCGGCGTATCTTTTGGTAAGCAATAGAAGTTTTTAACATCGATAGTACGAGTCGAGCCGTCAGCTTTGACTGTCTCGATAGTGGCATCCAACAAGCGCATTGCCACTGCCATGTCAGATGGATGCTGAGCAATACAGGCATCGCTCGTACCTAAAATAGCCAGCGTACGGTTCTCGCCATTGATAGCAGGACAACCTGTGCCCGGTTCACGCTTATTGCAGGCGCTATCTGTCTGATAAAAGTAGTAACAACGGGTGCGCTGTAAAAAATTACCGCCAGTCGTTGCTTTGTTACGCAACTGACCAGTCGCTCCTGCCAAAATCGCTCGGGACAATACTGGGTAATTTGCAATGACCTCAGGATGCGCTGCCAAATCACTATTGGTCACGAGCGTACCTATGCGTAAACCACCATCAGCAGTGGTTTCGACTTGCTCTAATTCCAAACGAGTAATATCGACCAATTTAATTGGCGTCTCGACCTCCAGTTTCATCAAGTCTAATAAGTTGGTACCACCTGCGATAAAAGAAGCCTCTTTATCACTGGCAGATATCGCGGCTTGCTCTGGTACATCAGCACGGTTGTATTCAAAGCGTTTCATGAGCGACCTCCTGTCGTAGCAGTCGCTGTCTTACTATTTGTCTTATTGTTATCTGCTGAGGCCTTTCCAAGTTGCGCCTCACTCGGTGGCGGTGACCAAATACCTGTGACACTTGAGGTTTGCACAGCGTTGTCAGCTGTTTGAGTTGTAGATTCTGATACCTCACCTTCAAGCACTTGTGAAATAGCTTTAATGATATTCGGATAAGCTGAGCAGCGACAAATATTACCGCTCATGCGCTCAGCGATTTCTTGTACAAGGTGACCATCAGGATTTTGCAAATCTGTGCTGACATGGCTTGGCCAGTTTTGCTTTATTTCTTCTATCAATGCAGTCGCTGAGCAAATTTGACCGGGTGTGCAATACCCACACTGAAAGGCGTCATTGTCCTTAAACGCTTGTTGTAACACCGATAGTGAGTCTGGCATTCCGATGCCTTCAATCGTGGTGATGTTATCGCCATCGTGCATAACAGCGAGCGTCAGACAGGAATTGACCCGTCGTCCATTGATAAGCATCGTACAAGCCCCGCATTGACCGTGGTCACAGCCTTTTTTGGGTCCAGTGATTTGCAGGTGCTGACGACAGACGTCGAGCAATGTCGTACGGGCATCAAGACTTTCAAGCTGATAATCTTGCTTATTGATTGTTAAAGTCAAAGTAGACATGCTGGCTTCTCGCTGGCAGGTGAACATAATAAAATGCTGAAATACGCTTCAAAAAGAGAGCGTCAATAAATTTATTATGGCTTATGAAAAAAATTGTTTTGTTTTTACTTTGTAGGGATTCCAGTGTAGTTTTTAATCTGCGAGACTCTAGAAATGTTAGCACTACTAATAGGTGATATATTGTTTATTGTCAATTTTTTACGTGATATCGGAGAAAATTCCGATAAAAAAAGCCCCATGAACGGCAAGTTCATGGAGCTTTCAAATAACTTTTTTCTATATAGAATTTGCTTACTGTATCTCTCAAATGCAACCTTTACGTAGCTAGAAACTGGCTACGCTTTTATGATAGTTGTTTTTTCATCCAAACATGATCTTGGTAGCTCAGCATTAAAATTATTTTTACTACAGCAACCAAGCGAAACGACCGCCACAGCGGTGTGACCTTTAATACGCAAATAAAATGCTTTTGTGCTGTAACCCCATTTTATCGCCTCAGTAATATTTTTTACCTGTGACTTCATTATTGATATTAAGTTTTTATTCCCTCTCAGCAAACTCTTCTTTGGTTATCATTTCAACGAAGCCACTCTGAATAAAAGCCTATTTTAGGATTATGCATGCTTGATTAAGTATACGTAGATTTTATTATTACCGAGTCATCGTATCGCAAGAACGCCTATTTACTCGTTAATAATAGTTACAATTACGCTATCGAATTGGTGACGCAGACGGCGCAGACTACATTGTAATCACTTAGTCATGCTCTTAGTATGAACTAACTTGCTACCCAATAATTAAGTATATCTACTTGATTCCAACTAATACGCCACTATCTATACACCCCAAATAAAACATACATAATAATACCTGTGAGGAAATATGAGCACATCAGAAAAACCGCTCCGAATAGACATCGTCTCAGACGTCGTTTGCCCTTGGTGCGTCATCGGCTATCGTCAATTAGCAGCAGCACTTGAGCAAACTAACACAGCTCACACCATCCACTGGCACCCATTTGAGCTAAACCCCAACATGCCAAGCGAAGGTCAAAACCTACGCGAACATATTATTGAAAAATACGGCTCTACTAAGCAAGAGTCAGATGCTAGCCGAGTCAGAATGACTGAAGCTGGTTCCGAAGTTGGTTTTGAATTCAATTTCAACGATGACACACGTATGCACAATACCTTTGATTTGCATCAGCTACTACATTTCGCTGACCAACAAGGCCGCATGCATGAGTTAAAACAAGCGTTATTTGCCGCACATTTTACCAATAACAGAGACATCTCTGATATCAATGTGCTTGCCGATATTGCCGCAGAGACTGGACTTGATCGTAGTGAATCATTGGCAGTATTAGAAGGTCAGTTCTTTGCAAATGAAGTTCGAGCAGAAGAGCAGCATTGGCAACAGCAAGGCATTCAAAGTGTGCCAGCGATTATCTTTAATGAACGTCATTTGGTCAGCGGCGCCCAAGGGGTCGAGAACTACATCAGTATATTAGAGCAATTGGCGAACATGACTGAATAAATCACCTAACGTTATAAAAATGCCATTCTATAAAAGGATCCTATATGTCTTCTGAACGCTTTCCCTCGATTATTGTGTTTGACGTCAATGAAACATTGCTCGACATCGACACGCTAACGCCTTTATTCACGCGCGTCTTTGGTGAGCAAATAGTACTAAGAGAGTGGTTCGCTCAGCTAGTACTGTACTCACAAACCATGACGTTGTCTGGTCTCTATACGTCTTTTGGTGAACTTGGCGTTGGGGCGTTGCAAATGGTTGCTGATATTAGACAAGTGACTTTGACAGACGACGATATCAATGAGTTCAAAGAAAGAATGAGTGCTATGCCTGCACATCCTGATGCTGCGCCTGCACTGACTCGTTTGCGCGATGCAGGGTTTCGACTGGTCACACTGACCAACTCAGCGAGCAGCACCTCTCCAACGCCACTAGAAAAAGCAGGTCTCAGTCAGTTCTTTGAGCAACACTTCAGCATTGAGCCTGTTGGCAAGTTCAAGCCCGCACCTGAAACATATCAGATGGTCGCTGAGACATTAGATGTTGACACGTCAGAGATGTGTCTTGTTGCTTGTCACCTTTGGGATACTGTAGGTGCGCAAGCGGCTGGTTGTCGCGGTGCGTTTTTGACCCGACCTTATAATGCGATGCTGAACGCGCCCAATGTACCAGTTCCAGATTTGACCGCATCAGATTTATCGGTACTAGTCGATCAACTTATTAGCAAAAGAACTGCTTAATACATCCAACTAATAGGCAGTGTTTAGGCATAACATACAAAAAAGCTGCTTCGATATTGAAGCAGCTTTTTTCGTTTTAAAAGTATAATGTGAAGGCGATGACTACCATATAATAGCGTTAATATGTTCGTCAAAAACCATACATCATAAGAAACTATGCATCGTAAAAACCACGATTAAAAATTGACGACTGTACGAATACTTTCACCTTTGTGCATCAAGTCAAACGCTTCGTTTACGTCTTCTATTGGCATCGTATGTGTGATGAAATCTTGTAATGGAATCTCGCCCGCTAGGTAGCGCTCGACATAACCTGGTAGTTCTGTACGACCTTTTACACCGCCAAATGCTGAGCCTTTCCAGACTCGACCAGTCACTAACTGGAACGGACGAGTAGAAATTTCTTGTCCAGCACCAGCCACACCGATGATGACCGATTCGCCCCAACCTTTATGGCAGCACTCTAGCGCTGAACGCATGACATCAACGTTACCGATACATTCAAATGAATAATCAACACCGCCATCAGTCAACTCAACGATCACTTCATGAATTGGCTTGTCATAGTTTTTAGGGTTGATAAAGTCAGTTGCGCCTAGCTTTTCGGCCAACTCAAACTTGCTTTCGTTAATATCAATTACGATGATACGGCTGGCTTTTGCCATAGCAGCGCCAATCACGGCTGACAGCCCGATACCGCCCATACCAAAGATAGCAACCGTTGCGCCCTCTTCGACTTTTGCAGTATTCATGACTGCACCCATGCCGGTAGTCACACCACAACCAAGTAAACAAACTTCTTCTAACGGTGCTTCTTTATTGACTTTAGCCAAAGAAATCTCTGGCAAAACCGTGTACTCAGAGAAAGTTGAGCAACCCATATAATGATAGATAGGCTCACCATCTTTATAAAAACGTGTGGTGCCATCTGGCATCAAGCCTTTACCCTGAGTCTCGCGTACTGCCGAGCAAAGATTGGTTTTGCCTGAGCGGCACATTTTACAGACGCCGCATTCTGCTGTGTATAACGGAATGACATGATCGCCGACCTGAACGCTGGTCACACCCTCGCCAACTTGCTCAACGATACCGCCGCCTTCATGGCCTAAGATCGAAGGAAACACACCTTCTGGATCTTCACCAGATAAGGTAAAGGCATCTGTGTGGCAGACACCGCTAGCGACGATTTTTACCAATACTTCGCCTTTGCGCGGTAGCATGACGTCTACTTCTTCGATAGATAGTGGCTGGTTTGGACCCCACGCGATGGCTGCTTTTGATTTAATAAATTTATCGGACATAAAAATCTCTCTTTTTAATTGATTGTTATTTATGGGTAATGACACAACAGTTTTGCTATAAGTACAAGCAGTTCTAATAAATTACTAATGCATTTTAGCGTTCACTATATCTACAGTTAAAATAAATAAATATAGACTGAGCTTATCTTGCCTGCCCTCTATAGGCAAGCATCGATAATAGTAAAACACCACTTTTTTTACATCGATACTAACTATTATATTTGTTTCTGAGCTGATAACAATATGCTATATTTGCAAATATCTTTTACATACTGGTAATAATCATGCGCTGGGAAGGGATTAGTGAGTTTGTCTACGTAGCAGAATATGAGAGCTTTACGCGTGGTGCAAAAGAGCTTGGCATCTCGACTGCACAAGTCAGCCGCCAAATCAGCGCATTAGAGAAACGTTTAAATATAAAGCTACTATATCGAACCACGCGCAGGGTCTCACTGACCGAAGAAGGCCGTGTCTTCTATCAGCACTGCCGCAGTGTGCTCGATGGGTTAGATGCGGCTGAGCAAGCCGTTAGCAACTTACAATCAAAGCCCCAAGGTAGGATCAAACTAACGGCGCCTGTGACTTACGGTGAGCAGCAGTTATTACCACTCATCAATGATTTTATGATGCAGTATCACGATATTGAAGTGACTGCCTTTTTGAGTAATCAGAAAGTCGACTTGATTGAAGGGGGTTATGATTTGGCCATTCGTATTGGCAAACTGCATGACTCGACGATGATGGCAAAGAAACTTAGCCTGCGCACTAATTTTGTCTGCGCTGCGCCTTCTTATCTACAAAAACACGGTATACCGCACCATCTAAGTGATTTGAGTCAACATAATTGCCTATTAGGTACTCGTGACTACTGGCACTTTATAGATACGGCTAAAGTAAAAGAGAACCGTGATACTCATGGTAAGGCGGATAACCAACAAACGAGTGTAGAAAGACACCTACGTGTCTCTGGTACTGTGCAATACAATAGCGGCTATAGTCTGATTGATGCTGCGCTAAAAGGTCTAGGTATTGTACAGCTGCCTGATTATTATGTGCAAAAGTACTTAGCGTCTGGTGAATTGGTTAGTTTGCTTGATGATTATAGAGAGCCTGAAGAAAGCATTTGGGCTGTTTATCCGCACAACCGTCATTTATCACCGAAGATTAGGTTATTAGTTGATTATCTGGCAGAACATTTGGTTTAACGTTCTGTTAAGAGCTGTTGCAATCACAAACCTGATTACGCACAATGAATATTCAATGTTGCTCATTATCGTTAGGGCTGACCATACTACAAATAACTTAAAGGTATCATTATGATTAAAATCGTCTCTATCGCTGCGCTAGCAGTGGCCGTTTCTTCTTGTGCCAGTATCGATACGTTGTTGGATAAAACCAATAGCACTGGTGCGATGACAAATACAACAACCTCTATCAATGCTGGAAAAGGTTTGGTCACTTTACAGAGCAATCATTCCGTCCAAGATACCGCAGACAAACTGGTTTCAGTTATCGAAAGCAAAGGTATGAAGGTATTCGCGCGAGTCGATCATCAAAAGAATGCACAAGGTGTCGACTTATCATTGAGACCAACTCAAGTCGTTATGTTTGGTAATCCTAAAGCAGGTACGCCGTTAATGAACTGTGAGCAAACCGTTGCCATTGACTTGCCGCAAAAAATTCTAATTAGCGAAGATGCCGATAAGAAAGTATGGCTATCATATAACAACCCTGACTACCTCCAGACACGCCACAATATTGAAGGTTGCGATACCGAAATTGCAAATATTTCAAAAGCACTTAATGCTATCAGTACTGCAGCTACGGCAAAATAATTCGATCAAACGTTTGAATAAATAGGTGAAATGGAAAATTAAAACTCTATTTGTTTACTTGATTTGCTTACTTGAAAGGCACTCCTATCAAGAATGACTAGATTGCTCTATCTGGTCATTCAATTCTACCTTTAATTTCTTTGCACACTCGATAATCTTTTTTCTATTGGCAGGAATGGCGCCTTGCGCAATAGCGATTTCACGCATTTGAAGCGTAATATCGTAGTGAGGATAGCTGGCATTACGATGAAATAGACGCGCATCTACATCAATAAACGCCGCAAAATCATGCAGCTCTTGCAAACTATCCGCCAGCATATGACACCACTTATGGCCTTTAAATTTTATCTGCACAAAATCTACATATATCGCCATATAACCGCCTCTCTTACTTACTCACTGGTTCGCTGATCTAACTTGTCGTCAATTCAAAATACCTTAGCAACTTAATGGCACTATTATCAAAAATCTTTATAACAATGCGCGCACATCTTTTTTAAGTTGTTTGAGTCGTTCTTGATATTCATTGTGACTGGTATCAAATGTACTCAGTTGTTTATAGCGTAACTGACGGTAGTTTTGTCTAATTTCAATAAGCTTTGTCTGAACAACAATTGGATCGCCACTATCTGTGAGCTGACTCGTAGCAGAGTAAGCACCGTTATTCTGGCGGCTATCAATGACCAGTGCCAAACGTTCCAACCAAGCCAGCTGCCCTTCATTATCCTTACGGGCTAATAACTTGTCATGTTTGGCAACACGTTTTGAGAGCTGAGCAAGAGGTAGGTCTGCTGGATGCCAGCGTTTGCGGCGGCGATACCAAATGACAAATACTAAGATAGCCATAACGGAAACCGCACTGGTAGCGAGCCAAATGATTTGCTGCATGATTGAGCTGATATTGAACCATTTGAGTAGCGAGTCGGCCTGTTTATCTTGGTCATAGCCGACCACATCTTTTTGCCAGTAGTAGCTCGCTTGGTCTGATAGTCGACGTAGCGTTTGTAGCATTTGATACTGCTGATAGTCGATTTGTGCACTGGCACCACTGCCGAACATAGCAGCCCCTTGCTGATCGGTCATCGTATTCATGCCTTGCTCTACTCGCTCAGGTGCCACAAAGGCTGTCGGATCTACACGTACCCAGCCTTGGCCCTCTAGCCAAGCTTCAGTCCACGCATGTGCATCCATCTGACGCACTTCCCATACGTTACCATTACGACTCGGCTCACCGCCTTGATAGCCCGCTACTACTCGTGCAGGAATACCAGCGGCGCGTAGCATAAAGGTAAAGCTTGACGAGTAATGCTCACAAAACCCTGCTTTGGTTTCAAATAAAAACTCGTCAATACGATTGGTATTAAGCCGTGGTGGCGACAACGTATAGCGAAACTCTGTTCGATTGATCCATTCCTCGATAGCAGCTATATAGCGAACAGGATCTGAGCCTGATTGCTCAAATAACTGCTTAGCAAGCGCGCGTGCTTGAGGATTACCTTCGTTAGGCAAAGCAAGGTTTTCACGTCTTGATGCCTCGGTCAGAACCGGATCAATACGCATCTGGGTAAACTGCAATACATCATAGCGAAGCTGCTGTGTAACAGGCTGCTCCTTCGATAAGGTAAATTCAGAGGTAGTATTGATATCTGGCTGCTGAGAAAACGGATAATCAAGACCGAATAGCCAGTTCTGCTGCGTGGGTTCTAAGATAATTTTGTAATTAACAGGTGCCGCCCTTGCATCATCAGGTACAGTCGCGAAGGCATTCTGAACCCATGCAGGGGCTTGCAATCTCGACGACCATTGATCCTTTTGAGGGGCTGGACGCCATGTGACACCATCGAAATCACTAAATACCAGGCCGCGCCAATACAATTGCTGTTGCGGCGGGCGATCATCAGCAAACTCTACTCGAAAGGCCAGCTCAGTTGACTGTCCTAAATTGGCAAAATCACCGGGAGACATACTATCAGACACACCTGTAGTGGCTTGCTGACCTGAGAGTTGTACCGACCACAGCGGTGGCAGTCTCGGAAAAAACAAAAATAGCACCACTAATAATGGCAATGCACCAACCCCTAATACGCCCAATGTTCGCAGACGCCCATCACCGCTAGCATTGCTATCGTCATTAAGCGTAATAAATGCGAGCAATATAATGACTGCCCCAACGATCACTTCTAAGGTAGTCAGTAAACCTTGATCCATCAAAAATAATGCCGCAAGTACGAACAACGATAGATTCAGCACTACATAGGCATCGCGGCGCTTATACAGCTCCCACAATTTACTAACTAGGCATAACACTAAAAACGCCACACCCATATCAAGCCCAAATGCCGTATTGTAGGTCAACCACAGACCTAATAACCCCAGCAAAAACCCCAGCATTTGCATACTTTGATAGATACGTTTTAGGTGCGACAGTTTTTTGAATTTAGCTTTGATATGGGGTAACTGAGCAGCGATACTGACAGCGGCAAATCCTATCAGCCATAATGGTAAATGTGCGGAATGCGGCAATACGACAACTACTTGAGCAATTAATACCCAGTAATAAGCTGGTAGTGCCAATATTTTACGATACCATTTAGTGTCATTTGGCTCAGGTTGAAGCGAGATTTTTTGACCTAAGGCCAACTGCTCAAAGCTGGCCGCTTGTGTAGCATCGGCCTCAGAATACTCTGTGGACAGTGCGTCAGCAGCAGTAGAAGATAAGCGTTTAGAATTGGTCATGGTGCTTTCGCAAGCCTTAGCAAGCATGCTTGCGCAAAAGATTCTCCGTTACCCATCTCCGCAATAGCAGGATTATCACTAGGTAAACGCATTTTAAACGGCACGCCTAGCTGACCTAAAGTCAATGCCCCATAAGCCAATTGTGCAAGTTTTTGTTCATGATGTGCGGCTGGCATATCTACATAATCAAGCATTTGCTCGTGACCGACAGGATCAGCGAAGTGTTTAGTTAGCATACCTTGTCCCCGTGCCACGTGCCCCCAAGAGACTCGTGCCAGCGACTCACCCTCGATATAGTTATCTAACCGCTCAAAGTCGTCTTGACCCTGTCTATACTGCCCGCCTGTGGGTAAATCCTCTAAGCTTGCGACTGCATGTCTCTCTTGCCAGTCAAAGGCTTCAGGCTTTGGATATATCCAAGCCGTACGCGCAAAGTAGACATAAGACCATGCACGCATGATACCTAGAGGATAAACTGTTGTTATTTTTAGCCGTGGCAGTTCAAGCTCACCACGAGTATCGGTCTGGACAGGTAGCCGAATGATTTGCTCTCCTTGCAACCGCGTGATAAGCACTGAGTTTTGTGCGTTTATGCCATTTTTGGTTTTCGTATTGGCTAACTGCTCAAATTCAAACAACAACTGGCGTCTTGGTTGGCGGCTATCACTATTTAGTTGTAGTGTTACCCAAACAGGCAAACCTTCTTCTGTCATAGTGACTTCTAGCAAACGTACCTTTAAGCCCGATATATGGGCAAAAGTAACATGAAAACTAATTAGCCAAACACTGACTAGATAAAAGCATAAACCCAGCACCAAATTATTGCCATAATTGATACCTGCAACAAAGGTAATCACTAACAATACGGCGAATAACATTCCTTCACGACTAAAGAAAATATAAACGTTACGTAAATTAAGCGTAGCACTATCACTTTTAGGGGCGCGCGAGGCAAACCAACGGCTCAGTGCTAATTTTATTGGTGCGGTTAATGCCTTTGGCAACAAGCTCATGACTACCCTATTATTACCATCTGATTGACAATGTTGTCGGTGTTTGTATTTATATCTGACTGACAGACTCAGGAATAGAACGATATAGTTGATTCAGGACAATTTAAATATAAGAAAAGCGGGTAAAAATACCGTGGATAGTGCACTAAGTGGCGTTAATATTTTTTAAATTATATAGCTTTGACTATGTAAGAGACCATGATCAATTGATGTATTTGATCAATACAGGTAAACAATATATCAACTACTAAGCGACGACTGACACTTCTGCTAGGATACGTTGGGCAATAGTTTTGGTCGCTTGTCCACCAGTCACATGCGCAGGTACAAAGCGCTGGCCGAGACGATGATCGGTGACCGCAGCAAATACCGCTTGGATATCTTCAGGTGTCACTTCCATATATCCCGATACATAGGCATGCGCTTGGGCGGCGCGTTGCAGCGATAACACGCCGCGAGGTGATAAGCCATGATACTCTTGGCTTGCACGAGTTTTTGCAACCAACCTTTGCAAATAATCTAATACTGTATCTGCCACATAAACCTGCTTGACGGCTTGCTGAGCCAATAGTACAGCCTCAGTATCGAGCACTGTATCCAAACCTTTAAGTAGCTCGCGACGATCTTTACCTTTTAACAGCTCACGCTCTGCGGTAGGTGACGGGTAACCCAATGATAAGCATAATAAAAATCTATCTAGCTGCGACTCTGGCAGCGGATAGACACCTGCTTGCTGCAATGGGTTTTGAGTGGCAATGACAAAGAAAGGCTGCGGCAAAGGATATGTCTGACCATCTTGCGTGACTTGTCGCTCCTCCATCGCTTCAAGTAGCGCGCTTTGTGTTTTGGGACTGGAGCGGTTGATTTCATCAGCTAGTAATAATTGAGTAAATATGGGGCCCGGACGAAACTCGAATTGCTGTTTATTTTGGTCGTAGATGCTCATACCTAAAATATCAGCTGGTAACATATCACTGGTAAACTGTACTCGACTGAAACTCAAACCTAATAACTGTGCTAAACCCTGCGCCAGAGTCGTCTTACCCATACCAGGTAAGTCCTGCAATAACAAATGGCCGCCTGCTAAGATACAACTGAGTGCCAACCTAACGGCTTGCGGTTTATCCAATACAATTTGATTTAGTTGCGCTATTAGCTGTGCAATTTTCTGCTGATTGTATTTAATATCAGCTACATCAAGCTTAGTTTGGCTAAGTATTTTGGCTGTTGATGTATGTGACGGTATATCGTGAGCTGCATAGGTCATAGTAGGTTATTAACTCATTTTTTAGGTCGCAATGCTGATAATTTAGATATCAATTCACATCATCTATAACGGCAGGTGCAGCAGCCCGTAGTGTGGATAAATAAGCAATGATATCAGCACGCTCTTTAGCATCCGGTATCGGGTCAGACAACATTTTGGAGTCTGGCATGGCTTTTTGCGCATCTGCAATATATGGATCGAGTGTCTCTGCATCCCAGACCCAACCTGATGCTTCCAACCCTTTACTATAGGTATAATCTTTTAATTCAGCAGCCGGCGCACCATATATATTCATTAGTTGTGGGCCTTTTTTATTCAAACCCGCATTGCGTTGATGACATTGACCGCAAGCATCTTTATAGATTATCGATCCATTGTCAGCATCCCCTTCAGTATATAGAGGCAGGGTCACGGGATTACGGTGGTCAGGTGGTGTTTTCTCACAAGCTGCGAGCAATAGAACAGCAGCCAAAAGGCTGCTCATTTGATATTTACTGATAAGTGACATTGTTAGCAATCTTTGGTTGAAGAATATCATCGTCATAGTATAAACGATATGACGCACTGTTCTTTTAACTCGCTACCTTTATTGTACTACTGGGCTCTTCTAAGTAGTACCCTTGTAAATAGCGTGCACCCACACTCCAAGCGACTGACATCGTTGCTGCATCTTCAATATAAGGCATGAGCACGTCAACTTTGATCTCGTTAGTACGTATGATAAGAGACTTAACCGTTTCTAGATTTTCTGCTGAACCAATATCTTGAACATAGCTACGCGCTAAGCGTACCATATTAGGTTGGACAAAATTAGCAATTTCAATAGATTTGACGGAAGATCCAAAATTATTAATACCAATTTGACAGCTGACATCATTGAGTGCAGAAAATTGAGATTTCGCGATGGTCAAGTGATCAGAGATATCTATTTCATTGAACTGTAGCGTTAATACACCAGCTGCGCCGCCTACTGCTTTTATCAGCTGACTTGCCACTAGCGGCAATTTTTTATCGACCAATGAAGCACTGGTTAACTGTACTAATAATTTGGCTTCAGGATATGATTTACGGACATCATTGACTTTTTTACAGGCATTGATAAGTACCCATCGATCTATCTTTTCTAGTAACTGATGCTTCTTAGCCACTGCCATGAACTGATCAGGGGTTAGTACCGTATTGTCAGCATCGGACAATGGTAGTCGTAGATATACTTCAAAAAAGTCGCTACGATCGTTGTTGATATCGTATATTGATTGAAATGATAGCTCAAAGCGATTATTAGTAATGGCGTCAACCAACGATTCAGCAAGGGCATGATCATCACTATTGGCATGTTCGCTTGGATCATATATGTGGTAAGAGCCACCGCTATTAGAAGTCTCTACCATGATTTGACTCATAGCGTCCATAGCACGTTCTAATATGATAGTGGGCTCTGCGGTGTTCCTTTCAATTCTGACAACGGCAGTACTAACCGTTGTATTTGTGGTGCGTTTATCAACTTCAATAAACATATTCTTGATAGTTGAGCCGATACGCGCAGCAATCTCTTCAAGCTCGCTTGTTGTCTTATTTTTCACTAATATTGTAAATGCGGTATCACTAAAACGGCTAACATGACCATCAGATACTAGCTCATCTAACATATAGGCAACTTGTTTAACTGTAGCGTCTATTCCTTGTAGACCTAAGCTACTTCTTATTTTACCTACATTATCAAGCTGCACATATAGCAGCGCCGCCGTCGCCAATCCTTGTACTGCCTGCTGATGTATTATTATCATCTGCTCTTCAAAGCCGCGACGATTATCGAGACCTGTCAAATTGTCTTTGCGCTCAGCTGCAGCTAAGCGCTTAGCAACCTCTACACTATTACTATTATTTTGTTGAATAATAATTTGAGTGACGGGCTCACCTTCTAGTGTTGCCGATGCCAATTGTAACTTCGCTTCAAACGTGCTGCCGTCTGTCCGCATACTTTCAAAGTTGAACTCAACGTCTTGACGACTGCCTTTATCGAATTGACGTAAGAACTGTTTAAACCCTTTGACACTATCCACACCTGAAATCAGGTCAATAATAGGGACGCCTATCACTTCGTTCATCGATTTAAAACCGAATAGCTGAAGGTAAGGATCATTGGCAAAGATATGAATACCCTCATCTATATAAGCGACCGCGCTCTTAGAGTTCTTAATCAACACGTTAGCACGTTGCTCTGCTTCAGAAAGCACTTGGCGTAAGGTTTTTAGCTCACGGCGACTGCGCAAACTACTATGCTGTAAGCAAATGGCCATCACGACTGGTATTTCTTGGTCCACTTTAAGCGCTTTGACCATTGTGCCACTAATAATAGTAGGTAGTTTTTCCTCATTATAACCAGTCGATGCTACCTCGTTGCTCATCAAACAGATCATCGGTAAATCAATATTTTGTTCTTGTACAATGCTTACCACATCTGTAAAGCTCATATCATAAGCCTTACCAAATACTAAGACGTCCCACGATTGACGCAAGAGTTTCAACAGCTCTTCTTTATCGTCTAAAAAACCCAAATTCACATTGTCATAATAAGGACTCAATAATTGCACAAGACGTTCAGCGTAAAGCTGATCATCATTAATCACCAATAAATTCAAAAGAGATTGAGAGCGCATAGGGAGCCTTTTAGTCGTATTTTTATCTTGGTACCTTACACCTTTCATTCAAACTAGCCTAACATGAAAAAAGCACTAGAATGAATCTCAGAAAGTCTTATCGTATTGACTGAGTTTTGGCTTAGGTTATTTTTTATTGCTAGGGCTAGCATAGAAGTCAGAGTAACAATATTCGTCATTATAGACAATAATTCAGTCCGCTGCAGATTAACTTATGCTCGTTACTCTTCATCATATTTTCGTTAAGGACCTGCATAGCTTCGCTGCTACCAACCTGTCCATCTACGTTTTGGAAACAAAGATGAGACCTATAGTTGTGCTATCTCATATTGGCTAAACTCATCAGTCATTATCAGCCTACGTCCTAACCGCAAGGAAGTTTGTTTGTTGCCGATACGCATAACGACTCTATCGTCTACTTGAAAGTAAGAAGGTGGAACGATTAGCGTACCCGTTGTTTTCAGTTTTTCGTCTTTTCCAAGGATAAATGCTGGTACAAAATGGCGACTTCGCTTCTGACTGCCTTCTAAACGTAATCCACACGCTACGATTTTATGCCCGAGCACCTGCCATTCTACCTCTGGATTTTTATTATCAACATTAAGCCAGCGCACCACTCCTATCGACCAATTAGGTTGTTGTGTCCGGTCAGATCGAGAGACCAAAATCAGACCCATTATATGTAAGGGCTGCGGTGCTGTTGTAGAAACGTCAGGGTTAATTTCCTCTACGCTGTCCTCTTCTTTATTTAGAATATTTTTGTCGGCGACACTCTTCTTGAGCCCGCTATCTTTTGGTAACAAGTACAATGTGCGATATGCTAGAAAGCTATCTTTGTCATCAAATACCTTAATATTTATTGCGCTACTGCGACCACGATCATTATCAAATGTTTCGTATAAAGGCCTGTCTTCTTCTCGTAGGTATTTAACGTCGATTAAATTAGCAAAGGTTTTCGAATGACTTACGTAGTAATGTATATTGTTAAAGTTAGTGATTAACTTTTCCGGCTTTTCGCTACTATATTGGGTTGGCAGTGTAAGTGGCTGCTGCAAGTAGCGGTAGCTTATTGTCATTGAAATAGTATTGAGCAAACTATACTCTATTGTGTTGCCTTCCTTAAACAAAACTTTTTTCCGTGAGTCAAAATGCCGAACCATCGGCGTTAATTCTATAAATAGACAATCATGACGATCTTCATATGGATTGATATAAGAGTTGACAGTTAAATAGCTTGGTGGATGACTACTATGAAGATCAACAAAGACCTTTGTATCGGTGGTGGGCTCCATTGTCGCAACCACATGTCTAGCCCATTCAGGCAATAAACGCTGTACGAGTAAGATGTTCGGGCGTCTCATAGCACGCAAATTTAACAAATCATGCAAACAGATTTGGCAATATAGCTGATGAATACTATTCGTTTGATGGGTGACGGTATGTAAGCTCAATTCAATATCAGCCACCTTTCTCTCATAGGCCAGATAATATAATTGATTGACTCTAGACCACAGGTAATCGGATGGCTTTCGATAGCACAGTGTCTCTTCTGCTAATAGTTTTTGGTATCTTAATAATGATTGATAAATCGCAATAGCAAGCGTGCTATCAAGTTTAGTCTCAGCGCCAAAAAAACGTTGCCATCTTTTCCCAGAAGAGTGATTTGAAGGGTCTTCTGACAACTGAGTCTCAAAACGTATGACCTTGTCGTAGACCATGATAATCAAATAATGTAGTGATTGTATTTGTGCAACACATAACATTTGAGTCTGATCAAGGGCGCCTGTCTCATATATATAATGCTGCCTCAAAGTCGCTATCAATCGATCTGAGGCATCAACGACTGCTGTCATTAGTTCTAGGCGTTGTTGATTATCTATATTTGCTTCATGTAATACTCTCAGCACGCTTTCTAAATGTTCTATTTGCTGCTCTTGGGTTTGCGTCGGTAGCGTTGTCAACGTTTTTAGCAAGTAGCGCTCTTGACCATTTACTGAACGATTAGATAACGGAGATAATGGTTCTGTAGAATTTAAAACTTCTCGGAACATTGATAAAGTGATCATCAGTATCTTTACTCACTATTGGTCGTTTTGAGGCACTCAGTAATATGCAGCAGTACAAATGCATGTATGCTATAGAAATATTTGTTGAGCTCGACTATAGAAGAGTAATGATATTTATCGATTGTGAGTCTGAATCTAGCAATACAGTACTATCCAAAGATATCTAAATACTATTATTAGAATTCCATTTCTAACGCCGCATACTCTTTTATTGATTTGCGTGCCAACGGTTATATTCCGTTCCAATCATATATCTATTTGTACTCATAAAAAAGCATAAATTCTAGATTTTAGTTTTTTAAAATATTACTTACGCTTTTTTAAAACCCATTCTTTGTTTACTAAATCCCTAAATCGATATAGTGTCTTGCCTTAGCTATTACTGTAAATATCAATCGGTACTTTAAAGGGTTTATTCGGCAACTCCCTAACCAGCTTAGGGACAAGATAACCTGGCAATGATGCTAGTAATGCCCAATACAGCTCAATCTCTGCTTGCTCATTACTATCGAAATGCGCCGCGCCAGCCACTTTATCTAGTACATGCAAATAGTATGGTAGCACGCCAGAAGTAAACAACCGCTGACTAAGATCCACTTGCGTATCCAGAGTATCGTTGACACCTTTTAGCAACACAGCTTGGTTTAATAGAGTAATCCCAGCCGCTTGAGTACGTTGCAAATGTTCAGCGGTCAGTGCATCGATCTCATTAGCATGATTACAATGAATAACCATAACGATATGACAGCGACTCTGAGACATCCTTTCTAGCAACGCAGCGTCTAAACGTGCAGGTATCACCAATGGCAAACGCGTATGCAGCCGAATAGTAGTAATTTGCGGAAGAGATTCCAAAGTATCGAGCCACGTAAATAAACGCCGGTTAGTCACATTTAAGGGATCACCACCGCTTAATATCACCTCATTGACCTCAGGATGTGCACCAATATAATTAATAATATTTTCTTTTGCATCAGCAGTAGGCATATTGGCACTATAGTCAAAATGCTGGCGAAAACAATAACGGCAGTGAATAGCGCATGCACCGGTAATGGTTAACAACACTCTCGATTGATATTTATGAAGCAAGCCTTTCACGGGGTTCTGTGTATTTTCGCTGAGTGGATCTGCCACATAGCCTGTGATGTCGATTTGCTCTTGTTGATCTGGTAACACTTGTTTAAGCAGAGGGTCATTTCGGTCGCCAACAACCATTTTTGCTACAAAGCCACGCGGTACACGCAGTTCAAAGTGTTTAGGCACGTAAACTTCTGCTTGCATTGATTCAAGCTGTAAGATGCTTAATAGCTCATCAACAGACGTAATAGCTTCCGATAATTGCGTTTGCCAGTTTTTTTGTGTGATTAAATGGTTTATCATGACAGCCTACTACCTGTGCCCAAAATCCGATATTATACGCCCTTAGTGTCTAGCCTATCAAAGTATCCTCGTTAATCCGTAAATACTTGGCATAACAGAAAATTTTGGTACAGTCAGCCCTATGTCTTACTATTATATTTACAACCCCTAGGAGTTTTTTGTGGCAAATTTTTCTACTAATGAATTTAAAGCTGGTCTAAAAGTGATGCTTGATGGCAACCCTTGTGCCATTCTTGAAAACGAGTTTGTCAAACCAGGTAAAGGCCAAGCCTTTAACCGCGTCAAACTGCGCAATCTTCGTAGTGGTAAAGTATTGGAACAAACTTTCAAGTCAGGTGACAGCCTAGAAGCCGCTGACGTGCTAGATACTGAAATGAACTATCTATACAACGATGGCGAGTTTTGGCATTTTATGCATCCTGAAAGTTTTGAGCAGATTCAAGCTGACAAGACAGCATTAGGTGATTCCGTACAGTGGCTAAAAGAAAACAGCAATGCTCTATGTACCATCACTCTATTCAATGGTAGCCCATTGTCAGTAACGCCGCCTAATTTTGTTGAGTTGCAAATCACAGAAACAGATCCTGGCGTACGCGGCGATACTTCAGGCGGTGGTGGCAAACCTGCTAAATTGGAGACAGGTGCGGTCGTACGTGTACCACTATTTGTACAACAAGGTGAAGTGGTGCGTGTCGATACACGTACTGGTGATTACCAAACTCGCGTAAACTAATATCACTCCAAACATGACTGATAGTTGATATTTACAAATGCATCTATCATTAATAAAAAAGCTTAACCGCTGATATAGTGGTTAAGCTTTTTTTACATTCATCAATCATGGTTACATCAAGATGCTAGTTACTGTTACTGTTGCTGTTACTGTTACTGTTGCTGTTGCTGTTGCTGTTGCTGACAATAATATTAGTAAGTAAGTCACTCTTCTTCCAGTGATTGCTTCTGTATTAGCCAATATTGTACCAAGGCATTTAATTGTTCTTGCTTAAAAGGTTTGGTGCAATAGTCCTGCATACCGACTTTTAGATATTTCTCACGCTCACCATCCATTGCATTAGCAGTCAGAGCAATGATGGGCGGCAATAGTTGAGGGTCATATAATTCATGCAGTTTAATGGTTGCCTGTACACCATCTAAAATCGGCATATGGTGATCCATTAATATCACGTCATAGCGTTCAGGAAATAAAGCAAAGGCCTCAATTGCTTGCTGACCATCAGTGACATGAGTGACCATATGGCCACTATTGGTTAATGCTTTTTGGGCAATAATTGCATTGACGGTATCGTCCTCAACCAACAATATATGCCCAGATCGTTCATGGGTAGGCTCAATCATGGTCGTATCGTTAGCATCTTGCCATGTCTCATACTTATCTTCATCTATAGTGGTTAACGGCAATAAGACACTGAATGTGGTGCCAACGCCTACTTCACTATTTACATGAATCTGACCACCCATCAAATCGACCAAAGACTTACAAACCGACAGTCCAAGTCCAGTACCACCATAAATACGATGGGTAAATTTATTTGCTTGGTCATAAGCATCAAATATCGCCTCTAACGATTCTGACTTGATACCAACACCCGTATCTTTAACCTCTATACAAAGCGTCATATTGTGACCAGCTTCATCATCTATCGCTACATTTACTTTGTTTTTTTGACCCGCATTAGCAACATTTTCGTCGCTACTATTTGGACAATAGCAGTTATTCATATGTTTGACATCGATACTGACTCGACCACCTTCACGAGTAAATTTAATCGCATTATTGACCAGATTTGCAATGATTTGTTTTAAACGTACAGGATCACCTTTAACGTAGGGAGACAGTTTTTCAGTATAATTATAATCTAGGGCTACGCCTCTTTGGCGTGCCTTAATTGCAAATAAACTGATAACCTCATTGCACAAACTAGATAAATTCAATGGAATAGAATCAATCGTCATTTTTCCAGACTCGACTTTCGATAAGTCCAAAATACCATTAATAATGACCATCAAATGCTCGTTAGAAACCTTGATATTATCAACGTACTCTCGTTGTTCTTCACTAAGTTCGGTTTCGCCTAGCATTTCTACCATACCGATAATACCATTCATCGGTGTGCGGATCTCATGGCTCATATTGGCTAAAAAGCTCGATTTCATTTCGTTAGCATGCTTAGCGTCACGTTGCTTATCTTGTAGCTGCAAGGCATCAGCCGCCATTTTTGCAAATTCCGCCAAAATCGCTGATTGTTGCTCATTAAAACTATGGTTAGGCTTTGTATCCATCAGACATAAAGTACCTAGACGATAACTTTTATTATCCTCATACAAAATGATAGGCGCACCAACATAGAATCGTAAATACGGAAAGTCTGTGACCATAGGGTTTTGGCTAAAACGATCGTCGTTCCATGTATCTGGCACTACAAAAATATCATCTGACAAGATTGTATAATTACAAAATGCAATATCACGCGGTGTCTTACTGACACTCTCAGGTTCACTATCAAATTTACAGGCTGGCTTTAAGTATTGCGTTTCCTCATCCATAAAAGTGATCGTAACTACGGGTACATCAAAGAACAATTTTGCAAGTTCAACTAGCCGATCAAATGCGGGTTCATCATTTTCATTCAGTACTTGATATTTTTTTAGCTTGTTGATGCGCTCTAATTCATCTACCGCTACAGGGTAGCTCTGCTTTGGTAAGTTAGATATAGACAAGGTAAACTCCATTAAATAACAGCAGGCGTATTAATTACGATTCGTCTGCTTTATTAATAATTGTAATGCTTCACTCACCATAATCATCGCTACCACTGATGTAACGACCACTGCTGAGCCATAACCACCGCACTGCAAACCACCTGCCTGACAGCTCTTATCTACAATTGGCGGTTCTGTCGAATAGACGCATTTGATACCAAACTTTTCTTTCAAAGCACTATTAATGCCCTTCTCATGGCGTAGTTTATTGCGTAACTTAGCAAGTAGCGGATCTTGGTAACAATCACGCAAATCACTCACTCTAATCTGACTTGGGTCTATCTTACCACCTGCGCCACCTGCGCAGACCAACTTTAGTTTATTGAAACGACAATGTAAGGCAATTGCTAGTTTAGCACTCATGTCATCTACACAGTCTAAAATCACAATCGGTTTACCATCAGCAATTGCAGATTTGGCTACATCACGACTTGGCAGTAATGTTGAAACATTCTCTGCCGTTAAAAAGTCATCAACTAAGTTCAATTTCACTGCAGGATTGATCTCTTTGATACGGGTTGCCATTGCTTCAATTTTGCTTTGACCAAATGTGCTGTCCAATGCGGGTAGTTGGCGATTGACATTAGAAGCAACTAACACATCCAAATCAATCAGTGTAATCGTTCCCACTGCTGTCCGAGCCAGTGCCTCGGCTGCCCAAGAGCCAACCCCTCCCACACCAATAATGTAGACGTGAGCTGCCGAAAAATTATCAACCGCTGATGTGCCATAGAGTGTCCGTGTTCCTTGGAAACGACGATCGTATTGCTCATCTTGTTGGTGCGATCCGTCTCGTGCAATGCTGTCTTCAACGGATTCTAACTGTTCACATTGTTGGGTATCACTCATAACAGATCAAATTCTCTTTTTGAATATCTTGGTTGCTATTTCTTCGGCTCATACTTTCTTGCTTCTAATTGCAGTTGTGCTTTTACCACACAAAATATGATTATACTGGATAAGCCCAGTTTACTTTCAGAGCATTACGGCTATTTTGCCATAATTGCTTAGCAAGTTTATCATGTGGTATCTCTAATAGCTTACTCAAGCTTGCTAATACCCAAGGCAAGTTGGCTGGTACATTTCTATTATGTGCATGGGTATCATCCGATGTCTGACACATAATAGGTGTCATATCTGGACAGTCCGTCTCAATCACCAAGCATTCGATGCCATGACTATTGACTGCTACTTGAATAGCACGGCGTAGTTTTTTAGCATTCGGATTGGTAATTTGACCAGTAACACCAAGCTTAAACCCTAACTTTACGAAAGCCTTGGCTTCTTGTTCACCACCGCTGAAACTGTGAGCGATGCCACCCAGTTTATGTGCGTCATATTCATGCGCTTTCAAGATCGCAAGTGCTTCAGCATGCGCTTTACGAGTGTGTAGCATTACTGGCAGACCACTATCCACTGCCATATCCAATTGTGCCTTAAAAAACCTCTCCTGTTTGGCAAATACATCAGGCTGTTTCATTGTATCAGTAAAAGTATCTAATCCAATTTCACCGATGGCTAGCGGACGACGCTCAACTACCATCTGCTCAAGTTGTTTTAAATGTTCTTCAGTATGCTGTTCAATATAGAAAGGATGTAAGCCTAATGCGATATGCGTTTTAATACATTGTTGATCTTGGTTATTTGCCTCTATCGCAGACGATTGCGATATTTTATTAATAAAATCTTGAGTACCATACATTCGATCAAAATACTGATGTAAATAACCTACTAGCACTAAGTGGCGGATACCTTGACGATAGGCTTGCTCTACCTGCTGTCTTCGGTCCTTATCAAATACTGTAGCATCAAAGTGCGTATGCGTATCAATTAGAGGATAAGCATTTTTTAAAATTTCTCTAACGACTTTTTTTTCAGCAATCGTTGCTGATTCGTTACCACACATTGATAGACTCCAAAAATATCTCTTGAAAACATAGAGCTAAGTAATAAATGCTAAATAACTGTTCCAATACTAAACATGGTTATATGAAAATATTGCCATTACTCTATTATTAAGCTTTTATTTTTTGATTACTAGCTTTTACTAACTAAGCTCATCCCTACAATCAGCTTCAACGCTATTGCTCTTAGAAACAGCATCATAGTTATCAGCTATTTTCGTATTAGCCTTTCGACTACTACGTCTAGGGATAAGTAGTAGCGCAGTAGCAGCTACACTCAATACAAGCCATTTTTTTGTGTTTTTATTATCTGTCATTTTAGCGTCTGATGTACGGTAGTGAAAAACATAATGCGTAACTTATTATATTAGTAACTAATATACTTAAATATAAGAGTGGTTATGTTTATCTGTGTTATGAGTACGCAAGCTAATGTACGATGTAATTATCTTCTATCACATCGTACATTAGCTAATCGCGTTGAATCATATTAACCGTTATATATATGGCTATAGTTTCAACGATTGAGAGGATAAGTTGTGATACCGCTATTAGGGCTATCTACTCTCGTAAAACCTTGCGTAGTAGATTTTGGCGCTTGATCGCGTTTAGGGACTAGGGGGTTAAGCGGCATTAGCTCGTAATCTGCACTGACATCTCCATTCCAACCTTCAGTGCCGCTCAATGGCAATTGCTTGATCGTACCGTTTTTATCAATGACCAGCTGCAATACTCGCATCTGATTGAATTTGCGTTCAGTCACACTCGCTACTGCGCCGCCATCACGTAAGATAGTCGGTTGTAAGAATATGATCAAATTGCTCTTTTGGGTGCTATCGTTGTCAGAACGAAAGAGTCTACCGATAACTGGAACACTACCCAACCCAGGAACTTTTTGTTGGCGTGTAGTCGTGTTATCACGCATCAGTCCACCTAGAGCTATTGTCTGCTGATCATCCGCTAGAATGGTCGTATTAATAAGGCTTTTATTGGTAATCAATCCACTAGAGTTACCCGTACTGCCTGGTACGACTGACGAGACTTCTTGTGATACCTCTAAACGTACTGTACCATTGTCACCAATATGAGGGATGACATTCAGATTAATACCAATATCTTGACGATCAATGGTCTGGAATGGGTTGTTTGAATTGTTACCACTGGTGGTAAAAGAACCTGTAACAAAGGGTACGTTTTGACCAACCAAAATACTGGCTTTTTCGTTATCCAATGTCAAAATTGATGGCATGGACAGTAGATTAGCACTGGTAGATGTGTCAAGCGCCTGTAAGATAGCACCATAAAACTCTGTATTACCCTGACTGTCTTTGCGACTGTCTCCAATACCTATCAATGCACCTGCAATAGAGCTAGCAGCAGCACTAATACCTGCCGTACTCGACCCTGCTAGCGCAGCAGCTGCAAGTGTCGTCGCGCTCGCCCCTACGTTATTAAAGTTAACAACACCATATCCACTATTGGCATTACCTAGCGCCCATTGAACGCCAAGCTGAGTTGCATCATCACCTGACACTTCAACAATAGCGGCTTGAATCAATACTTGTGCGCGGCGACTATCTAACTGGTTGACCGCATCTTCAATCTCAAACATCAGCTCAGGCGATGCATTAACGATAACGGCGTTTTGAGTCTCGTCAGCGATAATACTGAACGGACGACCGTCTTTCCCTGTACTTGTTCCATTTGTGCCGCTAGTCGATACGGAGGCCGCACTACTACTACCGATGCTATTGCTGGCTGTATTATTAATTGTGGCGCCTACGCTACTTGCATCATCTAGCGAAGCTGACTCTAGTGTCGAGGTTGCGCCTGCACTATTGATAGATTGATTAGCGAGTAAACCGCGTAACATATCAGCGATGTGGCCGGCACTAGCATACTTTAAGCGAAAGACACGTAGACCACTTAAACGTCTGGTAGGTGTGGTATCTAATTGACTGACCATTTCTTGGACTTTCGCAATCATTTCAGGACTGCCTTTGACCAACAGCCTATCACTCGACGTATCAGCAATAACTTTTAGCTGATTGTTACCACCTTGCGCTTGTCCATTACCCGCACTTGCGACTAAAGCGCTAATTAACTCCATCATGCGTTCCGCATCGACGTGGCGTAGCGGTATCACTTGCAAACTGTCATTTATATTACTGTCTAAATCACGGATAAGTGCTGTCAACTGATTAAGGCTATCTGCTCGATCGGACAACACCAGCGCATTAACACCAGGTACAGCGGCTGCGTGAGCCGATTGCGGCATCAATGGACGAATAACCCCTAACACTTCTGCAGCTTGGGTATTGGTCAAATAAATAACCCGAGTGGCGAGCGACTCACCCACACTATCACCGCGTAAATCAACAGCCACACCCGATTGTTTAGCAATATTATCTGGTACCAGTTTTGTCGTCGTTCCCGATTCAATCGCAGCAATACCATTCACTTGCATCACGCTCAAAAATAACTGATAAATCTCATCGCGAGATAATGCTTTGTTGGAGATGACGGTGACATTGCCATTGATACGTGGGTCAAGAACAAAGTTTTGTTCCGTAATAGTTGCAACTTCATTGATAAAGGCTTTTATATCAGCGTCTTGTAGATTGACTTTCCAGCTCTCAGCATTGGCAAGACCAACACCAGCAGCCCATAATGGTACTGCTAGACAAAGTGGGCGACACAAGCGCATCAGACGCTGTAGGCTACGGTGTAAAGGCTTAACTGAAAAATTATAAAAACTTACCATATTGATGATTACCTACAGTGATATTGCTTACTATGTGCTGAGTTTTTAAGGAGTAATTTTGCTAAAAATCCATCTTGCTAAAACTGCTGGCGAATCGTAATAACTTGCTCACCACGTTGAACCTCTATCTGTGCTTCACCTGATTGTTGTACTTGCTGAAGTACACCAGCATCTTGCGCAGGGTTGTTACCTACGCTCTGTCCATTAACGGTTAATACCTTATCACCTGGCTCTAACCCTAAACGATTACGTAGTCCAGCAGGCATCGCCGCTGTTACTTGGTAGCTCTCACCTGATGCCATTACCCCCATCCTACTTAGATAACTGGCAGGGTTTTCCTGCAAAGCTGTAACCGCTTCTTCGATAACTGATTGTGGGTTACTTGGAGTACTTGAGCCATTTGTTCCTTCTGCCTCCGGAACAGCGTTTGGTACTGGCTGGGGCGCTGTAGGCAGCATACTATTATTTGGCAAACGTTGATTACTGATGCCACTCGCCAACATATCACTTTGGTCTAATGGCATCGCTTCTGGCATATTAATGACGGTCTCTTTATCGTTGGCATCAGCGATGATAGCTGAGTTCCAGTCAACAGCCACAAGTGTATAATTACTTTCTCTTAGCTCATCACCAACTCGGTAATTTTTGACTTCGCCATTGACATTCAATAACGCCGAAGACATGCTCCTAGGTATGGCTAGCAATACGCCTTTTAGTTCAATATTGGCAGGTGGTTGCACGGCTGCGGTGATCGGATCAGGATCAGCAAAGATTGCGAATAAGCCGCTATAGTCATTGGTAGATTTGGCATTATTCTGTAGAGGTGCCAAAGGCAATGTAGGTGCTAAAGGTGCAGCGAGTAATAGCCATAAAAGACGGGCGGCTGTCCAACATAGCCAAGCAATGGCTAACAATAATAGCCAACCTGAAAAACGATTAAGAGTATTAACAATAGGTTTTAGGCTTGCGGCGATATTAATCATTTAATTCGCTCCCAAACCAGATAACAATGGCTGGCGCACACTAACCACCGGTGTATCCTGAGGCGCTTGCCCTTTATACTCAGGCATATTCTCTAGCAAGCGCTGCGTCAAACTGACATCAAGCATATTATCGCTATCGATATACAGATCCCCTAAACGCTTATCTTGATTATTCAGTAAGTTAATATGCAGCAAATCTTGATTGTTTTTTTGCTCTGTACTAAGTTCAGCTCTTAGGGTAGGCATCTTAATATAAAAAACTTTATCACCGCTAGGATAGCCTACCTCGCCACCGATCCAAGTCAACTGACCATCTGCGGCACTGAATCCGCTAGAATCTTTAGCAGGCTCACTATTAGATGAGTTACTTGTATCAGAATGACGTGTTAGTGATACATTGTTTACTTGAATAGGTGTGTTTGGCAGCTGCCAGTTGACCATGCTCGCTAGCGTCTCAGGTGCAATTTTTCCACTCATGTTGTCCACTTGCCATGAGTTTAACCCAAGCTTAACTTGACCATTCAGGCGTGTCTGTGATGAGTGGATATTGACATCCGCACCTAGCTTACCTGTAAATAGCAGCCAAGGCTGCCATGACCATTCTGCCATACCTGTGAGCGACGACGATGACATAGGCAATTGCCAAATAGCTGCACCTTGCCATACATTGCCAAATACATGCTGCACATAAGGCGTATCTGGTGCGTATTTCTCAAGTAACCATGCTGCTGGCATTTGCAAAACAGCAAATAACGCAAACAGCACAAACCCAATCAGCCACCAAAGCTTACGGGGACGTTTATGAGAAAACTCAGATACTTGGGCCACAGTTGTACAACTCTTATATAAGACAAAAACGTCATTATCATAACAAACAATGGCATACAGATGACAGAAAAAAAGCCAGTATCTTTTTGCCAAAATACTGGCATTAAAGATACTGACTTTTATTTTCAGAACAACAGCTCTATCTATCGCTAAATAGTTGTAAATACACCATTATCAATCGCGACTTCGAACTGGCTCACAGGGAATACTTCTATAAGAAAATAACTAATTAAATAGCAAAATCTTCGATATCGCGACCTGCTGCTAGCGCTTCAACCAACCACGTTGGTTTACGACCACGGCCAGTCCAAGTTTCACTATGGTCGCTAGTATTACGGTATTTAATACTGCGTTTTTTCTCTAATTTTTCGCCAGCTTTCAGTATTTCTTCGATCGTTGCATTGCTATCTTCAGCAATCTGCTCGAACTGCATGTAAGCATCATATAAACGTTGATGTTGTTTTTTAGCAATAAGTTGTTGAGCGTTTTCAGTTATAGCACGTAACTCCTCTACGTTCAAATTTTCTAAATCAATTGCGTTATTTTTGCTCATAATAAATCCAACTATAAAGTAAGAGTGTGACCTCTATTGAGGTACTATTTTTCGTTAAAATATGCCACGAACAAATCATTCATTGGCAGTTAAACCTTTGTATAAAATATAACTAAATCATATGTACTCTCTAAGCACACCTTGTATGACCATCTATAAATAAAAACAAGATACTTATTGTATCTACTTTAAATAACTTAGTTTAAGGTAAATCTAAACACATAAGTCATCATTATTTATATAACAAGCACAAAAGTGTTTTTAGCAAGAAAACAAAATTTTAGTATCTTTACTATTATAAGAATTTTATAATAGTATTTCGACAAAAATCTATTATTAAAGTAATAGCAATTCTATCGAAATTATACCTAATAAAGATTAGGTGTAAAGCCTAAACACTACAGTTGGTAAATTTCTGTACTACCCTCTCGACAACTATTAGTCTTAAAGGTAGTACTACAGTGCCTCTGTCACTTACTATGCCAATATTAGAGTGCTTTTTAAAGAAGTCTACTACTTCATATAAATGTATTTTATCTAAACAGCTTTCGATTTATTAACTAATCATAAGTAGAAGTAAAACTTTAATCATTATTATCGAGAGTTATTTTATTTATAGATAATCAATATATATTAACTATGCGTCATATAAAAATAGTATAGCAATTTTTAAAACTAAATATCACTAATCATCATTATTTTTTGGTATAAACGGTCTATATAGGATATAGAAGGTATCAATCATACTAACTAATCCATAAATTAATAGTATTCGATCATTATTAAATAAACTTAAGTTTAATAACAATCGAATACTAAGAGAAAACTAAACACGTTAAAAATGTCTTTAATAAAATTTTAGTTCAACTATGTCAAAAGTATAACAACTAAACTATATTTTCAGATAGCAAGCATTAAAAAAGCCCTGCAATTGCAGAGCTTTTTCAACACTTCCTTTCTTATATGATTCAAAAAGGAATATCATCATCTACAGGGCCATCTGGCATTGCTTTAGGCTTAGATTGTGCAGGTTTTTGCGCTGGTGGATTGAACTGGTTTTGCGGTGCAGGCGCATTTTGATTATTGAAGCTATTCTGACCGCCATTTGCTTGATTGTAACCACCTTGCTGGGCTGGCTGATTGTTGCCTTGTTGACCAAAGTTATTCTGGCCGTTCTGATTGTTATAGCCCTGATTTGAGCTACCTTGATTACCACCATAGCCACCGTTCTGACCACCTTGGTTATTACCAAAGCCGCCATTGTCACCTTGTCCACCGCTGATACCATCAAGCATCTGCATTTGTTCGGCACGAATCTCAGTAATATAACGGTCTTGCCCACTTTGGTCTTGGTATTTACGTGTACGTAAACTACCTTCGATATAAACTTTACTGCCTTTGCGCAGGTATTGCGCTGCGATTTCACCTAGACGATTGAAAAGTGCAATACGATGCCACTCTGTCGCTTCTCTTTTTTCGCCGCTTTGCTTGTCTGTCCATTGCTCTGATGTTGCAACCGAAATGTTGGTTACGCTACCGCCATTGCTGAATTGGCGTGCCTCAGGATCTGCTCCGAGGTTACCGATGATGATAACTTTATTAACTCCGCGCATGATACTGTCCTTTCATTTGTGAATAATTTAACAAACTGTTTTAATCGTTATCTGATAGCATCAATTGGCACTATCACTTTTATAATTTTACTTTAACCAATTTTTATCAAAATAGCTACAGGCTACCTATGGCGCACGTCAGTATATGTCGCTTAGACAGTTTATCTTGGTATATCAGTCAATCCTATAGGGTTTAATAGATAAAAGTGCTGCTATTTTGCCATTTTAAGATACTCAATAAAACCATTTATCTTTATCGATATTGCATCGCACCTTATTTGTTACCAAGCGATTCAGAATTTTTTATTTAGTATCAGCAGGCTTGCGATGCATGCTCAACGTCACGCTACCTAGCTCTACACCAAACTTTTTCATCACTGAGCGATTAAGCATGACATCCTCATCGATAAGATACATCCAATCATCAAACGTCACTTTGTATATCTTGTCCTCAACAGGTAACTCTAATAAATAATTCCAGTGCAGCGTATTGCCAACCACTTGTCCTGTTGCCTCACCAATGACATCACCTGCCACACCTTTCCAACTGCCATCTGCCTGCTCAGTCAGACGCCATATACGCTGCGATTTGGTGCCATCTGCCCACGAGAATTTCTCATTTAGGACAATGACATCGTCACCTTCATGGGTCGAATCAATGTCGACATAAAAGCGCTTTTTGACTTCGCCATTTCGACCTTGGAACATGCCCCAGCCATCGATTTGACCCGAAAAAAACTCATGCATATCGAGTGTCGGTGTAGTGCTCTGATACGCCTGAATATTCTGCGTGGCACATCCAGAAGTTAATAGCATGGCTGATAAGCCCAGACCTACTGTCAACTTCGCTATTGAGCAATGCGCTTTCTTTCTACTCTCAATGACGCTACCAGACAACATCTTAAACTTACTCATATTAATTCCTTTTAAATAGAGATAAACAGTTAGTTTCCACTTATTGATATTGGTAGTTTATACGATTGATGTCTGTGCAGTTTTTGCTATTTGGCTTTATTTCTGTATCAAACTACAAGCCTGAAATTATTATATAGCGTATTAGATATCTAACGGGCTTTGTGCCAAGCTCGATAGCTGCTGACGTGAGTCATCCGTCAACTGTGTTTTGTCTAGCTTTAGATAAGCGACTTGCTCTTTTGCCATTACAACCAGCTCATCAACACCATCTACTGCTAACATTCTCCGTGACCAGTCTTGAATGTTGATGTCTTTGGGAATAGTGACCGTCGTGCTCGATAGATAAGGTGGCTGTGCAATTGGAATAATTAGGAGTAATGCTGCACCCATAATGATAGCCAATATGCCCCACGCCAATAAATTAGACTGACTTAATAACAGACCACCCATTGCCCCGCCGACAAACGCACCAAAGAACTGACTAGAGGAATTAAGACCCATCGCCGTCGCTTTATTGGCGACTGGTGCACGCTTAGATATCCACGAAGGAATCGTCGCCTCAAGCAAGTTAAAACCCATAAAGTACAGCAGCAAGCCCAATATGATACCAACACCAACCTGACTACCAAGCGCCAATAATGCTAAAGCAGCAGTCATCAAGGCAATCGCGCCCAAAAACACCTGACGCATTTTGCGTTTCTTTTCAGCGATGATGATAAATGGTATCGCAACTGCAAAGCCAATGAATAATAGCGGCAAATAAACCAGTCCTTGCTGACGTACTGATAAGCCAAGTACTTCGCTAAGCTGGTGCGGCAATATCACAAATATGGCAGTCATCGTTAGATGTAGCGCAAAGATACCAATATGTAAGCGGTTTAGATCGCCAATTTTGAGAACTGTCGCTAATTGCTGACCAATGGTTTTATTATCCAGATTGTGCTTGAGTACACGCATAGGCGTCGGTATGACCATTAATAGCAGCATCGCCAAAACAGCAAATCCTGACGTCAGCCAAAACAGTCCAGAAATACCGAGCGAACCGACTAATAATGGCCCAAAAGCAAAGGCAAGCATGATGGAGGTCGCAATGGTTAGGCCCATCGTGGCCATCGCTTTGGTACGCATCTCTTCACGAGTTACATCTGCCAATAGTGCCATGAGTACCGCAGAGACCGCGCCACTACCTGCCAGCGCCCGACCAATGATAACCTCATAAATGTCCGTCGCATTTGCCGCAATCATGCCGCCTACAGCAAACAGTATCAATCCCAAAAATATAATAGGCTTACGCGGGAACTTATCAGCAGCAAGGCTCATCGGTATCTGAAAGATCGCCTGCCCTAATCCATAAATACCAACGGCCAAACCAATTAAAAACGGCGTTGCGTGTGCATAATTTTCACCATAAACAGAAAATACCGGCACAATCATAAACAAGCCAATCATACGTAAGGCAAAGATGCCACCGACTCCGAGGATTGCTCGTTTCTCTACGCTATTCATACTTGCCTCACTGGTTGATCATTGCTGGTTGCTCATTGCCATCTTTCATGACTAACACTTGCGCTATACCATGATGCATCACTGCTGGTTTATTAAGGTATTAGCCTATAAATCAAGCCCCCTAGTATAAGACATTCGTCGTTTGGTTGCCGAGACTTTTGTCTTACTGATGCAGCAATGTATATGCTCTTAACCCAAGCCTTTCATATTATGAGATTATTTTGTTACCAAGTGCATCAGATGCATAGTCATGCCTTGAATAATGCTATCACTATGACAATAAAGTAAAACGTCGTAAGCATAATTAATACCTAGCTCGCCACATCTATATAGCGACGAACGCCTCTATAAAATGACATTTTTGGTCAAAACCATAACAAACGATGCCTGTTACTTAACACTAATTTGATTTAGATTTGCGTAGTCCTATAAAAAAGTCATAGACAAAGACTAATAGAAAACAAACAACTAGACTCGCACGGCTTTTACCTTATAAATAATTAAATCATCTATAACAACACGATTTATAACCGCCCCTTTTGTAACGACACTATAACTTTAGAATAACTCACGTTTTAACCAATTATTTTACTGACCTGTATTTACTTTTTGAATTGAGATATTTCCCAATCCCCTTTTAGCAAATAGGAAACCTGTAACCGATGGCACATGACCATATCGCAATACGCGGCGCACGTACTCATAATTTAAAAAACATTGATTTAGACATTCCACGAGATAAATTCGTGGTTATCACTGGCCTATCTGGCTCTGGTAAATCTTCACTGGCATTTGATACGTTATATGCCGAAGGACAACGTCGTTATGTCGAGAGTTTATCGGCATACGCTCGTCAGTTCCTCTCTCAAATGGAGAAGCCTGAAGTCGATAGTATTGAAGGCTTATCTCCTGCAATTGCTATCGAACAGAAATCAACCAACCATAACCCACGCTCGACTGTTGGTACAATTACCGAGATTTATGACTATCTTCGTCTGCTATATGCACGTATTGGTACACCATATTGCCCTGAGCACGGTGAGCCGATGGTCGCACAGTCGGTTACTGAGATGGTCGATCAGGTCATGGCATTGCCAGAAGATACTAAGCTGATGATATTAGCACCGGTAATTCGTGAGCGTAAAGGTGAGCATACCGTTTTACTTGAGCAGCTGATTGGGCAAGGTTTTGTCCGTGTGCGCGTTGATGGTGATGTCTATGATACCGATGAGCTACCGACACTGGATAAGAAGAAAAAACATACCATCGAGGTGGTAGTCGATCGCTTTAAAGTTCGTGATGACTTAGGTAACCGTGTCGCTGAAAGTTTGGAAACGGCTCTCCGCTTAGGTCAAGGACTGGTGACTCTACACTTTATGGATGGCAATCCGAAAGAAGGCGGCAGTGACAATCAAGTTATGTCAGCCAAGCACTCTTGCCCTGTTTGTGACCGTGCCGTGCCTGAGCTTGAACCACGTATGTTCAGTTTTAACAACCCATATGGCGCGTGCCCAAGCTGTGACGGTCTTGGCAAACGTCAGTACTTTGCTGCTGAAAAACTGATTACTCATCATGAGAAATCACTTAACCAAGGCGCGATTAATGGTTGGGACAAGCGTCATGCCTACTATTTTGGCCTACTTAGCACTGTCTGTAAGCACTTCAAAATCGATATGGATATGCCGTGGCAAGACTTGAGTAAAAAGCATCAAGACATCATTATGCATGGCTCTGGCAAAGAAAAGCTCACTTTCAACTTCACCGATGAACGCGGTCGCAAGACGAACAAGACTGTACCATTCGAAGGCGTGCTGCCTTACTTAGAGCGTCGTTATGCTAAGACGCAAAGTAACCTCGTCCGTGATGAGCTGGCCAAATACTTGGCAGATACGACTTGTAACGTCTGTGATGGCGCGCGCCTAAATGAAATCTCGCGCAATGTCCGTGTTGACGATCAGACTATTGCTGAAATCGTCAAACTGTCTATCGGTGATGCTGCGGACTATTATAAGACGCTAAAAATTAGCGGTCACAAAGGTGAAGTCGCCGAAAAGATCTTTAAAGAGATTAATGAGCGCTTGAATTTCCTCGTGAGCGTCGGACTAGATTACTTAACCCTTGCTCGCTCTGCTGAAACACTATCGGGCGGTGAAGCGCAGCGTATTCGTCTGGCTAGCCAAATCGGTGCAGGTTTAATGGGCGTGATGTATGTACTCGATGAGCCATCTATCGGTCTGCATCAACGTGACAATGACCGCCTGCTAAAAACCCTCACCCGCTTGCGTGACTTAGGTAATACGGTACTGGTCGTTGAGCATGATGAAGATGCCATTCGCCAAGCGGATCATGTCATTGATATCGGTATCGGCGCAGGCGTCCACGGGGGTCATGTGATCGCTCAAGGTACGGTCGACGACATCATGGCAAACAAGGAGTCGTTGACTGGACAATATATGTCTGGTGAAAAGAAAATCGAGATTCCAGCGATACGTCATACTGCAAAAACCATGGACGTGGAAGTCAAAGGCAAAGCCAAAGCTAAAAAAGCGCCAATGATGATTGAACTAAAGGGCGCATCAGGCAACAACTTGCATGATGTAGATCTGACCATCCCTGTAGGCGTCATGACCTGTGTAACTGGTGTATCAGGTTCGGGCAAGTCTACCTTGATTAACCGTACGCTTATGCCATTGGCAGCGACGCAACTAAATAACGCTTCTACCTTGCTCGCCGATAAGTTTGAAAGTATTAGTGGTCTTGAGCATTTGGATAAAATGGTCGATATTGATCAAAGCCCGATTGGTCGTACGCCGCGCTCAAACCCAGCGACTTATACTGGCGTGTTTACTCCAGTACGTGAGATGTTTGCTCAAACGCAGGAAGCGCGTGCCCGTGGTTATAAGCCTGGCCGCTTTAGCTTCAATGTAAAAGGCGGACGCTGTGAGATGTGCCAAGGTGATGGTCTCATCAAAGTTGAGATGCATTTCTTACCGGACATGTATGTGCCTTGTGATACCTGCGAGGGCAAGCGCTATAACCGTGAGACGTTAGAGATTCACTATAAAGGCAAGAGCATCGCCGAAGTGTTAGAGATGACTGTGGAAGATGCGACTGAATTCTTCTCAGCGATACCTGCGATCTATCGCCGCCTGCAAGCGTTGATGGATGTTGGTCTTGGCTATATCCGTTTGGGTCAGTCAGCACCCACGCTATCTGGCGGTGAAGCGCAGCGAGTCAAACTGGCGCGTGAGCTTGCTAAGCGCGATACGGGACAGACGCTCTATATCTTGGATGAGCCAACCACGGGCTTGCATTTCCATGATATCTACAAACTGCTACACATCCTGCATACCCTACGCGATAAGGGCAATACTATCGTGGTCATCGAACATAACTTGGATGTCATTAAAACAGCAGATTGGGTTATCGATCTGGGCCCTGAAGGTGGTAAAGGTGGCGGACTGATCATCGCTGAAGGCACGCCTGAAGAAGTCGCTGAAGTCAAAGGCTCATATACGGGTGAATTCTTAAAGCCCATGCTTGAGGAAGGACTCAAAGACGTCAGCTAATACAAACCGATTAATCGTTGATGAAAGGCCACTCTTTATAGGGTGGCCTTTTTTGTTGAGTGCTGAGAATATCAAAGCTTGTATAACTTACAAATTATAGGCCCTAGTCAATATATCTATATTCCGTTTCAACTACCTCTACTGCCCTACGTTACCTTTCTTAATGCTTGTTAAAGTTACTTAAAGGTTGAATATATTAGTATTTAAACAGCTCCACACTATGCTCAAATGTATACGTTATAGAAATAACTGATTAAGAACGATATAACACGCACGAATTGACGTTACTCACTCTTGTATGACCACTAAAACGTTTAAGGACTTTCCATGAAAAAATTATTATTTATTTTGTTAGCATCTACTGTTGGTGTTGCGGCCTGCGCTTCAAACGGCACAAGTGATCATAATCATAAAAGACCTGCGATGTCAGCAGACATGAAACAAGCCATGAATGACTGTGCTAAAAAAGCGGGCGTAAAAATGAATAAGGACGGTCGTCCAAGTAAAAATGATATGAAGAAAATAGATTCATGCATGAGTGCGAAAGGGTTTGAGAAACCTGCAGGCCAAGGTCGTCACTAATAACTAATGATTTTTAGATAATCATTGATGAAAGGCCACTCTTTAGGGAGTGGCCTTTTTTGTTGGATTGGGGTTTTATTTTAGTGTTAATATCATTATCAATTTAAGAACATGTGTAAGGTAACCAGCGATGGCAAATGCATCAAATCTTGAGAAAAGACTTGTAGATTTGATCGATGAAGAAAGCTCATTCGCTACTGCATTGACTGGCGAATGGGGAATTGGTAAGACACAATTTTGGAAAGATTTCTATGAGAAAAATCATAAAAATTTGGGTCTCAATAAATATTCTTATGTCTCTTTATTCGGCATTGACTCAATAGATGCTTTAAAGTTCGAAATTGCCCTTAGCACCCATGAGACCACTCAAAAAAAAGACTACCTTTCTGGTCTTAAAGGTATCTTTAAAAAGAGCTTGGATGCTATAGACCTGCCAAAACTTGAAGGTGCAGGTGTCAGTTTGTCTCTTGGTAAGGGCTTAATTAGCAGTGCCATTACCAGTATTATCGGAGACACTTTGGTTTGCATTGACGATATTGAAAGGCTATCTAAAAACTTAGACATTAAAGATGTGATGGGATGAGTGAATCACCTAAGCTTAGAGAAAAACTGTAAAGTAGTAATGATATTACACGAAGGTAAGGCAGATGAAGAATTTAGAGAATATAAGGAAAAAGTGTTTGATGAAGTATTAGTTTTAGATGACTCATTATCAATTATTAAAGATAAGATTAGTGATGTCGATACATTTCCTATCTACGATAAATTCTATCAAACTATGGGTGTTAGAAATCTTAGGTTTTATCAGCGCGTTCAGAAGGCCTATCAAGAAATAATAAAACACTCATCATCTCTATCAAAGTTGAGCAAGGAAGAAATTCTAAGACAAATTCTTATTATTAAGCTTGTTAATGACATTCCCAAAGTTCTTGATATCAATATGAAAGAGTTAGAAACGTATTTTTCCGAAGATGGTCTCGATGACCGATCAGATATCTTTTTGAAAAGTGATGATGAAGCATTAAAAGCACCTGTTAGAACTAAGAAAGACGATGTAGAGGAAAAGCTTTCAAAATTCTGTTCTAACTTTCGTATGGAAGGGTGGACTGAAGTTGTTATCGAACTGATTACAAATATTGATATAAACAATGATAAGTTTGAGAGTCTACTAGACCAAGACATAATCACTGAACAAGCTTTAAAAAGTGATAGGGAAAAACGAGATTTGATGGCTGAATATCATAGCTTAAGCCCTGAAAAAGACTTCAACCAAAGACTTTTTGATAATATTAAACATAGAATAGATAGAGAAATGCTACCCAATTTAAGCTCCTACTGCAATATATTAAAGAAAAATGGAGCTTCTAATCTATCTAATCAACTTGAGGAGTCAGTAAAAGAACACATTGAAGCAAGAGTTGCAGAAGGTTCAGAGCAAGATTTGATACAAAGCTACTATTTTAACCATTCAAATAGAGATAATTTTTTTATAATTTTCTCCAAAAAAAGATCAAAGAGCATAAGAGAAATCTTACTCTAAATAATGACTCTGATACTATGTCTAAAATCTTTATGCGATTTTATGAGCATGGTAACCACAGTGAGGATTTTTTTGATGCTATACAAAATATTAGCAAAGTAATTTTTAGTCATGTTATTTGGCAGCCAATCACTAACGGGTCAAGTAGAATGCTATATATTCGAGAAGTACTAAAACACCCTGCCTTTAAAGTTGATATTGTTAAGTTTAATAACGGAGACAGAGTTGATACAGCAATTTGGCATTATAAAAAACTTGTAGATACTCAAAAGCCATCTCCTTCTATCCATCAACCAGTTATTATCCAAAGTAAGTTAAATGAGGTTAAGCAATGGACTCTTGAGTTACTTCAAGGAAGAATTACAGAAAATCCAAATAGTAAAGCTGCTATCGAACATCTTTTAGAACTTACGAATAATCTAGAGAATATTTGACAACA
>NZ_JBQSVH010000003.1:0-210982 GCF_052376135.1 Psychrobacter sp. AOP7-C1-14 | reverse complement strand
ATAAAAAAGCCGCATATGTTGTTATACGGCTTTTTATTCCACTCAATAAGATAGGTGTTAAACAAGCCGATTAGTATTTATTTTCTACACGCCAATCATCTACTTCACGCTCTGCGTCTTCTTTGCTATGACCATAGCGTTCTTGTACGCGGCCTACTAGTTTATCGCGGCTACCTTCGATGTGAGTGAGATCATCATCTGTAAGTTCAGCCCATTTCTGTTTAACTGAACCTTTCATTTGGTTCCATTCGCCTTTTAGAGTATGTTCGTTCATTATATTATTCCTTTTGTTGAACTTGTTGCGTGTGGTTTATTTCTTAATAATTATCTTAGTTTCTATTTCGCAATATCAACTAATAGCAATACTATTTAATTTTTATTCTGTTCATATTACACAAGGATAATTAATTAGTTCTCAATTCCTTGTGATATTAAATATAGGATTTTTTAATCTAGCTGTCTGTATATGCTATGTTTATAGTGTTACTTAATTATAGTGAGCGTTTACTAAGTGTTATATATAGAGCTACTGTAGTAGTACCACGTAAAACGCGTTTGCTATATGTGATAGTAATTTCCTTTAGCTAGTTGTTTTCTTATAAATATTAAGAAAATATATTATTTTATAAAAAGTATTTAGAAAAATAAAAAAGCAGATACTCAATTTTTGAGTATCTGCTTTTTTATTAATTTTTAAATCAGTTAAAATTCATCTCGCTGAATATTTATTTAAGTAGTAATGATAGCGCTTAGTCAGTTTTCTTATTCGTATACGATCAGAAATTAGTGAGAAAATTGGTGAGGTATTTGGTTTAGACGATTTTCCTTGGCCCATATGCTGTAGTTGTCGTTTGATGACGGCCATTGTAGCAACCGCACTTAAGGTCTTATCCTTCCAGCGTACCACAGGGTTATGAGCACTGAGCGAACTATCATTCTTCCAGTCATTTGGTAGAGAAGGGTTCATGGCCAATGCTGTTCCCATACCGACCACGTCAACTCCTTGAGATAATACTTCTTCCGCAACAGCCAACCGTCTAACGCCACCTGTCGTCATGATAGGCATGGTAGCGACTTGAGCAATCTCTTTTGCAAAGTCTAAAAAGTACGCTTCTCGTTGCAACGTGCGACCATCTGCTGTACTTCCTTGCATGGCTGGGCTTTCATAGTTGCCACCTGATAGCTCAACCAAATCTACCGCTAATTCATTCATCGCTAAAACAACCACTTTAGCATCATCTGCATCAAACCCTCCACGCTGAAAATCTGCTGAGTTTATTTTCACAGCAACTGCAAAGGTAGGCGCAACTTGAGCGCGAATGGCTTTGATTACTTCAATCAACAGTCGCATACGATTTTCGATTGAACCGCCGTATTCATCTTTACGTCTATTGGTGAGCGGTGATAAAAATTGAGAAATCAGATAGCCGTGGGCTGCATGAACTTGCACACCATTGAAGCCAGCTTGTTCTGCTTTTACTGCGCTATCAGCGAACCGCTGTATCAGTTGCTCGATATCTTGCCGTGTCATCGCACGTGGTTTGCCGAATAGACGAGAGTGCTTGCCCAAGTCGACAGCCACATCTGAAGGGGACAGCACATCACCGCCCATGGCAGCATACACTTGACGGCCAGGATGGTTAAGCTGCATCCAAACCTGCGTATTATTATATTTGGCAGCATTTGCCCATGCCTTAAAAGGCGCTATCTCACTGTGTTTGTCTAATACGACACCACCAGGTCCTGTCATAGCACGGCCATCGATCATCACGTTTCCAGTGATTAACAGACCTGTCCCGCCTTTTGCCCAGTTTTTATACAGACGGAGTAGAGTAGGGCCAGGGATTTGACCAGCATCCGCCATGTTTTCTTCCATAGCAGCTTTCGCTAAGCGGTTGGGTAATATGGCGTTACAAGGCAGCGTTAAAGGGGAAAAAACAGGTGAAGTCATGATAGCGGCCTAAAAATTATTGTTTTGTGAAGCACGAGTTCTACTATGGGTTTGGCTATAGACATATGGTTTAAATGACTATAACCTTATAGCTAAGATGATAGCTGTCGTTAATTGACCGTCATCATCACATTTTTTTGGCACAATAGCACCTAAGGTAAATTACTGGTGTGTCGATTTAATTATCTATCGAATAGGAACATCTCTGCATTGAATGTATTGACGCAAAATTTGACAGTCCCAGTAGAGTCCAAACGTGAGATGGCGAAGGCCAAGACTCGGCGTGCGTTGTTAAAAAGTGCCTTGCGATTATACAGCTTGGAAGGTGCTCAAGGCATGAGTATGAATAAAATTGCCAAAGGTGCAGGTATTGCACAGCCGAGTTTTTACAATCATTTTGAGAGTTTAGAAGCGTTACAGAATGAATTGAGTGCCCAACTAAAAGACAACTATCTGTCACCGATGCGACTGGCATGGGTCAATATGCTCAAAGATTATGATGTCTTGAGTAAAGATCAGTTTAATCAGCAATGTCGACAATGTCTGATTATGATTTTTGATTCTGCATTTGAGAATATCGCGCTGTTTCAGCACTTGCTTGAAGATCGTCCTAGGTTTAGTGACAGTATCGAAAGCCAGTCTTCACTAAACAATGGACTGGGCAATCTGATTACTGAAATACAAAAAGAATGGACAGAGATATTTATTCAAGGATTGCAGTTATCTAATCGTTCTTGCGAGCGCAGTGCTGTCAATCTATGCGTTGACATGGCGGCAGCACAAGTACATGAGTTGATATTGGGCTGTCATCAGCAGCGTTACTCAAGACAACAAGCGATTGCCACATTGAGTATCAGCTTTGATGCACTGTTCGCCAATTTTTTGCACGGAAGCAATACTGGTCAGTAGTGATAATAAGTAAAAAATATTGTCATGAAATCTAGAATTAAAAAACAACACAGGGAGAGTGACTATGGCCACAACCACGGCTGCACCAACGTTAGGCGAAACGCAAACGCATTTTAGAACGTGTACATTGTGCGAGGCAATGTGCGGTGTCGAAATAAAACATGATGGCGAAAAAGTCTTGTCGATCAAAGGGGATAAAAATGACCCCTTTTCACAAGGTTATATTTGTCCGAAAGCCACCGCTCTGCAAGATTTGCATGAAGATCCTGACCGTTTACGTCAGCCTGTAGAGAGAACGGCAGATGGTTGGAAGTCTATCAGTTGGTCAGAGGCGTTGGATAAAGTTGCTGCAGGTATTCAGTCCATACAGCAAAAGTACGGCCAAAATGCGTTGGGCGTTTACTTGGGTAATCCTAACGTACACAACATGGGTGGTATGTTGACCATCAAACATCTGCTTAACAGCTTAAAGACGCGCAGTCGTTTTTCTGCCACCTCCATTGACCAGTTGCCACATCATATTATTAGCATGCATCTATTTGGTCACATGCTACGTATTCCAGTTCCTGATGTAAACAACACGCAATACATGCTTATCATCGGTGGCAATCCGTTGGCTTCTAACGGCAGTATTATGACTGCGCCAAACATGCGTCAAAAGCTAAAAGATATCAAGGCTCGCGATGGTAAGGTGGTAGTAGTTGACCCAAGACGCACAGAAACCGCAGACATCGCTAGCGAACACCATTTTATTCGTCCAGCGACAGACGTATTGCTACTCTTGGCTATGCTCAATGAAATCTATGCGCAAGGCTATGCCCAGCTCGATAGCAGAGCGGCCGCCTTGGCACCAGAGATAGATAGGCTTGCTTTGTTCGCTGAACAATATACGCCTGAGTCAGTAGCAGATATCACGGGCATTACCGCAGCCGAAATCAAACGTATCGTCAAAGAGTTTTGTGAAGCAGAAAGCTCAGTTTGTTATGGCCGTATGGGTATTTCAGTACAAGAATTTGGTTTGCTTAGCCAGTACTTATCTATGGTCATTAATATCGTCACGGGCCGTTTAGATGAAGTGGGCGGATTGATGTTCCCTAATCCTGCTGTCGATGTTGTGAATAGCTCAGGCCCAGGCTATCTGGGGAAACGTCATAGCCGCGTGAGTAACTTGCCAGATTTTAATGGTGAATATCCAGTGGTAGCGATGGCGGATGAGATGCTGGTAGAAGGGGAAGGCCAACTAAAAGGTTTTGTCACAGTCGCAGGTAATCCTGTCCTTGCGACGCCAAACGGTGAAAAGCTGGACGAGGCATTATCACAACTAGAGTTTATGGTTTCACTGGATTACTTTGTGACTGAGACCAGCCGCCATGCCAATATCATTTTGCCACCTGTATCACCATTAGAGCGTGACCATTATGACATTACCTTTAACGGTTTTGCTGTGCATAATGTCGCCAAATACTCTCCTGTTTTGTTTGATAAAACAGACGATACCAAACATGACTGGGAAATTTATCTAGAGCTGGCAGACCGCTTAGACAAAGATGCGCCAGAAGCAACACAAAAAGAGCGTGCCGCGACAAAAGCATTTGGTCCTAAATTTTTGTTAGAGCAAGGTCTAAAATATGGACCTCATAAAGATGTGACATTTGAAGCACTTGTCGAAAATCCGCATGGTATCGATTTGGGTCCGTTGCACCGTATGTTGCCGAAGGCTATCAAGCACGCCGACAAACAAATTCATCTTCATGTTGATTTTTATCAGTCAGATTTGGTTCGTGTTAAAGAAATGGTGCAACAGTACAATAGTGATGAGATTTTGCTAATTGGTCGTCGTCATGTACGTAGTAATAACTCATGGTTGCACAATAGCCATCGTTTGGTAAAAGGTAAGTCGCGCTGTACGTTGATGCTGCATCCAAAAACGGCAGCGCAACATGGCATTGCAGATGGTCAAGATGTTAGAGTGACTTCTCGAGTGGGTAGTGTTGTCGTTGCAGCAGAAGTGACGGATGAGCTGATGCCAGGCGTGGTCAGCATCCCGCATGGTTTTGGTCACGGACGCAAAGGGGTTAAACAAAAGATTGCCCAAGCGCATGCAGGTGTCAGCGTTAATGATTTGACCGATGAGACGTTAATTGACCAATTGAGTGGTAATGCTGCAGTCAATGGTGTACCTGTACAACTAGAAGTATTGAATATGAGTGCAGATAGTGTATCTGCTGCTACAGAGACCATAGCGGAAGGTGCACTAGCATAAAGGTAAATTAATTTTTGAGAAACAAAAAAGAAGGTGCTTATATAAAGTGAGCGCCTTCTTTTTTATAGATAATCTTAGAGTATGTTGTTTTCTCTACTATCTTATTAGATTAAATACTCGTACCCACGAAATCAAAATCCACGTTAGGGGTTTCACCTTGGATTAACAAGCTCAGGGCTTTTGCAGAGCCGCAAGAATGCGTCCATCCTAATGTACCATGCCCCGTATTGAGCCATAAATTGTCAAAAGTGGCTGAAGCGTTATGACTACCGTGCTTGACTTGACCGCAGTGTGCGCGACCAATCAAGGGTACGTTTGACGGGGTCATAGGGCGCAGTCCTGTCCAGTATTGCACAGAGTTTGCGATGATGCCTTTTGGAAATAACTGCTGCACACGGCGAGTAATGGCCTCACAGCGTGTGGTATTTAAGTCTAGGTTATAGCCATTGAATTCTGCTGTACCAGCAACTCGCAATTTGTCACCCAGTCGTGAAGTGACCAGTTTAAACTCATCATCAATCAGACTGACAAAGGGTGCTAAGTGCGGCGCACGCGGATTTACCGTATACGTAGCCGAGTAACCTTTTGCTGGAAAAATAGGCACATGGATGTCTAATGGTCTTAGTAGAGGTACGCTATAGCTGCCAAGCGCGACCACATGGCTATCGGCAGTAAAGGTCTGCGCGTTTTCACCTTTTGGACGGATGGTAATGCTATGTACATGCGGACGGGCAGAGGCAGCATCAGTATTGAGCGCTAAAATCTCGGTATCATATAAAAACTGTACGCCAGCATCAATACAGCGCTGTGCTAAACGCTGGGTAAATAAATGCGCATTGCCAGATTCGTCACGGCTGGTATAGGTCGCTCCAGTGAGCTTATGCGCAATTGGGTAGAGCGCTGGTTCTAAGTTGACAGCATTATTAATATCAATCACATGACGCTCACAACCAAGCACTTGCATGCGTTCAGTTGGCTCGATAGCGGCATTAAACTCTGCCTGATTAGTATAAAAATGCATAATACCGCGTGTTTGTTGCTCGTAGTCGATACCGATATCCGCGCGCAGTTGTTGTAAAGTATCTCTGGAATATAGACCTAAGCGCACCATTTGTACGAGATTGGCATCGGCTCTATCAGCGCGGCACTCTTGCAGAAATTGCATGGCCCATTTGAGCTGTGCTTTATCTGCCCGCAATCGGTAGAGTAGAGGAGCATCTTCTTTAAACAGCCATTTGAGCGCTTTCATCGGGGTCGCAGGATTGGCCCAAGGCGTGGCATGTGAAACAGATACTTGACCGCCATTGGCAAATGACGTCTGCATACCTGCTGCTGACTCACGCTCAATCACAGTCACATCATAACCTGCTTGACGTAGATACCATGCGGTGGTTACGCCCACCACGCCTGCTCCGAGTACCGCAATATGTGCCATAGGATTCTCTATGCTCATGTTAATTATGACGGTAGCTCTATATTAAACTACCCCCACCTTTGCTGCGTCACTTGCTTGATTTGATTTCTATTTTTACTTAGGACGCGCAACATCTACCTGTAGAGCAGCTGGCAAGTCCAATATGCTCAATTCGCTTTCTGCCAATTGTTCAGGACGTGCCACGACCAAAGCGGTGAAGCCTTCATCATTTTTCATCGCATTGACCACTTGGATTTTATCGATCTTGTCACCTGCGCTTGGTGCTTCACCGGTGCCTTGCACATAATGCAAAAATGCTTTGGGCGCAGATTTAAAGTAGATGCGAGCGATGACTTCTTGACCCAAATAGCAGCCCTTATCATAGTCCATACCGCCGCGCTGATGTAGACGCAGCTCTTGTGGTTGGAACTCGCCTTGAGTCGCGGCCACGATCCAATAATTACCAGTGGCTAGGCTGCACGCTATCCAAGCCTGTGTATCTTCATCGGTATTATGGTCATCTTTATGACTAAAAGTTGGCTCATCTGCTAGCACGCAAGGATAAATTGCTGCTGGTGCACTGGTTTTAAATTTAGAAAACGCTCCGTACTTATTAAGATGTGCTTGTAGAGAATCAGCACAATCAGCACTAATAACCACATCATAATGTTTTTCTGCCCGTTTTTTGATCCAGATACCAAACTCGATACGGCCTTTTAGGTTACCGATGGCGGCTGCCTGATAGCTGAGCCCGAGCTTGGTAACGTCACAAGTTAATTGCCCTTGCAAGAATTTTTCGGCGTCCTCGCCTTGGATAGTTAATTGCGAAAACTGCGGTACGGCTGATAGATTTGAAGACTGAGTCATTGTTATTATCCTTCTGATAAGAGCTTACTTATTAATAATATAGTGGGTAAATCGAAGTGATAAAAATTTATATGGTCGCTTTTATCATTGACAGTATTTATGTACATAAATCTAAATGAGGCTAAGAAGAGTACCACAAAAAACCCTGCCATAAAAAACGTCACTAATAAGCGATGAGTTAAGTGTTAAATTGGGCATAGGGTTTGATTTTCAACCGTACAAATTGGTTAAAGATGGTGAGTTACGGTACAATATCAGCTCTACAATGAACTTAATATACAACGGCTGCCGAGGAAATAATGAGCTTACCAAATTGCCCTAAATGTGATGCTGAATATACGTATGAAGATGGTGCGTTACTAGTATGTCCTATGTGTGCTCATGAATGGACGGCGGCTGAGACTGATGCAGCACTAGCTGAAGAGCAAGATGCAGTTATACGTGATGCCGTTGGCAATGAACTGCAGGATGGTGATGCGGTGACTGTGATTAAGGACCTAAAAGTCAAAGGCTCTTCAATTGTGATTAAAGTAGGGACAAAAGCGAAAAGTATTCGCTTGTTGCCAGATGCGACTGACGGTCATGATATTGACTGCAAACTTGATGGCTATGGCCCAATGAAGCTTAAATCGTCTGTCGTCAAAAAAGCTTAATAGCAAAACCTGCTTGAAAGATTTGATAATAAACAAATATAAAATCAACGACAGTATAAAAATACATCAGCTATAAGATATACAATTTAGCAAACATAGCGTTTATAAAACATATAACCTACAAGTAGAGAATAACTATGAGCACTAAAAATGACCAGCTCTTTGCGCAAGCCCGTAAACATATCCCAGGTGGTGTCAACTCGCCAGTTCGCGCCTTTGCAGGAGTTGGTGGTACGCCAATCTTTATGCATCGTGCCAATGGCAGCAAGATTTATGACACCGAAGACAATGCCTATATCGATTATGTTGGTTCTTGGGGTCCAATGATTTTGGGTCATGCGCACCCAAAAGTCATCGACGCGGTAAAAAAAGCAGCTGATGACGGTTTGAGCTTTGGCACACCAACGCCGTTTGAAACGACTGTCGCTGACAAGATTTGTGACATCGTGCCGAGCGTGGAAATGATTCGTATGACCAGCTCTGGTACAGAAGCAACTATGAGTGCGATTCGCTTAGCACGTGGTTATACTCAGCGTGACAAAATCGTTAAGTTCGAAGGCTGCTATCATGGGCATTCAGATAGCCTGCTCGTAAAAGCGGGCTCTGGCATGCTTGATATTGGTGAGCCAACGTCAAAAGGTGTTCCAGCTGACTTTGCCAAACACACAATTACGATTCCTTATAATGATCCGCAAGCGATTAAGGACTGCTTTGAGAAATGGGGTGAAGAAATTGCCTGCGTTATCTTAGAGCCTATTGCTGGTAACATGAACATGGTTATCCCAACACAAGAGTTTCATGATACGTTGCGTGCAGAGTGTACGGCTAATGGCGCAGTATTGATTTTTGATGAAGTGATGACAGGCTTCCGTGTTGGTCTGGGCGGCGCACAAGCCCACTTCGGTATTACTCCTGACTTGACTTGCTTTGGTAAAATCATTGGTGCAGGTCTACCCGTTGGTGCTTTCGGTGGTAAAAAAGAAGTCATGTCTTGCATCGCCCCACTTGGCGGTGTCTATCAAGCTGGTACGTTATCAGGTAATCCGCTAGCGATGCGTGCTGGTATCGCCATGTTTGAAGACTTAACCGCAGAGGGTTTCTACGATAAGTTAGCAGCGAAAGTTGATCGCCTAGTAGACGGTTTCCAAGCAGCAGCTGACAAACATGGTATTCATCTACGTACCAATAAGCTTGGCGGCATGTTTGGCATGTTCTTTGTTAAAGACAGCGCAACCGAAACGCCAAAAAACTTCGATGACGTGACAGAGTGTGATATGGACGTATTTAATACTTTCTTCCACGGTATGCTAGATCGCGGTATTTATTTGGCACCGTCAGCTTATGAAGCGGGCTTTATGTCTATCAAGCATAGCGATGAAGATATTGATGCGTCAATCAAAGCAGCTGATGAGATATTTGCAGAAATGGCAAAAGCATAGCTTAGCCACTTAAGCTATTAGCTCGTTGAAAAGTTGCAGTCTAAAAAACCAGCAAGATCTTCCTGTGGTCTTTGCTGGTTTTTTTGTTTATTGATCTCTTGTTTATAATCATATTAGAAATGAGATAAAGTATTTTCGAAGATTGTTTGTATAGCGTTTAACGTGACTGATACTTATACAGTTCTTGCCTGGGCGTCCGAAAAATAGACAATAAGTTATGATATTCTGAGATAAACTCGGACAATCAAGCAAGGATGCAAACGAATGAATACCAGCACTTCTAGCAGTACCACGCCACTATGGCAAGCCACTTACGACCAATACGGCCTAGACAACAATTTAGATGTATTAGACGGTAAGCAGAATCTTCTTGACCTGCTGCAACCAAAGATTGAGCAACATAGTGAGCTACCAGCTTTTAGTATGGGTGCGGCGACGCTCACTTTTGGGCAGCTAGATATTGCCAGTCGACGTTTTGCTGCTTTTTTACAAGCGCAAGGTATCGAGAAAGGCGATCGCATTGCGGTACAACTGCCAAATATATTGCAGTATGCCGTAGTGCTATTAGGTTGCTTACGTGCAGGTGTGGTACTGGTCAATGTCAATCCCATGTATACCCAATACGAATTGGCACATCAGCTCACCGACGCTCAAGCCTGTGGTCTAATTGTGCTAGATGGTATGAGCACTGCTTATGAGCAGCTAGATAACACAGTTAAAGCGCAGTTAAAATGGGTGGTCAGATGTTCTATAGATCCTAGCGTTGCTGGTAATGACATTGCCTTGCTTAGTCAAATTGCCTCAGTACAATCTGCGAACACAGATGAGCAAACACGTGCTTCAGCTGAATCGACAACTGAGTCATCAAAGCACAACATAACGTTTGCGCATATTATGCAAGCTTATGACTCAGAAGCGTTCAAAGTCGTTACGATTGAACGTGAAGATTTGGCTTTATTGCAATATACAGGCGGTACCACTGGTAAGCCAAAAGGCGCCATGCTTACTCATTACAATGTCATGGCCAATGTCTGCCAGTGCTATGCGATGTTTGGTACAACGATTGAAGCCAATCGTAGCGAGCAGATTAAAATACTCAATCCTTTGCCGCTTTATCATATTTTTTCATTTACGGTCTGCGGCTTGCTTGGTCTTTATGGTGGCTGGGAAGATATCTTGGTCACCAATCCACGCGATATCGATGGTTTAGTAAATACCATTGAACAGCACCGACCTCACATTATCCCTTCAGTGAATACATTATTTATTGGCATGCTGCATCATCCAAAATTTGCTAGTCTAGATTTTAGTCGTTTAGCCTTATCTATCGGTGGCGGCACAGCAATTATCAAAGCAGTCTCTGATCAATGGCAACAAGTCACTGGCATGATTATTAGTGAAGGCTATGGAATGTCTGAGACGGCGCCCGTTATTTCTTTTAATCCGTCTGGCATTACAGAGTTTAATGGCAGCGTTGGATTGCCGCTTGCTTTGACAGATATTCATATCATTGACGAAAATGGGAACACGTGCCCAACAGGTACACCGGGTGAGGTCTGTATAAAAGGGCCGCAGGTCATGCAAGGTTATTGGCAGCGAGATAATGCGGATACTTTTACTTCAAATGGTTACTTTAGATCAGGTGATATTGGTGTTATGAATGACGAAGGTTTTTTGACGCTCGTTGACCGCAAAAAGGATATGATATTGGTGTCAGGATTTAACGTATATCCCAATGAAGTAGAAGCTGCGTTGACTGAACATCCTAAGGTGCTCGAAGTCGCTGTAATCGGGGTAGCAGATGACCATAGCGGAGAAGTGCCAAAAGCATTCGTAGTAAAAAAAGATGCGAATCTCACCGTAGAAGAGCTACAGGATTTTGCGAGCAAGCGTCTAACTGGTTATAAGCGTCCACAGTCCTATGAGTTTATCGATGAGCTCCCTAAGACGGCGGTCGGCAAAATTTTGCGTAAAGAACTGCGATAAATGAGCAGTGTATTTCACTTATAAGAGTGACATCGAGATAATTCTTAAAATAAACAAAAACAGGGCTGCTATTTTTAGCAGCCCTGTTTTTGTTTATTTAACTTATATGATGGTTAATTTTTATCGCGCTTTATCAAATTTACGATCTCGCAAGCTTAGATTGCCTCGTAGCACATCGCTATACATACGAAAATCGCTGATAAAGCTTTTCAATGGAAATTTAAAAGAAGCGGGTTTGTTCTTTTCAAAGAAAAAATGTCCAACCCATGCACAGGCATATCCAGCGGCAATGCCCTTTACCAAAGGCTTAGCTGAGCCAGCTTTGACAGACTTTGCCAGTCCTAATAAGCCAAAACTACTGCCTGCGAAGTGCAATCGTCTGCAAGCCATATTTTGATGCTCATCTAAGTAAAAATCATAAAATGCTTGCTTAGACGATGTTTCAGTTTTTATCATGTCTTTTTTAGCGCTACTGGTAGGGGTTTCAGTATTTTGGGTAGCGTCTTTTGTGGTGGTCTGATTCATGTGACTAGCTTCCTTGCTGGTGAGTTTAAGAGCCATCAATCACAGATATTTTCAACCAAATAGTTAACGGTTTATAAGGTCAGCTATACGGGTAAAAATTCTGTAAATAACGGTTTTTTATGATGATATTGACAGCTTTCAATGTAGCAAACCGATATGAGTAACACAAGCGCTAGATGCTGAGGTGATGCCTGTCAGCTCATAGGTTACTTCCTGATGTTTCCGCTACAGTTTTGCATTGCTTGCGAGTGGTTGGTATAAATGCTTTAATGACGAAATTGCCCTGATTTTTGTGGTTACTACTTTTTTCTATACATGTGATTTTATAACTATATAGCACGTGATTTTGGTAAACTATCCACTCTCTCTAACACGGTGACGACTTGTCCTATGCCTATTGACTACCTTACGAATCCGCCAATTGGCGATGATGAAATGATGGCAGCCATCGATATTGGTTCCAACAGTTTCCATTTAGCTATTGCTCGTCTTGACCATGGGGAAGTGCGAAAAGTAGTCTCGATGTCTGAAAAGGTACAGCTCGCTGCAGGCTTAGATGAAAATAATATTCTAAGTGCAGCCGCTGAGCAGCGTGGTCTCGATTGTTTGAGCCGCTTTGTAGCGCGTTTGGATTCAGTACCACCAGAGCGTATTCGTGTGGTCGCGACCAATGCGTTGCGTCAAGCCAAAAACGCCAACGACTTTATTTCTCATGCCAATAAAATTCTACCAAAACCTATTGAGATTATCGCTGGACGTGAAGAGGCGCGATTGATTTATTTAGGTGTGTCGCATACCAATGAGAGTAGTGATAAACGCTTGGTTATGGATATTGGTGGCGGTTCTACAGAGTTCATTATTGGTCAAGAGTTCAACCCATTATTGACTGAAAGCTTACAGATGGGCTGTGTTTCTTTTACGCAGAAATTCTTCGCTGACGGCCTGATTACCAAAGAAGCTTTTAGTAGCGCGATTTCAGGTGCGCGCAAAGAAGTCTTAGCAATCAATGGCCGCTATCAAAAGACGGGCTGGAGCAGTGTGGTTGGCTCAAGCGGCACAATCAAAGCAGTGCGTAATGTCCTCGTATCTAAAGGTTGGGCTGATGAGCAAGAACGCATTACTTATAAAGGCGTTAAAAAATTAGAGAAATTGCTGATTAAGATTGGCAATATTGATGACATCGATTTAGAAGGCGTCAAAGAACATCGTAAAGCGGTATTTCCTGCTGGCGTGGCAGTACTGCGCGCGGTGATGAAAGTGTTGGGCGTTGAAACCATTACTTATTCAGATGGCGCGTTACGTGAAGGTGTTATGTACGATATGCTTGGCCGTTTTGCTAGCGAAGATGTGCGTGACCGTAGTGTATTGGCACTAATTAAGCGCTATTCAGGGGACAAAAAGCAAGCCAAACAAGTGGTAAAAACCAGTCGCCATTTATTTGAACAAGTGAAAGATCAGCTGAGGCTAACCAATGATGATTGCGACTTGCTCAGACGTGCTGCCTTTTTGCATGAGATAGGGCTAGCGATCAGTCATAGCAGCTATCATAAGCATAGTGCGTATTTGCTTGAGTATTCTGATATTCCAGGATTTTCGCAAGTCGATCAAAAACGTATGGCGCAACTGATGCTTAATCATCGTCGCAAGCTCAAAGCCGATATGTTAGATCAAACCTGTCAGATCGGTGGCGATCAGTTGGTTTATCTCTGCTTGCTGTTGCGTCTCGCTGTACTGGCACATCATAGCCGCAGTGATTATGCGCTACCAGAGCTAGAACTAAAAGTAGTTACTGAAAACAGCTGGCAAATAACTTTAGCCGATAGTAGTGAGCATTACGCGTTCTTGCTCGCAGATTTGCGCACTGAGATTGACCAGTTTGCCAAATGGGGCATACAGCTTAGCGTTATTGAAGCTCAAGAGGCTGAGTCACAAGAGGTTGAGCAGTTACCATTGTAAGTATCGAGTTAAAGATTAACGTAACAAAAGCGGCGTTGTCGATAATGTCATGCCATATAAGATGTGCTACTATAGCTCCTATTGAGTTTACAACTGTACTTTCATTATCTGAACACGGATAACGATATTATTCTTAAACATAAATACATTAAGTATAATTATTAAAGGGAAGCGTCTATGAGCACTGTCTGGGATAGTGTGCAGCTTGCACGACACGCCAAGCGTCCATTATTTATGGACTATGTTAATCAGCTTTTTACCGAATTTGACGAGTTGCATGGCGACCGTGCTTTTGCCGATGACAAGGCCATTTTAGGCGGTCTTGCGCGTTTTGATGGTCAGCCTGTAATGGTAATTGGTCAGCATCGTGGTCGTAGCACCCGTGAGCGTATTGCTCATAACTTTGGTATGGCCAACCCTGAAGGCTATCGTAAAGTGATTCGTTTGGTCAAAATGGCTGAGCGTTTTAATATTCCGGTGATGACCTTTGTGGATACCCAAGGTGCTTATCCTGGTATTGGTGCAGAAGAGCGCGGACAAGCGCAAGCGATTGCAGAGAGCATCGCTGTATTCTCTAGCCTGAAAGTGCCTGTGATTGTGACTATCATTGGTGAAGGCGGTTCAGGTGGCGCATTGGCAATTGGTGTTGGTGATAAAGTAAATATGCTACAAAACAGCATTTACTCAGTGATCTCGCCAGAAGGCTGTGCTTCTATCCTATGGAAAACCGCTGAAAAAGCGCAGGATGCCAGTGAAGCGCTGAAACTAAACGCCATTAACCTTTATGAATTGGGTTTGATTGACGCTGTTATCGAAGAGGGTGAGGGCGCACATGTGCAGCCACAACCTGTGATGAATGCCTTAAAAGCACTGATTACTGAACAACTTGATGAAATCAAAGATTTAGACCCTCAAGAGCGTTGTGAGCTACGCTACGAAAAGCTAAAGTCTTTTAACTCAGAAGTGATGTTGCCTGCTTAATTAGTTGCTACGGCGCCTTTATTGTTAAGCCACCTAATAATGGACTTTTCATATTAGAGTCTAAATCTTAATGCTAAAATAAAAACGTGTCATTTAATGGCGCGTTTTTTTATGGCTGTTACTATGTAAAGCTCTTAATATAAAACTTTTAACGCAAGGCAGTAATTAACACAGGTGCTCACACATCGGCATAGTAATGAATATATTATCACCTAATGACTAAGGTTAGTTATGACCAGCAGTGCAATCATTTCACATCCTATTAAATCAATTGCCGATTTGCCAGTTGATGAGACACTAGCAACCGCATTGTTGAGTAGTATGTCTGAGTATATTGATCAGATGCATGGTCGTCGTCTTTGGCTAGCATGTAGTGGTGGGCGTGATTCATTAGCGCTTGCGGCGCTGTGTGTGCAGCTCTATCGACAAGGTAAATTACTATGTTTGCCGCAGCTGTTACATGTCGATCATGGGCTACAAGCGGATAGTCAGCACTGGGCCAAGCATGTTGCCAATTGGGCGCAAGCGCAGCAGATATCTTGTCAGATTTTACAGGCACAAGTGAACGGACATGATGAGCAGGCCGCTCGGCAAGCACGCTATAATATTATGCGGGCTTATATTAACCAAGACGATGTATTGCTATTAGCACATCACGCTGATGACCAAGCCGAAACGGTGTTAATGCGCTTGATTCAAGGCGCTGGGGTTAACGGTCTTTCAGGTATGCAGACATGGCGAGTGCAAACGCAAAGTGATCGGCGCAATGTGCTGTGGCGACCTTGGCTCACTGTCAGGCGCGCCACTATCAGCGCCTACGCCAAGCGCTTAGAGTTACCTTATATAGATGATCCTACTAATGACAGCGGCGATAACGTACGTAGCGGTTTACGCCGCGATATTATGCCGGTATTGGCTACGTATAACCCCAATGCCATTGACAATATTGCTCGAAGTGCGCAGCTATTGAGTGAAGCACAGTCAAGTGTCAGCGCTCAAGCCGCTACAGATTTGAAGCAGACAGCAGTTATTTCATTACAGTTATCATCTGCTCAGCAAGTCCTAAATATTGATGAGCTACACAAACTACCACTGTATCGTCAACGTCAATTATTACATTACTGGCTCGGTCAAGATGAGCCGTTACCACCGACTAAGCAACTCGTCGATGACGTACTAACTCTCAGTCAACGTGATGACCAAGATCATCAAACAGAACTGTTTTGGCAAGGTCGCAAGCAATCCTATACCGTTCGTCGCTATCGTCAGAAGCTCTATCGTCTGAGCAGCGAGTGGCTATCTTGGCTCAACGTACCGCTGATCGAGCAGGTGCTACCATTATCTAAACTGACTTTATCTAACAATTTATTTAGTCATTCAGCTGATAATAGTCCAATCTCACTCATCGTACGTAGTAGCGATCGTTATATTTGGAACTTGCAAATAAAAGCAGGTGCGCTGAAACAAGTGCTAGAAAACAGGGCGGACGGTATAGCACAGCAGGCAGTGTTGAAAATAGCGCCGCTAGACCGTACGCAACGGTTAAAAACTGAGATGGCTACGCGCCCACAAGCAGGTAAGAAGCTGTATCAAACGCTCGGGATTCCATTATGGTTACGAGACAGCTTAATGGTGGTCAGCATCGCTTTTATAAACGACTTCGAGGGTGAAAGTGACATACAAACTGATACTCCTCTGTTAATAGTATCGCCATTTGAAAGTTGGCTTTTGAATTCTGAGCAGATGGATAGCCATATTAAAAACGAACAATTGGCTGAGTACATTAAGAGCGAGCTTGCTCTAAAATAGAAAGTATCAAAATTTTGATATTTGTTTACTGACTCATTGATTTTTATCAGGTTGATGTCAGTTATGACATTTTGAATTTATCAAACGGCGGTAGTAGCAGTATGATAAACTGAGTGTCGTTTTACATATCAGTATGTTAAGTTGAATACCTTTGAATTTTGTGACTAGGAGACAAGTATGTCGGTATTAGATAATAAAAAAATCAGTTTTATTGGTGGCGGAAACATGGCACAGGCGCTCATTAGTGGGCTTGTGGGTTGTGACATCAAGCCAAATCTAATCACGGTCGCCGATCCTAGCAGCGATGTACGTGAGCAATTAGCTGCCAAAGGTTTAAATACTGTTGATCCAATGGCTGATCCAAAATCTGCTGTAATCGATGCGGATATCGTGGTGCTAGCAGTCAAACCACAGATGATGAAAGTGGTGGTAAGTGCTTTTGCTGACGTACTAGACACTCAATTGGTCATTTCAGTAGCGGCAGGCTTATCGACTGATCTTTTGTCAAACATGTTAGGCGGATATAGCAATATCGTCCGTGCAATGCCAAACACGCCTTCTATGATTCAGATGGGTGCGACGGGCCTTTATGGTACAGATAATATCTCAGCAGAACAGAAGCAGCTAGCAACGGCCGTTATGGAAGCATCAGGTTTGGTCATGTGGGTCGATGATGAAGAGCATATGCATGCAGTCACAGCCGTCTCAGGTTCAGCACCAGCGTATATGTTTTACTTCATTGAATCGATGGTCGATGGGGCAGTTGCACTAGGGCTAGATAAAGAGCAAGCTTCAGCGCTTGCTATGCAGACTATGTTGGGTGCTGCAAAAATGGCGATGAACAGTGATGATGCACCAGCTGAACTGCGCCGTAAAGTGACTTCACCGAACGGTACGACTCAGGCAGCAGTTGAGTCAATGCAAGCCAATGAAATTGGTCGTCAAATCGGCGAAGCCATGCAAGCTTGCTATGATCGTAGCCAAGCGTTAAGTGAAGAGATGAGTAAGTAAACACTGACAAGGTGTGTTGTGAGTGATAACTGACGTCACGCCTTATGTAATCATCAGCATCTGATAATGACATTTGTCATCCTAGAATCTGTTAATATTGTCACATTGAGTAGCACTTCATGAACAACATGTTATTTCAAGTTTTTGATCTGGTCACCACATTCGCTATGATGCTGGTGTTTATTCGTTTTATGTTGCAGTTTGCGGGAATGGATGCGAGCAATCCGATGATTGCGCCTGCTTATAAAGCGACGCATATTGTCGACGTATTCGGGCGTATTTTTCCGACTGTTGCACAGGGCCGTATTAGTATTGCTGCTATCGTGCTGATGTTTTTGATTCGTCTGATTGATATTTCTGGAAAGGCAGCCTTGACGCATAAAGGTATTGCGCCTGTACCGCTATTTTTTACAGGTACGACTAGCCTATTGTTAGACTTTTTACGCATGTGTCGCTATTTGGTGATTGGTTCTATCATCGTTAGTTGGATTGTGGTGTTTACCAGATCTGAGCATCCGATTATTGGTATCATTATGAGCTTAGCAGAGCCGATACTAGAGCCGTTTCGTCGCATTACCCCAAATTTAGGTATGCTCGACTTATCACCAATGGTTGCTTTCTTCGCATTTTATTTACTAGAGATATTCATCGGTGGTTTGGCTGCGAGTGTGTTACCAACGTTGGGTTAAGCCTAATATAATCAAATTTAAACACTGTCACAAAAAAGGCGTTCTATAAAAATATAGAGCGCCTTTTTTGCATCTGCTACTTAGGTAAGCTATAGCTTGTTAGATATGCTAAAAACGAACAAAGCGATTGGGTATGAGTTGAGCTTGCGCATCATCAGGATGCGGTATATCAGCTGCCCGCAATGTTTGGATAATCCAACTATCTGCCGCTTGTACAGCATCGATAAGAGCATCGCCCATTGCCAAGCGTCCAGCGATAAAGCTGGCGAGTGAACATCCTGAGCCATGGAACTCACCATCTAAGCGCGGCAAGGTACTTTTATGGACCATTTCGCCCTGTATATATAAGTATTGCTCTATGTCACCACTATCAAAATCATGTGAGGTTTTTACCAGTACAGCATGAGCACCTTGAGCGCATAGCTTTTGTGCACCAGCATGTAAGTCTTGCTCTCTGCTTAGGGCACGTAGCTCATGAGTATTTGGGGTGACTAAGGTAGCATAGGGCAGTAGTTTCTTGAATGCGCTAACTAGCGTCTCTTCATCGCCCAAACTACCACCGCTATTCGCGACCAATACAGGGTCTAAAACAAATGGCGTATTATTATCGATGATTTGATCAGTAAATAGGCTAGTCAACATTGCAATGTTATCAGTGGTACCGAGCATACCTGATTTGATAACACTAACAGGCAAGTCATCAAGGACTGCAGTAGCTTGAGCTTTTACCAATGATGCCGCACAAGCCTCAAAACCAAACACCTGCTGTGAGCTTTGGATAGTGACTGCCGTACACGCGATGGCCGCATGTGCCCCTGACTGTCCAATGGCCTCGATGTCTGCTTGTAATCCAGCACCGCCTGAAGGGTCTAATCCTGAAAAACATAGTGCGACAGGTCGCATAACAGCTCCTTTTGAGAGATTTTAAAGTAAGTGATAAATACTATAGCCACCTATTACTAAAAAATCTATCATAGTCTCATACTTGTGGATTGGGTATAAGACGTCAGAACGAGTAGGCCTAAACTTAATAAGCAGTTTGATCACTATATTTAGCAATAATATGACGCAATTTCCCATATAAAAATGCAATATAAGTGCTTGTATCTATAATTTTGATAAAAGCCGCATTAAATCTGTAGACAACGCTTGCAATTCGTTTTGGCTTTGTTATAATACTCGCCCACGACATGAGACGTATTGTTAGCATCAATACTATGTTTATAGAAATTTTATAAATGTCTTGAATCGTTAGGTGAAGTGGGTGAGTGGCTGAAACCAGTTCCCTGCTAAGGAACCATACGTGTAAGCGTATCGAGGGTTCGAATCCCTCCTTCACCGCCATTTATTCAGTTGTTATTAGAGTAGTAACGCAATATTCTGCGTTAAACATTTTAATAATTAATTCAAAAAATAATTTGTTTTAATTAAAAAATATGTTGACACAAGCGATATTATCTATATAATGACCAACCTAATTTACTGTAAAAGATATTATCTTCGCAGTGGATAAAGTGCAAAATACGCGCCTGTAGCTCAGTTGGATAGAGCACTTGGCTACGAACTAAGGGGTCGGGAGTTCGAATCTCTCCAGGCGCACCATTTGCATAATAGCTTAATATAAGCTAAAAATTATTAAAATAATCGCCTGTCTTATGACAATTGGCGGTTTTTTTATGTCTATAGCTTTTACCCTTCTACTTATCTATTCTACGACCAGCTCTTATGTTTACTATGATTGGATAGTCATTCATGATATTGGATAGTCATCTAGGATAATGTACGATAGCCCCACCATTTACGGTACAATAGCGTTACTATTCACTGCTTGCTATGAGCTTGTACCATGTCAAAAAGTCCATCTAAACGCCCGTCAAAAACGACTCATAAATCAAAATCTCAACCGAGTACGCCTGTACAGACAGATCCTAACGAAGAACCGACCATCGCTAAGCCTATGATTCGTGTCGTGGCGATTCTGTATGATGGTATGCTGATTTTAGCGTTATTATTTTTGGTAGGAACGATACTAACTGTAGTTGGTACGCTGTTGACTATGGAGACGGGTACTGAGTCCTCACAAGCACAGTCGCTGCCGCTTTGGTATCAGAATGTCATCATGACGCCGTCGTTTGTACTGACACTGGTAGCATTCTATGGGATATTCTGGCGCCGCGGTGGTCAGACATTGGGGATGCAGACGTGGCGATTAAAAACGATCAATGATGCGGGTCAGTGGCTAACGTGGGGACAGTCGTTTAAGCGTATTTTGGCTGCTTGTTTGATGCCGCTGATTTTCGGCATTATTGGCAGTCTTATTGATGGATCACGCGCCGCCTTATTGGCCAGTGCATTTCTTGGTTTGGTATTCAACTATGTGTTCTGTCTGTTCAACCCTCGCGGTCTGGCAGTACAAGACATGCTATCCAACACCATTACCCTAAAAATGCCGAAAGTGGCACATGAAGGGCTATGGCGCGGTTTTAAAAATCGTAAGAAAAAATCGTAGTCTGATCTTAGTTAGGTAATCATACAGCTGTATCATTACCTAACTGGCTCAACTCACACAGTTACATACTAACGCTTTGAATCAGCCATGCGGTATAGCCCACAAAAAACAGTACCAATGTGGCACCTGACGTACGACCGAATTGACGTTTTGTTGCAAAGGCAAACACGCACAGTGCAACCAGCAATATCGTTAATAGTCCCATTGCCATCACATCACGCGATAGAATGACTGGGTCAGCGGCAATAGGAGCGATAACGGTTGCCAAACCGACAACTGCTAAAGTGTTGAAAATATTAGAGCCGATGATATTACCAAGTGCCATATCATGCTCGCCCTTACGGGCTGCTGACAAACTCGATACCAGCTCGGGCAATGATGTCCCAATTGCGACAATCGTTAGACCAATGATTAACTCACTAAGCCCCCATAGCGTCGCCAACTCGACAGCGCCCCAAACGATAGCGCGTGAGCTGACTACTAGCATCAGCATACCGATAAATAAGCTCACCAGACCACGCGTTACGCTTGGTTCTAGCTTTTCTAAGCTCTCTGAGTTATTTAAGTGCTCTAAGTTATTTAAGTGCTCTGAGTCAGCATTAACCACGACCACATCGTCTTCGTGCTCATGATAGCCTTCGCGTATACTCATGATGATCTGTAGCCCTAAGACGGCGACCAATAATACTAATAGTACGATACCATCAGTTTGGCTCAACGTCCCATCACGTAGCTGCCAAGCGGCGATGACAGTAATCAGCAGTAGTAGAGGTAAGTCACGCTTTACGATGCCTTTACGGATGATAATAGGGCTAATTAATACAGTTGCACCGAGTACCAATGCGATATTGATGATATTTGAGCCATAAGCGTTGCCTAGGGCCAGCTCAGGGCTGCCTTCTAGCGCTGCTAGTACCGATACCACCATCTCAGGCGCTGACGTGCCTATACCTAGTATTAAAACACCAATTAGGAAGCTGGGCACACTAAACTTCTTTGCTAGTGCTGTCGCTCCATCAATGAAGACATCGGCACTCCAAACTAAAATTGCTAACCCAATCAGTATTGCAAGCGCGGCCAACCACATCAGTATGTTTCCTTGTATATGATGAAAAATGCGAATTTGATAAATAAAAATGGCATAAAAAAAGCCGAATCTTAATTTAGATTCAGCTTTCCCTTTAGCATCGAGATTTTTAGTAATAATAGCAGCTAATTCAAAGATGTAACTTTGTGTTTATCTTAAATTTACCAAAACCTCACCATCCTGTCATATTAAGCAACTTGTACAGGAATGATATTTGCTGTGTCTTTAACGGTATTGTCTTCGTTGCAATAGACCAGTTTTGGCTGATACGTTGACGCTTCAACTTCATCAAAATGCGCGTAAGCACAAATGATAACGATATCGCCCAAATCTGCCATATGAGCCGCAGCACCATTCAATGAAATAATACCAGAGCCCGCCTCAGCACGGATAGCATAGGTGCGAAAGCGCTTACCATTAGTCACGTTATAGATATCAATAGATTCATTTTCGCGTAGACCAGCAAGATCTAATAGATCACCGTCGATACCGCAAGAGCCTTCATAATGAAGCTCAGCGTGGGTCACACGAGCACGGTGTAATTTGCATTTAAGCATATTAAGTAGCATAGGTTGGTTCCTTGGCGTAACTGATATTAATTAACTAAATCAAAAGGTTAATGGGGATAAAACTACCAAAATAAAAGGTGGTTATAATTGACCATCATATTATTCTGGTAATTTAAAGCCATTAATTTGTGAACGTGCTTTTTCGACATCACCATCTAACAATAATGGGAGTGCTTCAAAAGCAGTTGTCAACGCGCTATCAATCGCAATCTGCTCATCAGGAGATGCTTTCGAGAGAACGTGTCCACTAACTTTAGACTTGTGACCAGGATGGCCGATACCCACACGCAGGCGATGAAAATCATTGCCAATATGCGGCGTGATATCACGTAGGCCGTTGTGACCACCATGTCCACCGTCTGTTTTGAGTTTGATACTACCAGCTGGAATATCGAGCTCATCATGAGCAATCAACAATTCATCATTTTTGATGCCATAGAAATTTACCATAGGCACCACTGACTGACCAGATTTATTCATAAACGTCAGCGGCATAAGTAAACGCACATCAGACCCATGAATCTGCCCACGCCCTGTCACTCCATGAAATTTCTTATCAGCGGAAAGCGTGATATTAAACTGCTGAGCCAAATGATGGACAAACCAAAATCCTGCATTATGACGCGTAAATATATACTGCTGACCAGGGTTACCAAGACCGACAATAAGCTTTATGGCCATAAAAACACCTTGCTTGAGTTTGATAAATAGGAGTAGGGTTTGAGATACTGATAGACAGTTTATTTTCAAACCTTACTTACAAAAACAGCAGGAGATATTCATCACCTGCTGTCTTATTGACTAGACGAGTGTGTCGATACGTGACATCAAATCAGATGCGACGTACCGATGGTATATTACTCGCTGTCTTTGTTTTCTTCAGTACCGTCGTTTTGCTCAGTAGCTGGTACTTCATCAGCATCAACATCGTCAGCATCTTCATCAACTTCTTCTACTGTTGGTGGCTGCATGTTAACGATAGTACGGTCATGGCCGTCTTCTAGCTCAAGCTCATGAATTACTACGCCTTCAGGAAGTTTGATGTCTGATAGACGGAACAAATCACCGATTTCCATGCCAGATACATCTACTTCTAGGTATTCAGGAAGTAGTGATGGAATGCAAACGATTTCGATATCAGATACTAGCGTAGATAGTACACCAGCAGCAGCAGTACCAGGCGCATCTTCACGACCAGTGAAATGCACAGGAACGTTCATGTGGATTTTCTGACCTTTTACAATGCGCTGGAAATCAGCATGCATTGGGAAGCCTTTAGCTGGATGGCGCTGCAAGTCTTTGATAACTGCTTGATGCTCTTCACCGTCAACATTGATAGTCAAGACGTGTGAGAAAAACGCTTCAAACTCTAGTGATTTTACTAGTTCGTTAAGCTTGATAGAGATAGCTGTTGGCTCTTCGTTACCACCATAGATGATAGCAGGAACTAAGTTCTGCTTACGTAGGCGGCGGCTCGCACCTTTACCTTGTAGTTCAGCAGCACGATCAACGGCGTTTAGTTCAAAATGATTAATGCTCATGGATATAATCCTATAAAAAAAATGATGAAGTGTCTGGTCATAAAAAAGTGGATTTGCGACCAATCCACTAATACGTGATGATAGCTAATATTATGGTCACGAATAAAACTCGCAATGTCTAAACTTAGCCATTTGCTTATAGCAGCGCTCGCTATGATAATTACCATAACGATGATTGCTTTTAAGCATGATCAGCACTTTTGATAGCGCTAGCCTAATAAAAACCACTAAAAGGTCAGCACAGGTGCGCATTATACGTGATTCTGTAGCAATAATAAAGACCTACGCAAAATGCCTACACAAAACAAAGCGCCAAGTAAGAATACTTGACGCTCTTTTTTTAACTATCCAAGATGTCTTACTACAGTCATTGCTATTCAAAAATACCGCAACGGCTGTTCAAAAAATAACCGTATCAAATTAGGCGTCAAACATTGCACTAATAGATTCTTCGTTATTGATACGGCGTAAGCTCTCAGCAAGCATCGGTGCAATACTTACCTGGCGAATTTTGCTACAAGCTTGAGCTTCGACTGATAATGGAATCGTATCCGTAACAACCACTTCATCCAGTGCAGATTCGCTGATGTTTTTCAGTGCGTTACCTGATAGAACAGGATGTGTGATATAAGCTAAGACGCGACGGGCACCGTTTTCTTTTAGTGCTTCGGCGGCTTTACACAATGTGCCTGCAGTATCGACCATATCATCAACAATAACGCAATCACGGTCACGAACATCACCAATAATGTGCATGACTTGTGACTCATTGGCACGAGCACGGCGCTTATCGATAATTGCCATGTCAGTATCGCCTAATTGCTTGGCCATCGCACGTGCACGAACCACACCGCCTACATCAGGTGAAACAACCATGATGTTGTCATAGTCTTGCTTTTGTAGGTCGTTTAGCAATACAGGTGTGCCGTAGATATTGTCTACAGGGATATCGAAGAAGCCCTGAATCTGATCTGAGTGCAAATCAACAGTCATTACGCGATCGATACTGACGATGTTTAGCATATCAGCGACCACTTTAGCCGAGATAGGTACACGAGCTGAGCGTGGACGACGATCCTGACGAGCATAACCAAAATACGGCATGACAGCTGTGATACGGCCAGCACTAGAGCGACGCAAAGCGTCAGCCATCATCATGATTTCCATCAAGTTGTCGTTGGTCGGTGCACAAGTAGGCTGCATGATAAACACATCTTTACCACGTACGTGTTCTTTGATTTCCACGGCAATTTCGCCATCAGAAAAACGCGTGATGTCAGCTTTACCAAGAGGTATGTGAAGATGATCGGCTACGGTTTTTGCTAATTCTGGGTGGGCATTACCCGTAAAAATCGCCAAATAAGGCATGACAGAAGTCCTATTGATTGACTCAAGCAGCGACCGCTAAGCAGTGACAAACTGCTCAAATTAAGAAAAGAGTGGTGAAGGTGTTGAAGTATACTATTAAAGTAATAAATGGCAGGGGTAGCTGGACTCGAACCAACGGATGTCAGGATCAAAACCTGATGCCTTACCAACTTGGCTATACCCCTGTAATGTCTAGATTGTGAACAACCGATAGCTAATAACAACTAACGAGCTGTTTTTAGCATGCTGTCACGACCTGTCAGTTATCTAAAAACGGATAAACCGTTTAAAACATAACTTTTCCCTAGCGGTGTCCATTGCGAACTATACCGAAACTGGGATAACGTTGTCAATGACAATAAGATAAGTGGCTGTTTATAAACCGCTTATGCTCAATGTATCTCTAACGCTTCGTACTAAAAAATGGCAGGGGTAGCTGGACTCGAACCAACGGATGTCAGGATCAAAACCTGATGCCTTACCAACTTGGCTATACCCCTATTGTGGCGACCTATTATAAGTAAATTTTCAGATTTTGCAAGTCATTTGCAGCTTTTTCTGGTATTTATTCATCATAGGTTGATGCTAGCGCTATTTTAACAAACTAAAATAGGCGGTCATACCGTTATCATTGTTTAGATAATAAGAAATTTAAAGGTCATATGTCTTTTTTAAGTTGCCAACGATATACCCTGAACAAGGCGCATCTTCAATCCATTTTGCCAACAGCTTTTTATCAGTGATAACGCTTGCATCCAATGGCAAAAACACTGCACTACCAGAGCCAGTCATGCGCGCTGTGCCCATTGCTTTTGCCTCTAACCCCTGTAAGTAACTCAAAGCATCTGTAACAGCAGGAGCAAGGCTCGTGACTACAGGCGTAAAGACATTATGATAGGGTGCAGTGAGCGTTTGTACATAATCAGCGTATTGGCTTCGAATAGTATCAATCGACAGGGGCGTGATATCTCGCTGTAGTTTTGGATGCGCGAAGAGCTTGGCAGTACTTACATGAGCGTCAGGTGTTAAAACTAAATAGTGCTGGTCAGGCAGCTCAATCGTAGACAGTTCCTCCCCAATACCCATGGCAATAGCGTCTTGACCAAAGATAAATATAGGTACATCGGCACCTACAGTCGAGCCAATCTTTATAAGCTCATCAGAAGTAAAATTAAGCTGCCAAATCTCATTGAGCACAAGCATAGTCGTTGCTGCATTAGATGAGCCACCACCCAATCCTGCGCCCATTGGCAAGTGCTTGTCTAAAGTAACATGCACTTGTGCTAACTGCTCAGGTAAAGGGTTTGACTGTATGGCAGACGCTAGCAGTGCGCGCGCTACTTTGAAGATTAAATTGTCTTCTATACTAGCAGTGATAGTTTCTGCACCATCTAGTATCAGTAATTGATGACAAAGTCGATCTGCATTTGAATCGTTATCAACCGTAGAAGTCACGGCGTTAACGCTGACCGAAAAATGTAAGTAGTCACCCCAGTTGAGCAGGCGGAAGACCGTTTGCAAATTATGATAGCCGTCGTCACGTTTGCCAGTGATGTGCAAAAACAAATTGAGTTTTGCAGGTGATAAACGGGTAATCGTAGAAGCAGATGATGCAGCTATGTTTTTAGTCATATTTTTTCATCGTAAGGTACAGTCATAAACAGCTATTTTAGCTAACACTGATGAGCAATTACCGATATTAATAAAGGACAGTTTAGTGATTAATGGTCATCACCACTTTATTGCCTTGAGGCTGTACGGCGCTGATTTTACTAGGCAGCTTGTCAGTACCCTTATAGGTGAAGCTGGCTGTCCACTCACCATTGACTGAGCTAATTAAGCGGCTTTGATCATCTAATTGTGGCGCACTGTCTGAAGGTGCTGGGCGACCAGAAATCCAATAAGGCATTTGTGAGATTGGTGCTTGCCAACCAGTTGCTTTCTTTAGCAAATTTTCGGGATCGTCAGCGGTCAATGTGCCTGTTTTTTCGCTGACTAACGTTGCTGTTTGACCATTATATTCGATGTTTGTTTTACCAATGCCGAGTGCTCCAATGAGCTCAATAGCAAATCGGTCGTTTTGCTGCCCCCATGCATAAAACGCACTACCACCTTGGGTACCTGTTGAATCATTCGCAGGTGTTGTTACCCCAATTTTACCCGTGATATTAAAGCTCTCTAGCTTTTTAGGTTGATCAGCGTTTTGACCTTGTACAGTAGACGTTGGCCGGTTGGTCGCGTTGGCTGTTTTTAATGACTGACAGCCAGAGGTGATGACCATCGTTGCAGTTATAGCAGTAAACAGAGCCAATTTATTTGGTTTATAAGAAGCGATTGATACTGACATGAGAGTTCCTCAAAAATGGAAATATAAACAAAGATATTAGCTTAAGCGTTATTTGTTGCTCGGTTATGCACGGCTGTTAGCTTCTTATAACGACCTTGTAATTTATAAATGCTTCGTTATTTATGGGAACCTTGTTACTCATCATGTCTCTATAATAACAAAGCCTAAATCGCAGCTCCAAAATAACTACCATCAATACAGCTGTATGCGATCATTGATATTATGCTGTCCAAACGAGAAGCGCTGCTGTAAGTCGGCGAGCAACGTCTCAACTTTATTATTATCGCCTAATCCTTGATAGCCGCGCAGCAAGAGCGAGCCTGAACGTAAGGTCGGTAGCACATCATAAGGTGTCTGTAGGTAGTCGATGACCTGCTGATAGTTTTCTTTGGCCAGCGCATTACTTGCCAACACATTTAGTGCTTGTAGATGTAGGTCGTTATCATAACGTGGGTCATCATAGCGAATCTGAATAATCGCTGTCGCCAATGCCAGACCCTGCTCTGAGCTGCGCTCATTTGCCAATAGCAATTGTGCATAGCTCAATTGATAGGACAAGTTGCTAGGATCCAATGCTTGCAGGTGGTTGAGCAAAGTGCGTTTAACGACATAGTCTTCTTTATCATCTAAAAGCTGAACTCGTGCAAAGAGTAGCATCTCATTATCAGGATATTTACGAGCGGCACGTGTTAGTAGACGCAGCGCTTCATCAGACTCGTTTTGCTGCCATAAGATATCGGCTTGCATAACAAAAGTATCAGGCGCGAAAACAGTGAAGTCTTTACGCAGCTTTTCTAAAGTCGTCATTGCAGCATCAACATTGTTATCAAGCAGTTCAAATGCCACTACTTTTCTACGTGCCTCTAACACCAAATCCTCTTGCATAACACTATTGAGATAGTATTTAGCTTGATCGTATAACTGCTGACGCTCAGCACTGATACCAAGGTAATAATAGGCTTGGTCAAGATAAGCTGGGCTCTTGGCAAGCATATTGAGTAGCTCATCGGCACTAGCGTACTCTTCAATATCTAGACTGACTAAGGCTGCGAGTAGAGTAATTTCAGAATCATCACTAAAGCGGCTATGCGCCTCAAGCAGTAATTCCCAAGCTTGCTCGCTTTGCTTTAAGTCTAATAGATATCGAATTTCGTACAGATATAAACTTTTGCTATCAGGGTTACGCAAGCGAGCTTGACTGACATAATTGATAACAGTCTCTGCGGTCACGATTTTGCGCAATATATCTGCTTTTAATGTAATAAAAGGCACATAGTCTGGCTGACGCTCTAGTGCTCGATTGATATGAACGATAGCGACTTCAGGTTCATTAAATTGATAGAGTAAACCTGCTTTTAATACCGACAATGAAGCATTTTGCTCGCTATCTAGTGGCTGCAACGCGGCAAGAAGCTCACGTTTGTCGTCATCGTTATTTGGATAGATACCTATGAGGATTTCGCTTAGGTCCGCACGTGGGTCATAACGTAAGATACGGTTTAGAGTTTCACCTGCTAATATATAGTCATGGGCGCGTAAGGCCAAATGCGCAACATAAAACCAAGCAGGCACGTGGTCAGGGTTTTGATCCTGCCATGTCTTGGCAAATTGCAATGAGTCTTCAACCCTTTCATTACGCAAAGACAAACTAAGTGCCCTCTCAAACACTGCTGTGGCATCTTCTTTGAAAGACTGCTGCTTATAGATAGTGACCGCACGCTGTTTGTCATCGCGATCGGCAGCAAACTCGGCATCTAATAGAGCATATAAACTTGGTTCGCTAAGTTCAGTCTGCCATAGGCTGGCTGGCGCTAAGCCATTAATGTTTTTTACGTTCTCTATGGTAAGTGTATCTTCGTTATAAGGTGTCTCAGTCTCAGCACTATTAATATTTGCTTTGTTATCAGCTACCTTATTATCAGTAGTAACAGACACTTTAGGAATCTGTGCTTCCAACAATGTGTCAGGGTGACTGGCATGAACAGGTGTCGTCAAACACAGGCACACGGCTAGAGACAATGCTAGTTTGTACCGTTGACGTAGGCGCTCAATAGCGACATGCAATAAAGCACGCAAGCTAGAGTATTCGCTATAGGAATGTGGTGACTGAGGTAATGAGCCAAAAAAAATCATAGATAGCCGTATTCGCCCGTGGTTTACCTACACAGATAAGGCAAGTTTGTTTTAATCATTGTAAGTTAGATACTGGCATATGTATCCATGACAAACATTATAAGAGTAGACGGATGATATAAACAATAGCATCCGTGTTACTCAGATATTGGCATGTCTGTTTTTAAGGACATGCTACTGGTAACGGTTATGTCGCCAAAGAATGATACTAAATATGATTAAAAGTAGATGTGTATGTTGAACTGAATATTATAGAAATATAACAAGTTAAGATAGAGTAAGCGAGTGATTTAACGTCGTATTGTTGATGATAGATCAAAATTCAGCTATTGATTTTATAAATCATATGAGTAGTTGATTTGTTACATTTTCGACCAGATACAGAGATATGGTTATCATAGATGGGTGAGTGTTAATTAAAGCCCGCAATAATGATATAATAGGCGGTTTTTAGGGTCTTCCTTTTTAGCGCTGTCGTCAAAAACTGTCTTTTAAAAAATAAGATAGCGTAAAGGGCAACTGAGCGTCATGTTTATGGTCTATCGATAATGAGATTAGTGGTCATTGGGGTCAATCACAAAACTGCACCAGTCGCTCTGCGAGAGCGCTTGGCACTTGTGGGTGACGATGTAAATGTCGCACTCAACCAAATAGAAGCCTTTACTGATGGTAGCGTGATTGTCTCTACTTGTAACCGCACGGAAATCTATGCGCTAGTGCCGCAAACATCAACGTCTCAGCACGCTAATAGCCAGTCATCTAATTTACAGTCACCCACTATGCAGGATGTCAAAGCTGCAGGACAGACATCCAACAATGCTTTTAGTAGTAGCATGAATATTTCATCTGCTGCGTTTAGTGCGCATATTACCAAAATCAAAGCGTGGTTAGCTGACTTCAAGCAATTGCCACTTATTGATATTGATCCTTATCTCTATGTACATCGTGACACTCATGCATTGACCCATTGGTTAAGAGTAGCTGCTGGTCTCGACTCTATGATACTGGGTGAGCCGCAGATTCTTGGTCAAATTAAAAACTCTGTGCATCTGGCTCAAGACCAAAAAGTACTCAGTAATCAGCTAGGCTGGATTATCGATCAAGTATTCGCTGCTGCCAAACGAGTGCGTAACGAGACACAGGTTGGTGCACAAGCTGTGTCGCTCAGCTTTGCCGCAGCCAAATTGGTCACACAGATATTTGATGATTTACCCAGTCGCACTTTATTGGTCGTTGCAGCAGGCGAGATGAATCGCTTAGTTGCCACCCATATCGCAGGGCTAGGGGTAGGGCGAGTCATTATCTGTAACCGTAACCCCGAACGTGCCGAAGCGTTAGCGGCTGAGCTACGTGGCCCTAATCGCCGCGTAGACGTTAGACCCTTACAAGAATTACCGCAAGTATTGGCAGAAGCCGATATTGTCAGCAGTTGTAGTGGCAGTATGAATTTGTTGATCGATAAGACAATGACCATACAAGCGTTAAAACGTCGTCGTTATCAGCCAATGCTTATGATAGATTTGGCCGTACCGCGCGATATCGATTCGGCCATTAGCCGGATTGATGATGTTTATCTGTATTCTGTCGATGACTTGCAGCATGTCATTGCAGGTAATATTGAGCAACGTCGCCAAGCCGCAGTTGACGCTGAGCTGCTAGTGAGTCAACTGGTTGTTGAAATAGATCGCCGTTTTCAGGTTCGCCAAGTCGGCAAAGACATTCAGCAGTACCGCGCGTGTACTCAGGGTCAAGTCGATAAATTGCTGCATGAGTCTATTGCCAAACTGCAACAAGACGATGTCAGTCCAGAAGATATCATCACTGAGCTATCACGACGTCTGACTCAAACACTGACCCATGCACCTTCAAAACTGATGCGCAAAGCCGCACGCGAAGGCGATAGTGAACTGCTAGACTTCGTGGTGTCAGGGTTACAGGATGCTCATCGCGGGCATTGATGTTTTTATCATGACTTTATAAATCAAAACTTATCAATCAATCTATATCAGTAAATCTATACCAATAAACGCTCGATAGCACAAGTCATATCGTTGCCTGAGCGTATCGTTGTCAACCTTCAGTATCAGTGCTAATATCGAACTCTCATAGATGGCTTAGGTCAGGATATGTGCTGGTGTTTGCTCGTAATATGACTATAAATATATTAACTTAATGTTAGTAAACTTCATCAGTGTTCGTTGTTTGTTTCAAAACAAGAAAATTCTAGACAGCGCAAGACCTCACCATCACAAATAATAGCATTTGATTATAGTGCTATCTAATCAATGCTGCATATTATCTAACCATACACTAGGAGTGTTCAATGCCTGCATTACGTCAAGATATCGATCCAAACGGCTTATTAGAGTATTCAGTGGTTTACACCGATCGCGCGCTGAACCATATGTCAAAAGCCTTTCAGCAAGTGATGAACGACCTATCTAGTGACCTAAAATCTGTGTATAACGCTGACGCAGTGGTGATCGTTCCTGGTTCTGGCACTTATGGCATGGAAGCAGTCGCCCGTCAGTTGGCAAATGACGAAGACTGCCTAATCATTCGTAATGGTTGGTTCAGCTATCGTTGGACGCAAATCTTAGAAAAAGGCAAAATCGCCAAATCATCTACAGTACTCACGGCTAACCGTGCCGATGATAGTGAGTCGCCGAAGCCGTTTGCACCAGTCGATATCGATACGGCTGTTGCCAAAATTAAAGAAGAAAAGCCAGCAGTCGTATTTGCGCCGCATGTCGAAACCTCATCGGGTATTATCTTATCAGACGACTATATCAAAGCGTTGGGCGAAGCTGTACATAGCGTTGGTGGGTTATTAGTCATTGACTGTATCGCTTCAGGCTGCGTATGGTTAGATATGAAAACATTGGGTGTTGATGTGCTGATTAGCGCACCACAAAAAGGCTGGAGCAGTACACCGAGCGCTGGATTGGTCATGCTCAGCGATGCTGCTATCAAAAAAGTAGACAGCACTGAATCTGATAGCTTTAGTATCGATCTAAAACAATGGCTAAACATCATGCGTGCTTACGAAAATGGCGGCCATGCGTACCATGCGACTATGCCAACAGATAGCTTGCGTCAGTTCCGCGATGCTGTGAATGAAGCCAAAACAATCGGTTTTGATAAATTGTGTGACGCGCAGTGGACACTTGGTAAACGTATCCGTGAAGTACTAGAAGCCAAAGGCGTTGAGAGCGTTGCTGCTGAAGGTTATAAAGCGCCTGGCGTTGTCGTTTCTTATACCGATCGTGATGACATACATAAGGGTAGTGCGTTCGCTGAAATTGGTGTGCAAATCGCTGCTGGCGTGCCATTAAAAGTAGGTGAGCCTGATAACTTTAAAACCTTCCGTTTAGGTCTGTTTGGTTTGGATAAATTGACTGATATTGATGGCACAGTAGAACGTTTTGAAGCGGCGCTTGATAAAGTGCTGAGCCAGTAATCATAGCAATTAAGAGGGCTGATAAAGATATTGATGTGATAGTTTATTAAGTATTCTTCAGCTTCCTTTTTAAAGCCTCTGCAGTACAGTCTTTACAGTTATAAAAAATACTGAATCACTAGTGTCATGCTAGGTTCAGTATTTTTTTACCCTTTTATTATATTTTACAATATAATGTATTTTTATAATATAATACTTAAGCACGTATTCAATGAACTTAATTAGGTAGTCCGTTATGAGTATACAAATAGACTGGCAAGCATTTACGCCGATTTCCTTAGTTGGGGGTCTAATGTTAGGTGTAGCGACGGTTATCTTACTGCTGGGTATCGGTCGTATAGCAGGCATCAGTGGTATTTTTTCAAGCTTGCTAAAACCTAAGCGTGTAGAGATGTGGCAAGTGCTATTTATACTGGGCTTGGTCATCTCACCGCTACTATATCAGTTGGCAAGACCGTTACCTGAAGTAGCTATTAGTACCTCTTTGCCACTATTGATTGGTGCAGGGTTGTTGGTCGGCTTTGGCACGCGTTTAGGTTCAGGATGTACGAGTGGACATGGTATTTGTGGTAATGCACGCCTGTCTCCACGGTCATTGGCAGCGACCGTCACCTTTATGCTGTTTGGGATTGTGACCGTTTATATCGGTCGTCACGTACTGGGCTTGCTATAGCTCATTCATGACAAATTGCGGAATGAAGACTGATAGTCGGGCTACTGCGCGAACAACATACAATGGTTAATAGAAGATAATAGCGAGATACAACGATGCTAAAAAATATAATCGGGTTACTAGCAGGATTGCTGTTTGGACTTGGACTACTGGTGTCAGGTATGACCGATCCTGTGAAAGTACAAGGGTTTTTGGACGTATTTGGCAAATGGGATATCTCCCTTGCACTGGTGATGGGCGGCGGTCTGATAGTCGCGTTTTTCGGTGTGCGATTGGCAAAGCGTCAACAGAGCAGCTGGATTGGCACACCGATTGATATGCCAAGCAAAACCGTCATTAATAAAAAGCTGCTTATTGGTGCGATGTTGTTCGGTATCGGTTGGGGGCTGGTTGGTATTTGCCCGGGACCGGGAATTGTATTGCTCGGTACGGGCCAGTGGCAAGCATATGTGTTTATTCCTGCTATGGTTATAGGGATGCTAATTTATCAGTGGCTTGAGCCTAAGCTTGGCTAATATGATTGGCTCTCTATAAATAGAAGAGTGCTCAAAAAAAAGGTCAGCTACATATAGCTGACTTTTTTGATGGATGGTAATTGATGATAAGACTTAATAAATCGCCGCTTTATTTGGCACTGGCGGTTACTTTCGGCGTTTCGTGTGCCAATGATTTAGCCGCTTGGCGTAGCTCAAACTTTTGCACTTTACCGGTACTGGTTTTCGGTATTTCGGCAAAGACAATATACTTCGGCACTTTAAAACCTGCTAGGTGCTGACTGCAGTGCTCCATCACCGTGTCACGTTGCAGGGTGCTACCAGCGTGAATCTCGATAAAGGCAACGGGCATTTCACCCCATTTGTCATGTGGCGCGGCGACGACAGCACAGCTCTCAATCGCAGGTAGTTTATATAAGACGTTTTCTACCTCGATACTAGAGATATTCTCACCGCCTGAGATGATAATATCTTTTAGTCTGTCCATGATTTTGATATAGCCATCAGGATATTTGACACCCAAATCGCCCGTACGGAACCAGCCATCAGCGAATGCTTCTTCGGTAGCTTTGCGACTTTTTAGATAGCCTTTCATCACCATATTGCCACGTAGCGCCAGCTCACCCATCTCTTCTCCATCAGCGGCAACGGGTTCAGTCGTACCTTGCTTAAATACTTCAAACCCTGCCATCAAATGAGAAGTCATACCTTGACGTGATTTCATTTGAGCGCGTGTGGCCACATCGAGCTCATTCCATGCTTCTTGTTCAGCGCAGACCGTTACTGGCCCATATACTTCAGTGAGACCGTAAACATGCGAGATATAAAAGCCCATCGCTTCCATCGCTGCCAACATGGTCTCAGACGGCGGTGCACCAGCGACCCAGCCTTTGACTGTATGGGTAATGGCTTCTTTATACTCTGGTTTGCCGCCAGCAATCATATTGTGCACGACTGGTGCAGAGCAGTAGTGGGTAACTTGATGCTTGGCAATCAGCTGCAATATCAAATCAGCATCAATCTTTCGCAAGCATACATTGACCCCAGCACGCTCGGCGATGGTCCACGGAAAACACCAGCCGTTGCAATGAAATAGTGGCAGCGTCCATAGATACATGGGGTGTTTTGGCATGTCCCAATCTAAAATATTAGAGACAGCGTTAAGGGTTGCGCCGCGATGGTGATAGACCACACCTTTGGGCTTGCCTGTCGTACCAGAGGTGTAATTCAGCGCAATAGCGTCCCATTCGTCCAATGGCATCTCCCAGTTATCTAAGCTGTCTGAACTGGCTACCAATGCTTCATAACTCATGTACCCAAAGCGCTCGACATCGACAGCCTTGTCTGTTGAGTGGATAACAATTAAGTCTGGAAAAGTCTCATCAATAATCTCAGCATGTTCAGCAAACTCGCTATCTAAGATTAAGACCTTTGCTTCGGAATGCTGCAAACAAAAAGTGAGTGCATTGATATCAAGTCGCGTGTTCAAGGTACAGAGTACGCCGCCTGACATCGGTACACCAAAGGCGCATTCGACCATCGCCGGAGTATTCGGTAGCATCACGGCCACCGTGTCGTTTTTATCGATGCCCAGTTTGCGCAGGCCGTCAGCCAGTTGGCGGCAGCGAGTATAGGTTTGTTGCCATGTCTGAGTGAGGCTATTGTGTTCTAGGTCGTCATAAATGATGGCAGTCTTGTTAGGATAAACTTGAGCGCTGCGAATGATAAAATCAATAGGGGTAAGTGGTTGATGATTGGCGGCGTTTTTGCCAAGACCTGTATGGAAATCTGTCATGATGATAGTCCTTTATCGTATTTCTAAAATTCGTCAATACATTAGCTTAGTACAGTAATCTAGCATAGAAGTTACAGGTATAAGTCGATATTTATCGATTTATACCGTTAGTCTAATCTCTAAATGATATTAAGCTAATGGTATACAATCTACCTCAAAAGTTGGCTAGGTTTTGTGGTGTTTGCTTAACCATATACCGCAGTACAGCCTGATACACCGTACCGCTCGTGATAGCAATTAATATAGTGCTCACTCATCAGTCGCTTGTCTGCATAGCTGACAATAATGGCGGTGTGTTACGATATCGATGATGCTAAATCCCGTAGCACCACTATTTATAAAAAGCCGCTTTTAAGAAGCTGTCTCAAAAACTATTCATAAGGAAAATGATATGTCTGCCAGCCACAGTGCCAATACGATCCAAACCGCTAGCACCAATGAACACTATCCGCATTTATTTGAGCCGCTAGATTTGGGCTTTACTACGCTAAAAAACCGTATGGTTATGGGCTCGATGCATACCGGGCTTGAAGATCGTTTTTATAATTACGGTAAGCTGGCAGCGTATTTTGCAGAACGTGCCAAAGGTGGCGTGGCAATGATGATTACTGGCGGTATCTCGCCTAACCGTGAAGGTTGGTTGTTGCCTGCTGGCGGCACGATGAATACCAAAGCTGACGTTATTAACCATCAGCGCGTCACCCGTGCCGTGCACAAGCACGATAGCAAAATCATCATGCAGATATTGCACAGTGGTCGCTATGGCTATCATCCGTTTGCCGTATCATCTAGCCCAATCAAGTCACCAATCTCACCGTTTAAGCCACGCAAGATGAGCATCAAAAACATCGAGCAGACGGTAAAAGACTATGCTCGCTCAGCGAAACTTGCCAAGCAAGCAGGCTATGATGGCGTCGAAATCATGGGTTCTGAAGGTTATCTACTTAATCAGTTTTTATCAAGCCATGTGAACAAGCGTAAAGACGTTTATGGTGGTGACATTCATGGTCGTATGAAATTCGCTGTCGACGTGGTCAAAGCGGTACGCGAAGCGACTGGCGAAGACTTTATTATTCTATTCCGCTTATCAGTGATTGATTTGGTCAAAGACGGTAACGTCATGGATGAAGTAATCACCGTGGCCAAAGCGCTAGAAGAAGCGGGTGTAACTATCATGAACACTGGTATCGGCTGGCATGAAGCGCGTGTCCCGACTATCGTGACTAGCGTGCCACGAGCAGCTTTCGTTGATTTCACTGCTGAAATCAAAAAACATATTAGCATTCCGATGATGGCGGCCAACCGTATCAATATGCCAGAAACAGCAGAAGAGATCGTTGCGACTGGTCAAGCTGACATGATTCAAATGGCACGTCCATTCTTGGCTGATGCGCATTGGGTTAATAAAGCCAAAAATGGTCAGACAGATCGCATCAATACCTGTATCGCTTGTAACCAAGCATGCCTCGACCATACGTTCGAAAACAAACGCTCGACTTGTTTGGTCAATCCGCAAGCTTGTTATGAGACTGAATTGGTCTATAAGAAAACTAAAAAGCCGAAAAAAGTCGCTGTCATCGGTGGCGGTGTCGCTGGTATGTCAGCCGCTCATGTGGCTGCTTTACGTGGTCATGACGTGACTCTGTTTGAAGCAAAAGACGTGCTAGGCGGTCAGTTTAACTATGCCAAAGTCATCCCTGGTAAAGAAGAATTCTTTGAGACCATTCGTTACTATATTAATGAGCTTGAGCATCTAGGTGTTAAGATCAAACTAAATACCAAAGTCGATAAAGACATGCTGGAAAAAGCTAAGTTTCATCATGTTATTGTGGCAACGGGTGTCGTACCTAGAAGTCTAGAAGGTAAGCTAGAAGGGGCTGAGCTGCCACAAGTCATGAGCTATGCTGAACTGCTGTCTGGCGAAAAAGCAGTGGGTAACACAGTCGCAGTCATCGGTGCTGGTGGTATTGGGTTTGATGTAAGTGAGTATCTCACAGCCAATCACGGTCAGTCGCTGGACGAAATCGGCCCTGAAGGACTAAAAGATCCAAGCTATCGTCCTGAGCCGCAGTCAATTAGCGAGTGGCGTGAAGAATGGGGCGTGACCAATGATACTGACTATCAAAGTGATGGTGGACTGGTCAGACCACACGCAATCAAACCGATTCGCCAAGTATATTTAATGCAGCGTAGCAAAGGTCGTTTGGGTAGTGGACTAAACAAAACCTCAGGCTGGGTACATCGTGCGCATATCAAATCTCATGGTGTCATCCAAGTCGCTGGCGTGCAATATGACAAAATCACAAACGAAGGCATCTGGGTCACTAACCCACAAGGTCAAAGCCAGTTACTACGTGTCGACAGTGTCGTTGTCTGTGCCGGTCAAGAGTCAGTCGTTGAGCTGATGCCAAACGTTGGTGATGCGCCAGACGCGCAATACCATCTAATTGGCGGTGCAAAACTGGCAGCTGAGCTAGATGCCAAACGTGCGATTCGTGATGGCGCTGAAGTCGCTGCTCAGATCTAGACTGTTTAGCATTAGCGTTAAATAATGGACGGCGAGAGGATATCTCTTGCTGTCTTTTTTTATTTAGAATGAAAATTTGACTTATTACATTGGATATTCAGTTCAGCTTATGTTTGTTCTGAGAGAATCGAGAGATTTTGTTCACTTATTCACGCTCTAATACAATACCATCAAAATAACCACGCACTCCGCAACGCCCCCACCTAAATTGATTGTCAATATCTCTTAATAGTAATTGATATTTGCCTTTATAAGCTGCCGGATATAATCGTAGTTCTAGGGTTTCATCTGTCTGATTACTATCGTTAATGACCCAGTGGTTTTGTGACCACTTTGCGATACTATCTCCAATACTACAACTATGATAGTTAGTAAAAATCAAATCACTTTCAATCACAGAAAGATAAGGTTTGTTATTAACCTCATTGATCGATAAAGTATTTTTTGCGTCTTGCAAAGTATTTTTGCGCTTACCATCTACGTTATAGATTGAAAGCTGGAAGTTCTTAGAAAATTCTCCAAAGGCACTTTTACTCGGTAAGTCAGAAGAACTTAATTCATCTGAAAAATTCCAAGCCACACCGTAATTGGTTTGCTCTTCGATGTGCTCTGTATACTCACGGATGAGACATTCGGTATCTTTACAAGTATTGCGCTGAAAAGTTAGCCATAATTTCTGATCTATAATCACATTGTTTTTGTAGACTTCACTGTCTTCGTTGTTAGCTGCATTGTTGATATCTTCTCTATATTTTTTTGCCATAGCTTTGTCAAGATCAGACAATTCAGTGTTCGTACAAATAGTTTTTTCTATCCAAGTAGTCGCTTTATTGCAATCGAAACTTGCTGAATTTGCATGAGTGGAGAGCAGGCAAGCGCCTAAAATATTGATTGTAGTGACGCATAACCTTTTCATATTACCCTCGTTTTTTAGAGCTTGATTGTATTTTAAGAAAGCTATAACGGTGATATACGTGTCACCATCACTTTCTGCAAAAAACAAATCAGTCCATACATCCTAGCCCAGCCAGCCTCACTTACCAACTGCCAATATTTTCCATCGAAATCCAAGGCTCAATAGGTTTTAAGTCTTCGCCATTTTGTAGCAGCTCAATTGAAATATTATTAGGGTCTTTAACAAAAGCCATATGGCCATCTCTAGGCGGTCTTAATATCTCGACCCCTGCCTGTATAAAGGTGTCGCACTGCGCGTATATGTTGTCGACTCTAAAGGCAAAGTGCCCAAAATTATCGCCATTGGTATATTCTCTTTCATCCCAGTTGTGTGTCACCTCAATCTCTGGCGCACCCTCATGCGTTGCTAAAAAGTATAAACTGAACCTTCCTGACTCAGAGTCTCTTTTTCTTAGCAACTGTAAGCCCATAAGGTCACAATAGAAAAATAACGTTTCTTCTAGTTTGTTGGTTCTAATCATTGCATGTAAATACTTCATGAAAATACCTTAGTATTGATGAATCATAAAAAATGGAGTAGTGGCAAGGTGCTGGTTATGCATCATTAATATACAAAATCTCAAATGGCGTATGTATGAAATCAACATCATTCACTATATAAAGCGCATTTATATTAGTAAGTTTTTATCAAGCAGTGTAAGCGGCATACCTTGCAATACTTGCTAAATTAAATCTGACGTCGCAAAACCTAACTTTCCATCTCACCAGCCAACCATTTTTCAAAATCACTAATTTGCGCTGCTAATGCAGGTTGCGAGTTAGCCAGTTCATCGAGTTTGTTTTTAATCTCAGGCTTACTATATTTAACACCAGTCAGTGTATCTTTGAGTAGGTCTATGAGCTCAATATTTAACGCGTCGGAGAAAATGACAACTTCGCGAATTATGGCTTGCTTCACATCCATGTGTACATCCATTATGCCCCAATCGAAGCGCGTCTCGATATGATGAGTAAACTCAGGCGTTTTACCAAAGCGCCAGTCCCAGTCTGCCATTTGCTGATAGTAGGTATTTAGTGTCGGCTGCTTAGCAAGGCTGGCTTCATCTAATTGCTCAACCTGTGCAGTCTCTCCATAATACTCACAAAACGCTTCAATAATCGCATCAGACAAGATTTGATGATTGATAGTCTCATTAAAATCTATCAAGTTTGCGACGCGTGCGCGTACAGACTTAATACCTTTGGCTTTAAGTTTTAATGGATGCGGGTTTAGATAGTCGCCAAGCTTTTGCATGTTGGCATTGACCAGTAATGTGCCATGATGAAAGCTGCGATCGGCTGCGTGCTTAAAGGCACTGCCTGATATTTTGCGGTCGCCGACCTGCATGTCGTTACGTCCAGATAGCGTGGCTTCGATGCCTAATTTTCTAAGCGCATTGATGATGATAGTGAAGTTTGCTTCTTGGTCGTAATCGTCTTTAGGAGATAAAAAGGTAAAGTTGGTATTACCCAAATCATGGAATACTGCGCCGCCACCGCTCTGACGCCGCGCCAAAAATACATCGTCTGCTTCCATTTTATCGGTTTTGCACTCTACCCATGGGTTTTGAGAGCGTCCAATAACCACGGTCTCAGAGTTACGCCATAAAAATAGAGTATGCGAGTCGGGGTTGAGTGTGTTAAATATCCAATCCTCGGTGGCAAGGTTAAACCAAGGGTTAGTCACGGCAGATTTTAGGATGCGCAGTTTCATGTATTTGACTCTTTGATAAACTGGGTTGGTGAGCAGGTTTTATAGATGGATACCATTCTTACCGATGCAAGGTTGTAATTCAATGGCTGTGTGATAAGGAGGGTGGTTTTAGGCTTAGAAGGAATTGAGTTTATTAATAAAGTGTTTGATAGAATCCCATAAAGACTAGCACTCAGATCAATATAGTCGAAGCCCTAGATTTTAGCGAGCAGCACTAAAAAGCTGAGCAATACGCTCAGTTCTATCACACTGCAAATTACCAACGCATTCAGCTCTATTTAGCACAGATTTCCCACTGCGATTTTGTACTAAGATAACATTGCATAACTGCTTTACCAGATTGCGCATAGGCATCACTGACGACACGCTGATTGGTTGGCAGACGATATCTGATGCTCGCAGGCTCGTCATTGACAGTGGTCGTCCAGCCAGTCACTTCATTACGGTCATTATAGTTTGCACTGGTAGAAGTTGCCATTTTGCCAAATCCTGGCAGGTTATAGGAGACCTGCCTAAAACTATAACTCATCGCTGCACCCTCAGCGCCCTCATACTGACAGTTGAGCTTTTTTTGCAATTTATCTTGTTTATAAATATAGCAAGTGGTCTCATCTGAGAACTGACCAACCCCGCAAAAACCTGCCGTTGCAACTGAGATCATACCGATAAATAACGCTATCCTTTTCATAATCATTCCTCAATAATTGTTAAATCCTACTAATGATGTTTGTCATCTGTTTTTTATATTGCAACATACTAACCGATACCTTTTAGATAGTAGAAAAATAGTAAACAAATATCAACTAAAATATTTTAAGTAAAAGTTGAATTGATTTATAAAGGCTACTTTAATATCAGTATTATTAAGATCAGCTGTCGTAGAGTAGCGCTATCAGGAGAATTTAACATGACTGTGAATCTATTTTTATAGATATTGATTTGACGACTTACTCAAGGATGACTTTAGAGTTCTTTAGTATGTGCGTAGAAAGGCACTGGAATAGGCTAAAGTACAAGAGCTATAGGATAAGCACTGCTTGCTATACGGTGCTCATTAACAGCAATTTGTCCAACTTTGTAGGTTTTAGAAAAGATAAAAAGGTTCATATTATTCCGAAAAAACTCAATGGATGAGTAAAAATTTAATCTAAATTCTATAAAAAATTACCCATCAAACCATTAAAAAGTTATCATCATGAGTTTTTAATCATATGATAATTTTTACAACGTATCAGACGCTCATGACCGACACGAGTTGGCAAATGCAGTCTAAGTGCTTAATAGGATTACCCAATGACCAACCGTGACCTCATCATCTTTGTGACACTCTCTTTTATGTGGTCACTCTCTTTCGTCTTTTATCGTATTGGCGTGCCTGAGTTTGGCTCATTGGCATTTGCTAGTTTGCGTGTGATATTTGCCGGCTTGGTCATGTTGGTGTTTGTCTTACTCAATAAGAAAAACAGAGTCGGCATCAAAGAACATTGGAAAATGTTAGCGCTTGTGGGACTGTTTTCAGCAGCACTACCTTTTGTGTTGTTTTCGTTTTCCGCGCAGTCAGTGAACGCAGGCGTGCTAGCCGTACTAAATGCCTCTGTACCGATGATGAGCGGTTTTATCGCTAGAATATTCTTCAAGGATAGGCTATCAAAAAAACAAGCACTCGGTTTGGTGATTGGGGTGATTGGGGTAGTTATATTGATGAGCGAAAGCCTGTTTGGTGGCGGTGAGCCAGGCAAAGGATTGGTCGAAGGGTTGCTGCCAATGGGCTATGCACTGTTGGCTTGTGTGGGTTATGCGCTTGGGGCTAACATCACCAAAAATTATCTTTATGAGGTATCGCCAGTTGCCATCACGGCAGGCTCGCTTATTATCGGTAGTATTATTATGCTGCCTGTGGCGTTTAATGAATTTCCTTATGGTAAAGATATCAGCATAAAGGCGTGGGTATCCGTGATCTGTATCGGTGTGTTTTCGACTGCCATTGCCCTTATCTTTATGAACCAGCTGATTAAGAATATTGGCCCGACGCGCGCCACCAGTATTACTTTAGTTATTCCGATTTTTGCCATTATTTTAGGCTATCTACTTCTTGGTGAAGCTCTAAATATTCAGGCCATCATCGGCTCAATGGTGATATTGTTTGGCACGTATTTATCGTTAGAGTTGTCTATTAAAAAAATGCTACAACCAAAAAATTCCACTCGGGCGACAAGCGTTTAAGCTACGGTAAACTGTCTTCGTAGCCTTGAATCACAAAGATTCGAATATCTAAATATTAGTGTTTCTGTTTGTAAATATTATTTGGAATAATCAGATTTGCCCCTTATAAAGAACTCGGCTTATGAGTAGCGTACTTCGCAAATTATAGAACGACAGCTAAGTGCTGCCTACTAATATAAGTGCTATTTATTACCAATAATAGTAAACCTGATAGTAAGGTTTAAAACAATAAACAGGGCTTTTTATGGCACACGATAATTTATTTGAAACCGTCAAGATGGGTACCCAAACCCTAAAAAACCGCATCATTATGGCACCATTGACGCGTCTGCGTTCGGTTGAACCAAGTGATGTACCAACAGCACTTGCAAGCGAATATTACTCACAGCGCGCAAGCTCTGGCTTAGTGATTACTGAGGCGACACAAGTGTCTTTCCAAGCGAAAGGCTATGCTGGCGCGCCAGGCGTTCATACCAAAGACCAAATCACTGCGTGGAAAACCATCGTAGACAATGTCCATGCTAAAGGTGGCAAGATCGTCGTGCAGCTATGGCACACTGGCCTAGTCTCTCACGAGAGTGTACAGCCAGATGGTAAAGCGCCGATTTCTGCTTCTAATGTTGATGTTGGTGTGCGTACCTCACTACGTGACAGCGACAACCAAGCTATTCGTGTAGATGCAACGCCGCCACGTCCAGCCACGCTTGAAGAAATCAAACAAGTTATCACTGACTTTGGTCAAGCAACTAAGAACGCTAAAGAAGCGGGTTTTGATGGTGTAGAAATCCATGGTGCTCACGGTTACCTATTACATCAATTTTGGGTTGAGCAAACCAACCAGCGTGATGACGAATACGGTGGTAGCCGCGAAAATCGTGCACGTTTGACGCTTGATGTTATCGATGCGTGCGTAGACGCTTGGGATGCAGATCATGTTGGTATTCGTATTTCACCACTTGGTACGTTCAACAACGTAGAAGCTGGTTATAACGAAGACGAAAACATCTGGATGATCGAGCAGATCAACAAACGCGGAATCATGTATCTGCATCTGTCAGAGCCAGATTGGGCAGGTGGCACGCCTTATAGCGACGACTTCCGTAAGCGCGTACGTGCTACTTTTGATCAATTAATCATCGCAGCTGGTGGCTATACTGCCGAAAAAGCAGAGCAAAACGTAAAAGCGGGCTATATCGATGCTGTCGCCTTTGGTCGTGACTATATCGCCAATCCCGATTTGCCTGAGCGTATCCAACAAGGCGCGCCGCTCAATGAGCAGCATCCAGAGTCTTTCTATGGTGGTGGTGCTGAAGGTTATACCGACTATCCATTTTTAGACCAAGCGTAATAGTTAGTTTTTAGCTAAATAATGCAATATAAAAAGGCCGCTTAACTAGCAATAGTTGAGCGGCTTTTTTATGCATAAATTTTAGTTATTTACCGAAATTGCCTATTTGATAGTCTCGGAAGGTTTGACGTAGTTCTTCTTGAGTATTCATAACAAAGGGGCCATGACCGGCGACTGGTTCACCAATTGGCTCACCGCTTAGTAGTAGCAATTTGATAGGCGTGTCTTCATTGGTAGTTGCAAGGTAGGTCAATTCAATAGTATCGGTAGCAGGTAACGATGAATGTTCAGTTTGAGCGTCTACATGATCTGGGATAGGCGCTGAAAATTCTATCAAACTCCCTGCACTGGCAGCTGTACCGTTGACCAATACTTGACCTTCTTGTACTAGCAGTAGAGTGTTGTGCGTTTCCGGCACTTGTAGCGTGGTTGAGCCTGTTGTATACAGCTCGATATCCCACATATTGACTGGCGTAAAAGTCGTTGCCGCTCCAGATATACCATGCCAGTCACCGGCAATAATGGCAGCGTGACCGATGACCGTTTGATAGTCACTATTTTGACAGTCAGTGTCTTGATAGCCAGCGTCGCTATTATCTATCAAATCGACGATAGGCATATCAGCACGTTTGATAGATTGATATTTCGGGTCGGTCAGCTTATGAGTGCTTGGTAGGTTGACCCACAATTGCACCATACTAAAGACACCGCCGCGCTGCCCAAAGGCCTCAGAGTGAAACTCTTCGTGTAGAATACCGCGACCAGCCGTCATCCACTGTACATCACCTTCTAATATATCACTGCGTCCACCTGTCGAGTCTGCATGGCTAATCTCACCTGAATAGGCGATGGTGACAGTCTCAAAGCCTTTATGTGGATGCAGTCCGATGCCGTGCGGATGCAATTTATAATCAGGATTGGGTGAAAATATCGTGGGCTTACCATAGTCAAATAATAAAAAGGGATCAGTGTGGCTATAGTTAAAGTCAGGATTATCCTCAAGATGATTGATTAGGGTTTTTACAAAAAAACCGTCACCTACCCAATGCGGCTTTTTATCACCATGAATATGTTTGATTGGTCGCATGGATTACCTCATAAATCTAAGTGGCATTACTATCAATGGGATGAATGCCTTACATCAATTCTACTATGAAAATAGACTTATGTTGTGTTTATTCTCATCGATTTCTAAAACGACTATCTAAGGTCACTCAGTTGTCATCAGTCATACTGCCAGCAACTATTTGAATACTGGTCAATTATTTAAATGCTGATAACTATTTAAGCTACTGTTATCGCTATAAATAGCGAGGCCATTGAAGTTATTAGACGACTTCACCACTGACAAAACCGCTTGCCCACGCCCATTGAAAATTATAGCCGCCAAGCCAACCAGTTACATCGAGTACCTCACCGATAAAGTACAAGCCATCTTGCAAGTTGCTTTGCATCGTTTTTGAAGAAACCTCGTCGGTCGTGACACCGCCGCGTGTGACCTCAGCAGTGCGATAGCCTTCTGTACCAGAAGGCTTAAGCTGCCAGCCATTTAGCGTAGCCCCAAGTTCTGTAAGTCGCTCGTCTTTGATATTGGCAAGTTCCGTATCTTTGATTTCTTCCCACAGATGCATCTGAAGCGCTGCTAACAGCTTTTTGGGTAGCGCATTATCTGTGTTTTCTGCCAACACCGTACGGATCAGCTGGCGGGGATGTGATTTTTTGCGAGCAAGTAGCAGCTCAGTAACGTCTATCTCAGGCAGCAGATTGATACTGATGGTTTCGCCAGTCTGCCAATAGTTGGAGAGCTGTAGCATGGCAGGGCCAGAGAGACCACGATGGGTAAATAGGACAGGTAATTTAAAAGAAATACGCTCGTTACTGGCAATAACTGGCAAACTGATACCAGCCAGGGCGCGGATAAGCTCACCTGTTTTGTCAGTGAAGGTAAATGGTACAAGACTGGCATCAGTAGGTACGAGGGTGTGGCCAAACTGCTGTGCCAACTCATAGCCGATACCACTTGCTCCCATAGTTGGAATAGACAGGCCACCAGTAGCGACAACTAAAGACTCACAGTTATAGTGTGTTTGCGAAGACTGAGTACCGTTTGCTATGTCTTTTTTACCGAGTTTCTTGCTAGTCGTTAGATAAAAGCGTTCGCCTTTATCATGAGCAGCAGTTTTGACATGCTCAATCTGAGCATTCAGCTTTACTTGTACCCCTACAGCCGAGCATTCATCTAAGAGCATGGACAAGATGTCTTGTGCTGAGTCATCGCAAAATAGCTGGCCGTGCTCACGCTCATGGTAGGCAATCTTATGCGACTCTACCATACCGATAAACTCCCAACTCGGGTAGCGACTCAGCGCTGATTTGCAGAAGTGAGGATTAGCACCGATAAAATGCTCAGGCTCTACAAAGTAATTGGTGAAATTACAGCGACCTCCACCCGACATCAAAATCTTTTTGCCAGCTTTGTTGGCATGATCTAGTACCAAGACACGGCGACCGCGACGACCAGCCGTCAGTGCACAGTACAATCCAGAAGCGCCTGCGCCGATGATGATGACATCGTAGTGAGTATGGTGTTGTGCCTTGCTTTGATTCGTCATTGCGGTCTCGTCAAACGATGGGTGAAAAAAGGTTAACCAAGCCGAGCGCTGATTTTTATTAAAAAACACGGCTTACTGTCATTAAATAATGCAGCGGCATCTTGAGTGTAGTTATTGTCCATATTCCATCCAAGGTTACAAGGATTAAATGTCATAATTCATACGCTGTTACAGTGTGATCGCAATCATTTGCTATTTCAGTATTATCGTTATCATAGCTGGCTATATAAACAGTGACATAAACAGTGAAGTACGTTTTAATATAATTATCTAAACATACAGATGTACAGTGAAATTGTTATGTTTGGGTTTTGATGTCTTGCAACCGTCCCGCTTATTTGTCAAACTAACAATGAGTGTCACAGATTATGGAAGATGACTCTTATCGCTTACATGGGGCGCGTCGTAGACGTTTATCCGTGTAGGTCATAATAATTAAAAGGGACCCAACACTATGACTCAGAAATCATTTCCTATCTCAGCCGAGTTTATGGCTGCTGCCAATACTACACCTGATAAGTACCTTACAGACTACCAGCAATCTATCGAGTCAACCGAAGCCATTGATGCTTTTTGGGCGAAGCGATCTGAACTCATCGACTGGATAAAAAAACCGACCAAAGTCAGTAACGTCAATTATGATTTAGATGATTTTCGCATCAAATGGTTTGAAGATGGCGAGCTAAATATTTCAGTCAACTGCCTCGACCGTCACCTCGAAGATAACCCGTACAAACCCGCTATCATCTGGGAAGGTGATCATCCTTCATTGCACAAAATTATCTCTTTTAAAGAACTGCACGAAGCCGTCTGCCGCTTAGGTAACTCATTGCGCAAGCTTGGGGTCGGAAAAGGTGACCGCGTCACGTTATATATGCCAATGATACCAGAAGCCATGGTATCGATGCTGGCATGTGCGCGCATTGGTGCAGTGCATTCAGTGGTTTTTGGCGGATTCTCTGCTGAGAGTCTAGGTAATCGCTTGATAGACAGTCGCTCAAAAGTTGTTATTACCGCTGATGAAGGTTTACGCGGCGGCAAGCACACACCGCTAAAAGCCAATGTCGATCATGCACTCGACATGGATGGTACTGAGAGTGTTGAAAAGGTCATCGTTGTGCATCGTACAGGTAACTCTATACCGATGAGCGGACGCCGTGATGTGTGGTATCACAATTTGGTCGATGGACAATCAGATATCTGTGAGCCTGAAGTCATGAATGCCGAAGACCCGCTATTCTTATTATATACCTCTGGTTCGACTGGCAAGCCAAAAGGTGTCGTGCATACTACAGGCGGCTATATCACCTATGCTGTCTCAACTTTCCGTGACGTTTTCGATATCAAAGAAGATGATGTCTATTGGTGTACGGCAGATGTGGGCTGGATTACCGGTCACACGTACTCAACCTATGCACCACTGGCCAATGGTACGACAACTGTCATGTTTGAAGGTGTACCAGAGTATCCAACATGGGCGCGTATCGGTCATATTATTGATAAGCATGATGTGACTATCTTATACACTGCACCAACAGCCATTCGCGCAATGATGAAAGAGGGCGATGCTTTCGTTCGGGAATCGGACCGTTCAAGTCTACGCTTACTTGGGTCGGTTGGTGAGCCGATCAATCCAGAAGCATGGGATTGGTACTACAATGTCGTCGGTGATGGTAAATGTCCTATCGTTGATACATGGTGGCAGACCGAGACAGGTGGTATCTTAATGGCGCCAATACCGGGTGCAGTTGACCTCAAGCCAGGCGCAGCAATGACACCGCTATATGGCGTCAAACCAGAAGTCGTCGATAGCGAAGGTACGACTTTAGAAGGCCCTGCAGAAGGTAACTTGGTAATCAGTAGCGGTTGGCCGGGACAAATGCGTACTATCTACAATGATCATCCACGATTCTTAAAAACGTATTTTAGCGATTATCCTGGTCGTTATTTTACAGGGGATGGCGCTCAACGTGATGAAGATGGTCACTATTGGATTACTGGCCGTGTCGATGATGTGCTTAATGTCTCTGGCCACCGTTTGGGTACAGCAGAGATCGAAAGTGCAGTGGTTGCGCACCCATCTACTGCCGAAGCGGCCATCGTTGGGATGCCGCATGAGATACGCGGTACAGGTATCTGTGCATTCATTATTCTAAAATCGGGTGAAGAAAAGACCGACGATCTAAAAGCAGAATTGAAACGTCATGTACGTGCTGAGATTGGGCCTATTGCTACATTAGATGCCATTTATATGGTTGATGCATTACCAAAAACGCGTTCAGGGAAAATCATGCGCCGTATCTTGCGTAACCTTGCAGCAGGGCAATATGTAGGACTAGGCGACCTGTCTACGCTGGCCGATAGCTCAGTGATCAATGACTTGGTTGAAGAGGTAAAAGCGGGCCGAGGAGAGTAGGTCAGCCTGACAAAAAATCTGTGCTATTAAAAATAACGATTCAGTAATAGTCATTAGTATTTGCACATCAAAGTCGAATAAAAGCCATGTTATCGAGAATAGCATGGCTTTTTTACGTAGATGATATTGATATTGGCTCACTTTGGAGGTTCAATAATGTTAACAAGACAAAATCGCTACCCTATTAATTGATGAGCTACTCGGCATATATGAGAGGAGACCATCAGTTAATAGGATAAAGGCTCATAAATACTTTATAAGGTCTACTGTCATCATGACTGATCCTGCTTTGTACTCAAATGAAATATCTGCTCCAAAAGTCGCTATCATCGGTGGTGGTTTAACGGGACTGCTCACAGCAACACTATTAGAGCGCGCGTCAAATCAAACAAGCACGCCATCCAACCCGCCACAAATTGCAATATTTGAAAAATCACGTAGCGTGGGCCGTCTAGCGACCCGTTATCGCAGCGATAGTAAGACTGGCAAAAACTGGCAGTGGTCATTTGGTGCACAGTTCTTTACTGCGAAGACTGCTGACTTCCGACAATTTATCGCGCCTTGGTTGGATAGCGGATTACTACAGCCATGGTGTGCCGAAGTAGTCGAGTTAACGCCACCGGATGACAGTGGCCGATCACCTAATATCCTAAGCAAGGAACAATGGGACGCGGTGTATGCACGCTATATCAGCACACCAAAAATGACCAGTTGGGGCCGTGAACTAGCGGCTGCACTCCAGCACACGACCATAGTATTTAAGACACGTGTCGCACCGCTTGCTCAGTATTTACACCATCAGAACCCGCAGCAGTCTCAGCACCAAACCCAAACCTATAATCAAAACACCAAGCAAACGGAGCTGTTCGACGAAACTGGAGCCAGTCTGGGTTGGTTTGATTGGGTAATTTGCACAGCACCAAATGGTCAAGCAGTAGAGCTGATGGCAAATAGCGGTTTTGCTCAACAAGCTAAAATTGCCAAGCCAAACATGCAAGCCTGCTATACGCTGATGCTTGGTTGGAATGATGTGCAAAAGCTACCTGAGACATTAAAGAGCCAACTAGTGCCGCAATGGGATGTCGCTTATGTAAATAGTCCTGTTCTTGATAGGGTATTTATTGAGCATCAAAAACCTGCCCATGATGAGCTACTACCAAGTGTCACCATTCACGCACGTAACGACTGGTCAGAAGCGGACGTTGATGAAGGTATGGAGTCAGTTAAAGAAAAATTATTACAGTCGGCAAAACAAGCATTAAACTGGGGCGATGATAGCGCCCCTAGTCAGACAGATTGTCATCGTTGGCGCTATGCAGCCACTATCGTAGATAGGGACACAGAAGAGTTAGGCATCTTGATAGATGAAACTAAGCAGTGGATTGTCAGTGGCGACTGGTGTGCTAAAGGTAATATTGAAAGCTGCTATCGAATGGCGCAGCATACCGTTGAGGCAATATTTAAGCAGTGAGAAAACTTGATATTTAGCAAACCGTAAGCAAAAAAAAGGCCCACAGAGGAGGTGCTGTGGGCTGAGGAAAACGGATTATGTATGAGCTACACAGACCGTGGTCAAGAGTTGTTGTAATTATTGGTGCTCTCTACTGTTATTTATAAGGGTAGTAATTATCAATACAATAGACAGAGATATCTAGCCATCTATATTTACTGATTTAAGTGTACAAGTGTTTTGGTGCATTTGTTATGATAGCGCAGTTTAATGCTGTCTGGCGGTTTTGGTTACAGTATATTACGTTGTAAAAATCCGAAAGATACCAAGATTTGTATGAAGTACCGATATTTAGAGTAAGTAGCGTAGCTTTATGATGAAGTCATTGATAAAGGCTTCCAATAATTTCAATACGTTATGTCGATAGGAAATTATAGAAGGTCACCTAGTCAATTTTGGTGCCTTTGATAACTCAATCACTGTAGAGATGGCATGACGCCTTGCCCGAAAAATGCTAAGCTATCTGCCATTATTATGTTCACATTAAACTGGGTTTGCCATGACTGACAGCACGCATTTGCATACGCAGGAAGAACCGCCAAGTTCGCAAAATACCAAAAGTATTTTTAACTTGCCCAACAACCTTACGATTGCGCGTATCCTAATGATCCCGCTATTTGTGGCGATTGCTTATTGGCCGCCAGCTATGGGTATTGGTATGCCAGCGATTTCAGACAATGTCATTGCGCGCGTTGGAATGAGCGAGTTTAGCGATAGCTTGTTACGCCATTTATTATTGACTAGTGTTTTTATCATTGCCGCGATTACTGATTGGCTCGATGGGTATTTCGCTCGTAAACTGAATGTCATGTCAGCCTTTGGTCGCTTTTTAGATCCTGTTGCTGATAAGTTAATGGTGGCTGTCGCATTGATCGTTCTCGTACAGTGGCATCCTAATATCATAATGGCGATAGCGGCTATCGTCATTATCTCTCGTGAAATTGCAGTATCAGCACTACGCGAATGGATGGCGGAGCTAGGTAAGAGCACTAGCGTCGCAGTCTCCTATGTGGGCAAACTAAAAACGACGTTTCAGATGGTGGCAATTACGGTACTACTGCTTAATTGGCAGTCGCTTGAAACCATCGGCTATGTGCTAATGGTCGCTGCTGTGATTCTTACTTTATGGTCAATGATGATTTATCTAAGAGCCGCTTGGCCTTATTTAAAGCAAAGCGGTTAGCATTAAAATAAAGAAACAGAATATATAACAGAGAGCATAAAACACAAAAAACGCCAGTAACAAGTGCACTGGCGTTTTTTTAATGTTTGGTTCCGAGCTGTCAATAAACTCGAGATGCTATCGATCCTAAAAATTATAGTTCTATAGAGAAATTGTCACCTAAGCTTTTTTCTATGGCATTGTCTGTGACCGCTGCCGCTGTCATTTTGACTGCGCTAGCAATAGCATTACCGTTTGCCCAGTATTCAGCACCTTGCGGAACGACTTTGATTAATTGAACTTTTGGATCTTCTTTGCCTTGTTCAAAATAGGCGTTGTACGCCATTGACCATAGCTCATCCAGTTTGTCTTTATCTTCTACTAGCTCTGCCTTGCCTGTGATAGATAAATATTGTTTATCATCTTGACTGACGTAAGCCAAATTTACTTGTGGGTTCTTTTTGATGTTGTCCACTGTTTCAGAAGGACTGTGTCCAATGAACCAAATTTCCTTGGCACCAATACTGGTCTCAGTCGTATTCATTGGGCAAGAATGTAGATGGTCCTCGTGAGTGCGCGTGGTCAACATGGTGTATTCGATTTCGTTTACCATCGTTTGGACTTTATCCATTTGTTGTTGTTTGCTCATAATAGTTATCCTTTACTATCTAGAATGTATGGGAGGATTATATTTAAAATAATTATTAAAAAACGCCAATAAACTGCTGCCTACTGACGTTTTAAATCATTAAATCTTATGGTTAGACTATTAAAAACTACAGCGTGATTGAAAATTGTTCACCAATATCTTCAGCGGTTTTACCGTCTTGTACTGCTGCTGTTGCCATCTTAAACATATTGACAGTTGAACTGCCACTTAACCAACACTCGACGCCATGTGGTACGACTTTGATCAATTGTACATTTTCATCCTCTTTGCCATGCTCAAAGAACGCATTGTAGACAGGTGACCATAGTTCATCTAATTTGTCTTTATCAGTTGGCAACTCTGCATTGGCACTAACCGATACATAGTCTTTTTCATCTTGGGTAGCATAAGATAAACCGACTTTTGGATTGTCTTGGATATCCTTAACCACGTCAGATGTCTTGTCACCAATGAACCAAATCTCTTTGCCACCGATACTGGCTTCGCTGGTAGTCATTGGCCATGCATGGAGGTCACCCTTACTGTTTACCGTGCTCATCATGGCAAATTTTACATCTTTGATGACTTCTTGAATTTTATTGATCTGGTCTTGCTTGCTCATAAATTATCCTTATTGCATTAGAAGTTGCGTTAGAATTATTTGAATTGTTATTGGTATTTGTTTTTCTTATCTGCATACAGAATAGCGATAGACCATGACTCGTTTATATAGTTTGACCGTAATGCGATGTTAGTGTTTGTAAGGTATATAAAAGTTAGGTAAAAATTGTGACAGTGCAAATTTTTACCGTTTATGTTTGGGTAAATTATTTAGAAATAATCAAAAAACTTGCTTTGATAGCTCATTGATTCACAAATAATAAGTGGTGATAGCACGCAACTTATCGGCAATTTATCTTGGTTTAGACCTGCTTATTACAGGGCTTCTTGTTATAATACCCAGACCATTTACTTAGCATGGCAGAGATGCCTTGATCTTACGGATTATGCCTTTATGATGACCATCGCCGGACAACCGTTTCTTACCGATTTTCAGACGCAGCAACTCATCAGTCAGTTCCAGCAAAAAACCGAGCTAAATGTCAGTCAAATAAGTACACAGCAAGTGTATGTGCTATCACGAGAGCTATCTGGTGATGAACATAAAAAAGCGCTAGATTTGCTAGCGGTTGACCAGTCAACAACGCTCAATGCGCCGCAAGACAACCAACTACAAGTCATCGTTGGGCCACGTTTTGGTACGATATCGCCATGGGCAAGTAAAGCGACAGATATTTTTAATAACTGTGAAATCGAGATCAATCGTGTTGAACGTGTCGTTGTTTATACGTTGACAGTCGATGGTGAGGCAAGCACGACTAATAAGCTACCGACTGCTGCCGAGCAGCTGTTGTTTGACCGTATGACTCAGAGCTTGGTTTATGACTTAAGCGATGTGAGCAAATTGTTTGACGATCAAGCGCCAGCATCACTGAATCATATCGACGTGATCGGACAGGGTCAGGCAGCATTAGAATCAGCCAATACAGATTTTGGCTTTGCATTGTCGAGTGAAGATATCGACTATCTGATGAATGCCTATGTCAATGAGCTAAAGCGTAATCCAACTGACGTTGAACTGATGATGTTTGCACAGGCCAACTCAGAGCATTGCCGTCATAAGATATTCAATGCTCAGTGGACAGTCGATGGCGCAGTACAGCCAAAATCACTGTTCCAAATGATTAAAAATACTTACCAGTCGAATCCGCAAGGTATTTTGTCAGCGTACAAAGACAACGCCGCGGTAATGGCTGGCTCTGATGGTATGCGTTTTTATCCTATTCCAACCGATGCAATGGATGTCAACTCAATTCATCCTTACGACTTCCATCAAGAGAACATCGATATCTTGATGAAAGTTGAGACGCACAACCACCCAACAGCGATCGCCCCTTATTCTGGTGCGGCGACAGGTGCTGGTGGTGAGATTCGTGACGAAGGTGCGACTGGTCGTGGCGGTAAGCCAAAAGCGGGTCTAACAGGTTTCCACGTGTCGCATTTGCATCTCCCAGAGCTCGCTGAGAAGTGGGAGCAGTCAGGGCAATTGAGCACGCAGGATTATGGTACGCCAGATCGTATGGCAACCAGCCTTGAGATTATGACTGATGCCCCATTAGGCTCAGCCAACTTCTCAAACGAGTTTGGTCGTCCAAATCTATGCGGTTATTTCCGTAGCTTTCAGCTAGATACGTCAGCGGCAAAAGACGGTAGCGAAATGCGTGGCTATCATAAGCCAATCATGCTGGCAGGTGGTTACGGCAATATCAAACGTAACCTGATTGAAAAAAATGCAATCCAAAAAGGCGATTTGCTAATCGTTCTTGGTGGCCCTGCGATGCAAATTGGTCTGGGCGGCGGTGCAGCATCGTCGGTCGATAGTGGTGACCTTGATGAAGGCTTAGACTTTGCCTCAGTTCAGCGCGATAACGCTGAGATGGAGCGTCGTTGCCAAGAAGTCCTTGATCGCTGCTGGGCACTAGCTGGTGATGATGTCGATGTAAGCAATAACAGTAAAGACGGCAACCCAATCGTCTCACTACATGATGTAGGGGCAGGTGGTCTGTCTAATGCGATGCCAGAATTGGTTAATGACCATGAAATGGGTGCGCATCTGAACTTGCGTAAGATTCCATCGTTAGAAGCTGGCATGTCGCCAATGGCCATCTGGTCAAACGAAGCGCAAGAGCGTTATGTGCTGGCGATTCGCCCAGAGAGTAAAGATCAGTTCGATGCTATCTGTGCCCGTGAGCGCTGCCCATATGCCATCTTGGGCGAGGCGACGGATATTCGTCAGCTAATCGTTGATGATGAGCTATTGGACGAGCAACCAGTCGATATGCCGATGCAAGTACTGCTCGGCGGTACACCAAAAATGCAGCGCAGCTTTGAGCGTACTGATAGCACGTTACCATCATTAGAGCTTGGTGATGTGAATCTAGCTGAATCAATCACCGATGTATTGCGTCACCCAACGGTCGCTAGCAAATCATTCTTGATTAGCATTGGTGACCGCTCTATCACAGGTATGGTCGTGCGTGATCAGTATGTGGGTCGCTACCAAGTGCCTGTATCAGACTGCGCGGTGACCGCTTCTGGCTTGGTGGCGCTAGATGGTCAGCCAATGACTGGCGAAGCTATGAGTGTCGGTGAGCGTACGCCTGTTGCGCTTATCAGTCCAAAAGCCTCTGCGCGTCTAGCGGTCGGTGAAGCGATTACTAACATCGCTGGTGCGCGTATCGCTCAATTGTCTGATATCACGATGTCAGCGAACTGGATGGCCGCGTGTGGTGATGACGTAGAAGATGCTGCGTTGTTCGACGCGGTACATGCCGTTGGCGAAGAGCTATGCCCAGCACTCGGTATCGCTATCCCAGTCGGTAAAGACTCGCTATCGATGCGTGCTAACTGGACAGATAACGCCAACGACAATGGCGACAACCAAGATAAGTCAGTTGTGTCGCCAATGAGTTTGGTGGTGACAGCGTTTGCTCCTGTCGTTGACGTGGCAAAAACGCTAACCCCTGAGCTAATCAATGGCGATAGCGCGTTCTACCGTATTGATTTGTCTAAAGGTAAATTGCGTCTAGGTGGTTCAATCCTTGCGCAAACGCTTAGCCAATTAGGTAACGACTGCCCAGATCTAGCGCAGCCAAGCGACTTAATCGACTTCTTTAACTTTATTCAAGCGGGTAACGCGCAAGGCGTCATCAGCGCCTATCACGATATCGGTGATGGTGGTCTACTAGCAACTATCGCAGAGATGCAGTTTACCAGCCGTCAGGGTATCAAGCTGTCATTAAATGATGATAACTTACTCGGTCAGCTGTTCAGTGAGGAACTGGGTGCGGTCATCCAAGTATTGCCAGAAAACGTCGCTAATTTGATGGAGCTAGCAGATCAGCATAACGTGAGCGACATGCTAAGCCTTGTTGGTCAAAGCTCTGAAGAAGACAGCCTGCTGATCCAAACGCCAACGCTCATGGGTGCCGACACCTTATGCTTTAGCCGTGCTGAATTACAGCAAGCATGGACGCAGGTCAGCTATCAAATCGCGCGTCGCCGTGATAACCCAGCCTGCGTACAGCAAGAGTACGACTTAATTGCTGATGCGAGCCATAAAGGTCTGATCGCTGCGCCAAACTTTGATCTCAATCAAAAAGTCGAAGAGCCGTACTTGGCTAGCCGCGAAGATAAACCAAGAGTCGCAATCCTGCGCGAGCAAGGCGTCAACGGTCAGACAGAGATGGCAGCAGGCTTTACCCAAGCTGGCTTTGAAGCGGTCGATGTACACATGAGCGATCTACTCAGTGGCCGTATCAATCTACGTGACTTCGACGGTCTGGTAGCTTGTGGTGGCTTTAGTTATGGTGATGTACTCGGCGCTGGCTCAGGCTGGGCGAACTCTATCTTGTTCCATGACGAGCTACGCATGCAGTTTGTGCGCTTCTTTGCCCGTCCAGATACCTTCTCACTAGGTGTCTGTAACGGTTGTCAGATGATGGCTCAGTTAAAAGACCTCATCCCAGGTGCAGAAAACTTCCCACGTTTCGTCGCTAACAAATCGGCGCGTTTTGAAGCGCGTACGGTCAACGTAAAAGTCGAGCGTACCAAGTCTATCCTGTTCAAAGGTATGCAAGACAGCATCTTGCCAATCGCTGTGGCGCATGGTGAAGGCTACGCCACGCTAGATAATACCGAGATAGACGGTATGGCAAACCACGGTCAGCTGGCCATGCGTTATGTCGATAGCCAAGGTCATCCAACTGAGACCTATCCGCTCAATCCAAACGGTTCGGTCGGCGGTGTCACGGGTCTATGTAGCACTGATGGTCGCGTCACTATCATGATGCCGCATCCTGAGCGTAACCTAAAAGCCTACAACCACAGCTGGAAACCAGAAGAGTGGGATGAGGACGGCGCGTGGATGCGTATGTTCCGTAATGCTCGTGCTTGGTTTAGATAGGCTAAGTTGGTTTAGGGTATTGTTGTAAGCATAAAAAAAGGTGGGCGCAAAGCTCACCTTTTTTGTGTCTGGGGTTTGATGTTTTTGAAGGTGTGGGAGCTGATCCTACTTTTCGCTACTATCTTGTTTTCAGGATTACTAAAATCTATAAGTCATCAAATTTGTACTTCATGAAGATAACTTTAATATAAAGAAATGGATTTAAGATTCTGACTGTCTTTTTACATATAGGATATAGCATTTTTAACAAAACTTGCCTCAATATCTGTTAAAAAACCTAATGAGCTATCATCAATCTTAGTTAACCTTTCCATAACTGAATCAATACTTTCTGCATTTTCAAACTCAATATTATCTAATAGCTTCTTAGATATTTGGCTAGGAATACCAAATTCTTCTAATGAGTTTATAGCTGATGGATAATAGAAGTTTTCTAAGGTTGATGCAAACACTTGGTAATCGCCAAAATTAAAACTATATCTATTAAATATTTCCTTTTGAATATCACTGATAGCATATATAATTTTTGGTAAATTATAGTTAACTACATTCTTCTTGAATTTAAAAATATTATTTACGGAATCGTCTACGCTGTGTTCAGAGTCTACTTTATTCCAATATGTGAAGTCCGAAAAAATAAGATCTTTATCTTCTGCTTGGCGAATAATATCAATAAGTTTTCGGTTTAGTTGTTCTTTTGAACGTACAGTTCCTCCAGCCATTCTAGAGACATTGAAGTAATCAAATAAAATCATACAAAGGTGCTTTAACTGTGCATTTTCTAAAAATGCACTATCCCAAAGCATAAGACTATTCCATGAATCTCTATTACTTGTTAGATCTTCAGCGAACTCAATTAACTTATTAGGATCAATACCTTGATGTTTCATCAGTAGAGATATTGGCAATATCTCTTGATCATAAAATTTTTGAACCTTACTCATATTCTTTTCGCTTATGTCACTTCCAATTTGTAATAATAATGCTTCGGAAGTATTATCACTTTGAGTAATAATAGGTATATCTATATATGGTAGTTCATCTTGAGGACTATCACCTAAAATAAATACATTTCCTATAAAGTGCTCAAACATCCTACCTGAACGACCTGATATATTATTAAATGTAAACATATCTAGCTTTGTTTTACGAGTAATACAATCATCATATATGATAATATTTTTTGCATTCGTATTCACACCTTCAATAAGTGTTGAAGTGCAAATTAGGAGATTGATCTTAGAGTTATTGAATAGTTCAACAATCTTTGCTCCTATAGCTCGTGGTAATTGAGCATGATGATATGCAACCCCATGCTTTAACCCTTTTATCAAAGACCATTCAGGATGAAAATTTTCAGAAAGCCATATGGATAGTTCATCATTATTATTATTTGACTTTAATAAGCCAGAATATATTAATTTCCGCATTAATATACTAGTTCTTTGAGGTGATTTACAGTAAATTACGGTCTGTTCATTAGGTGGTATGGACTCTATTAAAGGATACAATATTGCATCCCTTTCAACGTCTATATCAGAATCTTTACCAGTTGTAGTTAAGGGGTAGTATTTTTCGTTGGTTGCGACGGTTATGTAAGAATCGAATTTTAAAAAATTAGATCTTAATTCTTCTTGTATACCTGATACTAAGCCATCAATATTCGGACCAAGCATATAGAAGCGTTTACACTTAAAATACAACACCTTCAAAGCTAAATTCAAACGATCACAACGCTCATCATTCTTATTAGTTGGTGCAAGCTTATAGAATTCATCAATAATGAAGAAATTGACTAATATATTCTCGCCATACTCTAAAACCCTTTCTTGAGTAAATATATAGAGATTTCTTTCACTAGATGCTTGACTGACTTGTGTTATAATTTTATAGAATTCTTTATACTTAAATAGTTTCTTTTTTAACTCATCTATTAGAGCGATTGTAGGAACAACAATTACTATGTTGTCGAATTCGTTACTAGCGACTAACGCATCTATTATAAGGCTTTTACCAAAACTAGTAGGAGCACTTAGAATAATATTTTCACCATTCATTATCCTATGAAAAACTTCTGCCTGACGAATATGGAAAACCATATCCTCGTCTTGAGGAGTAGTGAAGATACTACGTCTTAATTTATCTTTAGAGCTTAAGTTATTTTTTATGTAAGGAAATAGCCCTAGCTCACCAAGCAAATGGTCTAATATAAAATCTTTGCTTATTTCATCTCTTCTTTCCAATGCCCGAATTACAATATCTTGAACTAAATACCTGTTGGTATGACTGTTAAATTCATTTATCAATGATATTAAGAAAGTGTCCCAATTTTTAAAATTTTGGTCACTGACTTGTCTAGTAGCATTTGTATACCAAGTATTACCGACTTCTGTATGTGTCATATTCCCATAACTCATGAGTATAATTCCTTTAGTAAAGCAGTATTAAGTGTATTAATATCTGATACTGGGAAATAGAATACTCGTAAGTCAATTATTCTTATCTGGTCCTCTTTAAAAACTCCCTTTAGAAGTTCTCTACATGTTTGAATCTGCTCATTAAATAAACCAATGAATCTATCTTTATCATAATTAGTTATTAAATCACTATCATGCATAATAAAAACTGGGACTATAATTTTATCAAATCTTTCTTCTAAGTCTAAACTCGAATCAGATAGTCTTTTTAATTTGTCCTGATGAGGCCATGAATTATCAATTTCTGAAGTTAACATGAATAATCTATTTGTAAGAGATTGTATTTCTCTAATGTAATCTATACTGTTGATTGCTATTTGAACTCCATCTGCGATATTTGAACTGACTGAAGATGCGCCAATCCATAATTCTAATCTATCAAAATTCAGAACAGCGTGTGTACATGAGAATGTTTTATTGTTGATATCAAATACTTTATTTATTATAGGTATAGTTTTATAAGATTCTCGAATAGCTATATGTAAGCATAAATCACCTAGGGCGTCTAAATTTTCGTTTGGGTAATTTGATCTGGCTTGCTTAAATAGACTTCTACGACTACCTGAAAAATTTACTTGTTCTTTCAGAGTTAAACAGTAATCAATAATCCAGTCATGCACCGTTTCTGTGAAAGAACCAATATTCCACTTTTGAAATGTAAATCCAATATCAATCCCTTTAATACTTGGATGCTCAGCATCACCATTCAAACAATATTTGAATGGTGATTTTGGATGTTCTGGAGGCTGATAGTCTATGCCTTCTTGAATACTTACCTCTATTTGGTGTTCTTGAAAAATATTCAAAAGTAAAGGATCGTTTAATAAGTCCTTGATAGATGTCGTATATAAGGTATTATTTCCCTGTTGTATCCTTAGTATTCCAATACAACTATTGTTATATATTATTGGAGATCCAGACATTCCACCATATTTACTGACGGTGTTTGATTGTGATATTTCAAAACTATATTCTCGGTTATCAACGTTTTCATAGTTATTAGTTATTTTTGCATTCATTGGTGCGTGATAATGTTCTTTTTCAACAGGATAACCACATACCTTCACATCACTATCTAAACCCACACTCGTAGAATAAAGTGTTATGAAATTATTTAAGGGCTCATCTGATATCTCTAAGATGGCTATATCGTATTGTTCATTAAAATAGGTACAGTTAGTAATGATATATTCCTCCTCGACATAGGAGTCACTGGATGTATATATCCTTAAGTCAGTTGAACCTCTTATTACATGGTACGCTGTAAGTAGTAAGTTCTTAGAAATTGAAAAGCAAGTACCTCTTTTACTTACTCTACCTTCATCTGATTCAAACCATGATTCTATAATATGTATAGAATCGAGTTTATACTCTTCATTTAGCTGCTGTTCACTCACAGTTCAACCTCACCGGTATCCATACATAAATTAATATTTTCATAACTTCCATAAAGTTCATGCGTAAACCAAGTTGGTATATTTTTTAAGTCATAATTAAAGTAAATATTAGTTTTAGTATGCTGGTTAATTACAGCAATTCTCGCAAGTGTTTCTAAATGGGGATGACCATGAGATTTGCCGTTTGTGCTAATAAGGTATTCCTGACAGTCGATTCTTTCCAATAGCGCGAGACTAGTATTGTTTCTACTACCATGATGAGATATCTTGACGGCATCAACTTTTATCTTATCTATCTGGTTATTATCAAGCCAAGAAATGACTGTTTCAGCATGACAGTCCCCAAGATAAAGTATTCTCTTATGATTATGTTCGATTAAAAAAGAGAAACTACTTTTATTCGTTAGAGAGTTATCAGGAACAAAAGGTTCGTTGGCTAAAGACGCAATACTATTAACCTTAACCGAAGATATTAGAGTCGTATCAGCTGTTGAATTTTCAAAACTTTGAATATATGCTTCGAAGCTATTAGCAAAGGATTTATTTATAATTTTAGGTCTTATACCTCTTTCGTCAAGCTTATACTGCCAGTTATTCTTGAGTTCAGACAATGTTGCCGAGTCTGGGCCAATAACCTCAAATTTCAGAGCTCCAATGTCAAACTTCTTAGTATTTTCTATAAATATAGCTTGGCCTGAAATAAGCTCGTTGCACTTTAGTGATTGTTTATTAAGAATATATGATAATGAGGTACCCTCAGAATAACCTATATTTTCTTTATCGCTTGAGGGCATACATTCATTAGCTAAAGCATTGAGCTTTATGTCAACACGCCTATCAGGTTTATCCGTATCATCTAATGCACTAAATAATTGTTCAACCCCGTTAAAATATACTTGTTCAATTTCAGGGCATCCTTCTGCTTCAAGCAACTTAATAATTCCATTAGTATGATCGTTATCAATATGCGTAATGATTAATAAGTCAATTTTTTCGAATTGTCCAACAATACTTTCTTTCCATGTATCGAAAGATTGAGCTGTTCCACCATCAATTAAGACAAAAGTATTTTCTGTCTGTATTGAAATGCAGTCGCCGTTATCAGCTTTGTACATTGTTATTTTGAACATACTTTTACATACGATGAAAGATTAACTAATATTAACACCAAACTTTTATTGAAGTATGGATATTATTACATAAGCTGCTACTTCTACTTTATTTTTACATTTCATATTTTGGTTTGTTTGCCCATAAGTGTATTTATAATTAACACGCTTTTAAGCCTCAGCAATCAATTCGCTTTTTAACATCAAAAAAAACGGCACTGAAATCAGTGCCGTTTTATAAGTCATGACAATCTAAAACCTAACCACGACTGCTCAAATATTAAATTACCAAAATTAATCCCAGCTTAAAATAACCTTACCGCATTGCCCACTTTCCATGATATCAAAGCCTTCTTGAAAGTCATCAATGTGCATGCGATGAGTAATGATTGGTGTCAAATCAATACCGCTAATCAGCATTTGCTCCATCTGATACCACGTCTCCCACATCTCACGGCCATAGATACCTTTTAGGGTTAACGCCTTAAAGATAATCTTGCTCCAATCCACCGTGGTGGTATTAGGCAAAATGCCCAACAGAGAGATTTTAGAGCCGTTATACATGTTATTGATCATCGAATCGAAGGCCTGCGGCGAGCCTGACATCTCAAGCCCAATATCAAAGCCGTGCATGTTTAATTCATCGATAGCACCTTCGATGGTTTCACCTTTGGCTGGGTTGATAGTCATCGTCGCGCCCATTTTTTTGGCAAGCTCTAGACGATAATCACTGATATCACTGACCACAATATTACGTGCCCCTGCGAAGCGGCAAATCGCTGTTGCCATTGACCCAATCAGTCCCGCACCCGTCACCAGCACATCTTCACCTAGTACAGGAAATGATAACGCGGTATGCGTGGCATTGCCAAACGGGTCCATAATGGCCGCCATCTCATCGCTGATGCGATCATCGAGTTTGATGGCATTGTCAGCAGGTATCACCAAATATTCGGCAAACGCGCCATCGCGGTCGACGCCCACGCCTATAGTGTTTTCGCACACGTGTAGCTTACCACGGCGGCAGTTACGGCAATGTCCGCAAGCGATATGGCCTTCGCCTGTGACGCGATCACCTACTTCTAGATGCTTGACGCCATCGCCCATTTCACTAATGATACCGACGTATTCATGTCCGATGATCATCGGCGTTTTTATGGTTTTTTGTGACCACTCATCCCATTTATAAATGTGCAAATCTGTGCCACAAATGGCGGTCTTTTTGATTTTAATTTTAACGTCATTGATACCGACCGTTGGTTCTGGCATGTCTTGCATCCAGATGCCTTTTTCGGCATGGGCTTTAACCAGTGCTTTCATACTTTTCTCTTGTTTAACTGCATTTTATTGTTGAATTTAGATAAATACCGAACGACGCTTAATCGATCACTTTCATTTGCTTGGCGACTTTGATAAAGGCAGCGATACACTGATCGAGCTGCTCGCGAGTATGAGCAGCAGAGAGCTGCACACGAATGCGAGCCTCATTTTTGGGTACGACAGGATAAAAGAAGCCAATCACATAAATGCCTTCTTCAAGCAGTGCGTCTGCCATTTGCTGCGAGACATTGGCGTCATAGAGCATAACCGCACAAATCGCCGATTCGGTAGGCTTGATATCGAAGCCTGCATCTTGCATTTGCTTTACAAAATAGGCGGTATTTTCATGCAATTGGTCTTGTAGGGTATTGTCTTGCGATAGCATCTCAAACGCTTTTACCCCAGCGGCAGCGACCATAGGAGGAATAGAGTTTGAAAACAAATACGGGCGTGAGCGTTGGCGCAGCATCTCAATCATTTCTTTTTTGCCAGTGGTAAAGCCGCCAATGGCGCCGCCAAATGCCTTGCCTAAAGTACCAGTGATCAGCTCAACATCGCCACGTAGGTCAAACAATTCAGTCACGCCGCCGCCAGTGCGACCGACCACGCCTGCTGAGTGTGACTCGTCAATCATCACCATGGCATCATATTTCTGTGCCAACGCATAAATCTCATCCATCGGCGCCACGTTGCCATCCATAGAAAACACACCATCGGTGACAATCAAACGAAAACGCTGTGCTTGTGCCGCTTGCAATTGCGTTTCTAAATCTTGCATATCTGCATTGGCGTAGCGGTAACGCGCGGCTTTACACAGGCGCACACCATCAATGATCGACGCATGATTTAACGAATCAGAAATAATGGCATCCTCAGCAGTTAGCAGTGGCTCAAAGGCACCGCCATTGGCATCGAAACAGGCCGCATAAAGAATGGTATCTTCGGTATTAAAAAACTTAGAAATCGACGCTTCTAATTGCTTATGCAAATCTTGCGTACCACAAATAAAACGCACCGATGACATACCATAACCTGAGTTTTCGATGGCTTGGATCGCCGCCTTTTTAATCTCAGGATGGTCAGACAATCCAAGGTAATTATTGGCACAGAAGTTAAGCATCTCACGGCCATCGGCGATCTTGATGAGCGCATCTTGCGGAGAAGTGATAACGCGCTCGTTTTTATACAGCCCTGCCTCGCGGATATCGCTGATTTCTTGTTGTAGGTGTTTTTGAAAGGCTTGATACATAAATATTCCTTTTTTAGTATTATTGGTGTTCGTTTGATAATAAAGATATTGGGACTGGTCATAGAACTAGGCTATCAAAGCCAAGTTATCAAATCTGCGTATCATCCTAGCCATCATTAAAACCAATGATAAAACCAACAATGCGGGAAGCCAATGAGATGGTGCGAGCAGTGATACTATCTATAACCCTGTGAGCGGTGATTTTATCATTAGCCCATCGCAATAAATAGCCTAAATAGTTGGTAGATAGGCCTTCTTTTATAAAGTGATATAGCGTTGTTTAGTTGTGGTATTGGTTTTATAGCGGCTTAGCTATGTCTCAAAACATAAGACATCAACTTGCGCATTTTTATAATCTTGAGTGGTAAGTATTGATAAGTACTGTCTATCCAGTTATTCATTTTTGGGATGCTTCTGAGCCTCAGCGATCAATTCATGAATCTTGGCGCTTTCCTTTAGTACACAAGCATCATAGGCAGAGAGTGGCTCAGGTTCTTGTTCCTCTTTCTTTTTCTGCTCCTGCTTGGCTTTTTCTTCTAAATACTTTTGCAGATCTTCTTGCTCATCTTGTTGAGAGTTGTTCATGGCTTATGTCTCCTTATAGTCTGTATTCTTTAATAAAAATCATCCCGACCAGCATATTTCTTATTTAGCGCCTGCAATATCGCATAGGTCTCGCTATCCATGTTTCCGGTTGGCTGCTGCGATCTGAAGTGCAGCTGAAATGCATAGACGACATCGCGACTGGCCTTGTCCCACGTATCGGTATCGTTGATTTGATAGCCGTATTTGCGAAATGCTTGCTTGATCTCAGGTATCGTTGCCGACGCAAATCCATCTTGATTTATAAAGAACTGCTTATCAAATTCATTATACCAAGCGCCGATACCGTAATCGAAATACAGCTGCTCCCACGGAAACTTTGCACCGGGATCTATCTTGCGCGAGGGTGCCATGTCCGAGTGACCGATGATGTTTTTTGGTGAGATGTCATAGCGCGTGGCGATATCTTGCACCAGCTCTGCGACCTTTTTAATCTGCAACTCATCAAATGCCACATAGTGCTCATAAGGATGATAGTCGAGCGTGCTATCTTTCAATGCGTCTCGATATTCAAGTTTGATACCACTATTGACGATCTCGATGCCGATAGAGGTATCGTTTAATATCGTCCGTCCTGCAAAGCCACCATCCCCTGCATGCCATGCGCGCTCGTTCTCTGGTACTAGGTTATAGATTTTATTGTCATCATTGTCTAATACCAGATAGTGCGCGCTCACATTACCCGTGGTCAACGTCTTTATCGAGCGTTCATTATCCGAGACTGTATAGTGCAAGACGATGGTTTTGACGCGCTCGCTTTTGCCAGAGGCTTGGTAGGTTTTGCTATCCACGATGTAGCTGTCAGTAGTCGCTATTGGAGAGGTAGTCGTGACGCAGCCAACCAACGGCAGTATTAGGCCAAACGCTAAGAAACTATTTTTTACCATGAAGTACTCTGTATGGGAAAGTTGCGGTTATAGCATCGTTTGCATTTGATACTACTGATATTTATTTCGCTCGACAGGTAAATGCTACTTGTCGTTAATTAGCATTAGGATTGACGTTAGGGTTAACCGCGATTTTTTTATAACCAATCGCCCCAAGTAGAACGAAAATTCCTAGCAAGATATAAGCGTTGAACGATAGCGCTGCTGGTGAAAATGGTAGCAGCAACAGCGATATAAAGACTACACTGATTAATACAGAGAGATAATTTAGCAAACCCGCTTGTTTCTTTTTTCGCTCATTGATGAGGTCGGCGGTCGTGACATAAGCGAAGCCAACCGTGATGCCCAAGGAAGCCATCGTTACGATATCGAGTAGGTAGTTTCTACCCAGCCAAGGAGAGAGTAAGCATACCAAGCATATCAATATAATGGTCTTTTGCTTACTAAACTGATTGTTTTTATCTGTAAATACGCTAGGCAATAACGACGTGTCACCCATAGATTCTAAGAGCTTAACTGATGACAATATAAAGCCATTGATACCGCTCATTATCGAGCCAATCATAGCGATTGACAGTAGCCAGATGCCGATACTACCAATCCGATTGTCTATGCCTTCACCTGTTGCCCAGTGGCTGTCTTTAATCGCTTGATAATCAAAGCTCATGTTTAACGCGGTAAAGTAATTGATTAAAAAGTAAAACAACACGCCGGCGATGAGTGAAATTAGGATAATACTTTTGGTCTTGGTTTTCGAATCGCTAATGGCTTTTGAAATCTGTGGTGTGGTCTCAAAACCGACATACGCCCACGGCATAACAGCCAAAATAGGCAACCATGCCAAGCTTGTGACAGAGCCGCTAGACATATCAGCTGGCAAAAATGCTTGGGTCGTTGGCGTCATCCAAAGCGACGCAAAAAACAGCGCAGTGACTGATAGAATCATAAAAAGGGCGATATAGAGCTGGATTTTTGCGCCAACTCGTACACCTTTTAGATTGATGTAACTGAACAGAATAATAGCCGCGCTGCATAGGAACACCTCACTGGCGTAGACTTCCCAACCAGCAATCGTATACAGATAGCCTAATTGTAAGCCACTAGGCAATAGATAGCGCAGCAGCAACGCAACGGCTGATATATTAAGCGCGATAATAGAAATATAGCCTATCGTAACGCCCCAACCATAGATATAGGCATGTTTGCGATTGATGTATTTTTCAATCCAATAGATACCGCCTGACTCGTTCTCTGGCGTTTGGGTCAGCAAATTAATATAGGCACGTGCCACCATATAAATGGCTAAAGTACCGATAATAATAGCGACAGAAGAGCCCAATAGCTGTGACTGCGGCAAAAATAAATCGCCTGGCATGACATAAGCACCCCAGCCGATAATTGCACCGACGCTAATCGCTATTGCTTGTAGATAGCTGATACTTTCTGTCTGTTCACTCATGGATTGCTCCTTCACGATTATAGATAGAGAAGGAGGAAGTGTTGATTATAGAGCTGACATAGAACATGAAAAACCTTTGATGCCATTACGCAAGGTATTGGCTATCTCTTATAAATAGAAAAGTCATACTAAAGGTTTTTATCGAGTGTTACCTTTTCAATCCTGTTGGATTTTTTTAGCCAGAACCTTTTTCCAACTGTCCTCTAAACAGTCAATCGCAAGCCAAGGTTCAATAATGTCTGCATGATATTTTTCTTTTGAATTAGATAGCTTCCACAGCTTTTCTAACGTAGCAAACGGATAAGGGCGCTCAACCAAATACACAGGTAAGTCAGCATTTATAATGCCATCTTGAACGACTTTGAAATACCAGCCAGAGATACCTTGCTTGCTGACCCATGCTGCGATATTTGGCACTTTGGTAAACTGGCCGATCTGATCGTTAATTTTGTAGCAGGGACGGCGCGGCTGGACGATACGTAGCTGGACGTTATTATCATTATTGCTATCTTGACCGTTTTCAACATGCCCACCATATTGGAAAACGTCACCAATACAAACGGTAGATTCGGTCATTTCAGGCAGACCATTGACGGCTTCAGTAGTGAGATTTTCGCCGAGCGTACCGACTCGTACCTTTAGGTCAAATTCTGTATTGATTTTCTCATAAGTTGCAGGTGCCAGTTGATGTACAGCTTTTAGTGGGCCACCATGATGTTTGCGATCAGCTTGCTCATCAGTGGTTAAGCCCATAAAGTTGACCGCAACAGGTGATTTGACTGGCGCTTTATCAATGGCGCTCATTTCTTCACGAGCGAATGGCATTGCTTTGCCAGCGCGAACACAAGTGAGGGTAGCGATATGTTGAGGCAGGTCTTGATTAAAGTCTATTAGAGTTTGCTCAGATGATGAAATTATCGATTCTTCGTTCATAAGATTTCCTAGTAGGTAGAATGAATAGGCGAGGGTTGTTCAGTTTGTACAGCAGATAATTAATACACGGTGGTGTTATTTTGGCTTATCTATTTATCTGATTATACTGGTTCATGACCGTAAAATTTATATAAAAAAAGGCCAGAATAAATATTCTGGCCTTTTCAATCTAGTGCTTCTTATATGACGCAATGTTGTAACAAATAGTCTTATTTATTTTTGTTACGACGACCCGCGGTTTTCTTTTCGCGCGGTGTGGCAACCAGCTCAGCCAATTGGTCAGGTGATGACCATAGACCTTCTAAGTCATAAAACTCACGTGCTTGCGGGGTCATGATGTGGACGACAACCGCGCCTAAATCAATCAATGTCCAGTCAGAGTCGATACCACCTTCACGTCCAAGCGGCATAAAGCCCGCTTTTTTAGCATCAGCGCCAACGCTATCAGCCATCGCACGTACATGGCGTTTTGAGGTACCATCAGCGATGATAATGCGCTCTGTTACGTCAGTTAATTTTTCTACATTCATTACAGTGATGTTCTTTGCTTTCATATCATCTAGAGCATTTTGTACTAGGGTCAAGCATTCTGTTAGGCGTTCTTCAGTCATGGTATTGGTCATAAATTTTAATCTCTTGAATCATAAATATGTAAAATAAAGGGGTAAAACGTCAATTTGTCTTATTCAACTGATTATAGGTTGTCAGTCACGCATAGAAACAGGATAGGCAAAAAGACACAGATAAGGCGATTTTAACGGAATTGGGCAGCAGAATATAGCTGATGGGCGATAATATATTGATAAACAGCAGGATTTAGCCATTTAGCTAATGGATTCGATTCAGTATTGCTAATGATATCATTTATTGGTGCTATAGATGCGATTTGCCTCTCAGCGACTGGTATTTTATTTGTTCGATGCTCTAACTTCTGCAACTGCTCGCGTATTTGTGTGCTCGATACAGCAGTAATAGGTCGTGTATCTATATAAATGTGTCCTTGATTGGTGTTTTTCAAGTCAGCTTTTAAGCCAGTACTATTTGGATCATTGCTATTTGCGTTCGAGCTATCTGTCGAGCGCTGAGTAGGTGGAACTAATAGCTCGATCATTGATTCTGTTGTATGTGGTTGCAGTGACAATGGGAGTTGCGACTTTAAGAAAGCAATATCTTGCGCGTTCGCTGTATGGTTTTTAGAGGGCATAGCGCTGACAGAAAATCTTTCGCTAACGCCAACACTCACATCGGTACTGCTCTGACGATTAAAAACCCATAGATTGACATGATCAGTGAGACGTAATCCATCTTTCCATTTATCCAAACTGTGGGCGCTGTCCATACCCATGATAAATATCAAGCTATCATTAGGATATTGCTGCCTCAACGTACGTACGCTATCGATCGTATAGACAGGCGGCGCTTGCCACAGCTCTAGCTCGCTAATTTGTATCGGCGTATTTTTTGTCGCTAGTCTTAACATAGTCAAGCGATGATTAGGATCTGTACTCTGTGTCTTAAATGGTGAGCGGGCATTGGGTAATAAAGACACATGTAGGGGACGCTGTTTCTGCTTGGCGATTGGCAGTAGGTGTTGATAGACAGACATCACTACTTCTAGATGACCATTATGTACAGGATCAAACGAGCCGCCAAGATAGGCACGAATGGCAGGTGCAGATGTTGTTTCTTGAGGGTTGTTGCTCGTATTTGGCATAAATAAATGTATAAGAGTAGGTATGGCGCACGTAAAGGTTTCTGCACCTTGCTCTTTTACTGGCTGACCTTTTCAAGTTGAATGATTTGATGATAGCGATATTGTAGAGGGCACATGAGCATCTGTCACCAAGATGCTAATAAAAAAACCGACCATCATAGTGACAGTCGGTTTTGTATAGGACTTTAATTAGCGAGTTTTACAGCAATTAAATCAAATCGCTGTACGCTTGGATAGCAGTCAGCGCGATGGTATAGACGATATCATCGACCAAGGCACCACGTGATAAATCATTCACTGGCTTATTCAAGCCCTGTAGCATAGGTCCGACACTGACGACGTTGGCACTACGCTGTACCGCTTTATAAGTGGTGTTACCTGTATTTAGGTCAGGGAAGATAAAGACGTTGGCTTGACCTGCGACAGGTGAGTCAGGTGCTTTTTGTTTACCTACGCTCATGACCGATGCTGCATCATATTGCAGTGGGCCATCGACTTTGAGGTCTGGTGCGCGCTCACGAACGATTTGAGTCGCACGAGCGACTTTTTCGACATCAGCGCCAGCACCTGATGAGCCAGTAGAGTAGCTAATCATCGCAACTTTTGGATCGATACCAAAGGCAGCGGCAGACTGTGCTGATTGAATGGCGATTTCAGCCAACTCTTCAGCGTTAGGATCTGGGTTAATTGCACAGTCACCATAGACGACCACTTGCTCAGGCAATAGCATAAAGAATACTGACGACACGAGTGAATACTGCGGCGCGGTCTTGATTAGCTGGAATGCTGGGCGTACCGTATTGGCAGTGGTATGAATCGCACCTGAGACCAGACCATCCACTTCGTCTAGCTGTAGCATGATAGTACCTAGATAGACGGTGTCTTTTAGATATTCAGCAGCGACTTCTGCAGTGGTTTTTCCGTTACGGCGATCTACAACAGCAGCGACATATTTACTCATATCTATGTTGTCAGGATCGATAATTTCTAACCCTTCAGGCAGCGTTAGATCACGGTTTTTGACAACCTGATCGACTTCACTACGCTTAGCAATTAGTACGCAGTTGGCGATACCGCGACTCTGACAGATACAAGCAGCTTCGATCGTGCGTGGTTCAGCACCTTCTGGTAGTACGATACGTTTTTTAGCATGCTGTGATTTTTTAACCAATTGATGGCGAAACGCTGATGGTGACAAGCGCGGTTCATGGTCGCGACTGAAGTATTCTTTAATCCAGCTCAGATCCAAATGCGCAGCCACATAACGAGCGACTTCATCAGCACGTTCTGTATCATCACTTGGAATCTCAGAGCTCATATGCATCAGGCTTTGTACCGTTTCATAACTGTCATTTTCGACACTCATAACTGGTATGCCAGTTTTGAGTGCTGACTGCCAAAGCTCAGCAACTGTTTCACTCGGCGTGACACCACCGGTCAATACCAGACCTGCCAATGGAATCCCATTAATACAGGCCAACCCAGCAGCCAATAGCAGATCATCACGATCGCCAGGCACGACGACTAATGTACCACGCTTAAAGACTTCGTTGACGCGTGCCACGGAACGAGCAGTTAGGCTAATACGATTAATACGACGTGTTTTTGCTTCCCCAACATTTAGCCAAGTAGCATCAAGCTCTGTTGCGATATCCCATGTGCGAGGTACAGACAGTGAGTCACTAAAAGGCACAACACCAATGAGACGGAATATTTCAGTATTGAACGAAGGCGATAAGCGCTGAACTTCCTGTAGGAAGTTTGGATCTAAGCTGACAACTGCCTCACCAGGTGCGACAGGCTGGTTATCAAACGTGTTGGGCACGTCTTGTACACGCATCAATATTACACCAAGAGTACGTGAATTGACAATACCACCGAAATCACGGGCATGGACGTCCAGTTTGTCTGCTAAATAAGCAGGCTTACTGATATCAGCAGTACTGACAAATATAACCTTGGCATCTAGCGCGTGAGCAAGAGCACCGTTGACCTGCGAGGCATAAGAAGTCTCAGTAGTCGGCACTAGACCTTCACAGATAATGACGTCATGACCGTCATCGATGGTGTGATAATTGGCAATCACTTCTTCCATCAAGTCATCGAGATTGTCATCACCTAGCATACGCTCGACGTGTTGACGGCTGATAGACTCGGGCGGCTTCAGGCCAAATGCATGCATGGTCAAGGCACTTGAGCTGTCTAAGCTGTGCTGTTTGTCTAGCGTATCGTCTTGCAAAAACGGCTTCATAAAGCCTGCTTTACTACCGTTATAGTCAAAGGCACGGATAAGGCCCAGTGCAGCTGACGTCACACCGATACCGCGACTAATGGGAACAAGTAAAATGGTTTGCATAATATGTCCTACAATTTATTTTATTTTAGGCTTCAAATCATTCTGAGCAGCATAAAAATGCCAAGCGCTTCACTTTATACCTTCCAAACGCTTTATAAGCGTCTAGAAGATAAGCGCAAGGCATGATAGTCGATAGGCTTATACTAATTTTAATGCGTCACGAGTTTCTTGGGCAATGCGGCACTCTTCGTCGGTTGGTACCACCCATAGCTCGATGCTGCTATCGTCTGCGTGGAAACTGCCTTCGCCACCACCAAACAAGCTTGCATTCTTATCAGCGTTTACTTTGATACCGAAATGACGCATCACTTCTAAGATACTGGTACGAGTAGTGACTGAGTTTTCACCGATACCTCCCGTAAAGATAATGCCAGTAAATTCTGGCAGTGCGCAGCTTAAGCTGGCAAGATATTTACCGACGCGGTAACAGAACATCTCGATAGCGAGCTTGGCATCTGCATGACCTTCGTTTGCTGCTTGTTCGACCGTACGCAGGTCGTTAGACAATCCTGAGATACCCAATAGACCGCTTTCACTATTGAGCATGGTATCCACTTCTTCCAAGCTCATACCAAGCTGGCGTTTTAAGTGGATGTGAAGGCTTGGGTCAACATCGCCACTACGTGTACCCATCATGAGTCCCTCAAGCGGGGTTAGACCCATACTGGTATCGAGACTCTTACCGTCATAAATAGCAGTTGCTGAGCAGCCATTACCCAGATGGGCTGTTAGCCAGCCATGAGGCCCTTTTGCCTCAGTGATTTCACTGGCGCGCTCTGAGACATAGGCATGAGACGTACCATGAAATCCATAACGGCGAATTCTGTGTTCTTCGTACAAGGCCTTTGGTATTGGATAGCGGAAAGCAACAGGAGGCATGGTTTGGTGGAAAGCCGTATCAAAGACGACAACTTGAGGGATATCAGGATAAATCGCTTGTACCGCTTCGATGCCTAAAGCATGGGCAGGGTTGTGTAGAGGTGCGAGTATTTTTAAGCGTTTTACTTCGTCCAGTACGTGTTCATCAACACGAACCGCTTCAGAGTACTCACGGCCACCATGAACCACGCGATGACCAACTGCGATAAAATGATACTGTTCTAATAGCTCAAGAATTTTTTGTAGTGCTAACTGATGACGACCACCTGAGATAGGGATTTCTAACTTCTCACCATTTAATGTCGTGTGTTTGATACGGGCGGTATCGAGTCCTAAGTTTTCGGCAAGACCAGTGATACGAGTAAAGTTGTCGTCACTAATCAACGCGTATTTGATAGAAGACGAACCGCAGTTGAGAACTAAAGTGGGGTTGGTTAGGGTTGATGTTTCACTGTTCTTATCATCAAAAGTGTTACTTAGGTTGGCGCTCATACTCTATCCTTAGATTGGTTTTTATAAAGGGCAAATCAATTATATCGTTTGCTTGATATAAAAAAGACGTCTATTGCCACGTCCTGTTTTACGATCATCAAGTTCTACATCGCTGATATCTCAAGTGCTGCAGTGAACAGTCACAGCTGAGATAAAATGTTATTACTATATGGAATTGATGAGGCTGATAACCGTTAGATAAATAAAAGTCAGCCATATCCATGCTGAGCATATCAAGCAAGGATGTTGCTGATTCTATTTATATTGGGGTTACTATTTCTGACATTGCTATGCATCCATGCTTATGAATTAATGCGTATACATTTCAGGCTAGCATCCTATTGCCGCCGCAAACTGGGAATATAATGTAACACACTTTTGTTTCTACACCATGATAGGGGTAAGGTTTAAAGTGTGTGATTAATAAAGGGCTAAAAGAGAGATAAACTAATTGTAATCAGTAGGTTGTAGGTATGTTAAGGGATGAGTTGAATAGATGGTCGTGCAGTACTATTACAGATAAAATTGTAAGAAATATTGTCAAGACATCCCGATGTCATGCATTCATCTCTAAACCTGCAAACGATATTACTATAAAAATTCGAATGATGTTTTAGAAAATATCCAACATCACGCAAATTTATTCACCAATCATATTCAGTATCCGTACAGCTTTATGTAATAATGCTATGATTAAAATGGTCATAACGTCAGCACGGTAGCTGTGGATTTGACCATTTGTTTGGTTTTTATTTATCACGATTTACTATCGCCATTATGCCGTTGTAAGCTCATAGGTTATCTATTATATGTCTACTACACACCGCCCATCAGCAGCTAACCATGCTAGCTCATTCGTTCGTACCAGTTGTCAGATTGTCGCTACTTTGTTTATAGGTAGTGCGATTATTGTAGGATTGTCAGGCTGCGGGCAAAAAGGCGATCTGTATCTGGCAGACTCCAGTAGCCAAACGATAGAAGACAATACGTCTGTACTGGATAGTACTAGTCATCCACAAGATGCCGCCTTTGCGGGCATCGATGATGATAACTACCAAAAAACTCGCTATCTAGAAGAGCAGATGGTGCTACCTGAACCTAGTACTGACCCTAACGACTACTAATTGCTTAAGCCAGTAATTGCTAAGCTAATAATAGCTAAACTGAGCTAATAGATAGCGGTTAAGTGCTTCTTAGTTAAACTGTTTAATCAACGGTTTAACTAACTGTCGATTTTTTACTACTGAATGGGTTAAATAGTTTTTCTAGCCAAACCCTATCTCCACTGTTATTTTATTTCCACCCTTGATAATCTGATTATATTAGAGATGTTTATATGAGTCTTTCTGAATTACCTGCTGACTTGAGCGATTCTACCACTGGTGAATCTGTTACGACCCAAACTGAGCAAGGGCTGTATGTGAACCCTAAAGCGTTGACTGCTCACTTGCCAGCGCTAAGCTATCGCGACGATGCGCTGTATATGGAGCAGGTTAGTATTGATGAGTTGGCGAAACAATATGGTACACCATGCTACGTGTATTCAAAGCAGGCAATATTAGACATTTATCAAGCCTATACTGATAGTTTTGCCAGTCTGAATCATCAGGTATGCTATGCCGTAAAAGCAAACTCTAATCTTGCTGTGCTTGGTGTCTTAGCGCAGGCAGGTGCCGGGTTTGATATTGTCTCTCGCGGTGAGCTGATGCGCGTGTTGGCAGCAGGTGGCGCAGCAGCACGCGTGGTATTTTCAGGTGTTGGCAAAACGTACAGTGATATCGAATATGCGTTGACTCAAGGTATCGGCTGTTTTAACGTCGAGTCTATCAGCGAGCTGACTTTGATCAATGAAGTCGCAAAGTTACTTGATAAGCCTGCGCCAATCTCATTACGCGTCAATCCTAACGTCGATGCTAAAACCCATCCATATATCTCGACTGGTCTTAAAGACAACAAGTTTGGTATCACTCACGAAGACGCACTAGCGGTCTATCAGCAAGCGGCTGACCTATCACATATCAACATCGTTGGTATTGATTGTCATATCGGTTCGCAGTTGACAGAGGTAGAGCCATTTGTTGCAGCATTAGATAAAGTTATTGAGCTGATACATAGCTTGCGATATGCTGGCATTGAGTTACAGCATATCGATTTGGGCGGCGGCTTAGGTGTGCGCTATATTGATGAGACGCCTGTGTCTATCGATGAGTTTGCCCAAGCATTATTGCCGAAGCTTAGCGAACTTGGTTTGACTGTGTTCTTTGAGCCAGGTCGTAGTATCGTTGCCAATGCTGGCGTGCTGTTGACCCAAGTGGACGTACTCAAGCCGACTGAGCATAAAAACTTTGCTATCGTTGATGCCGCTATGAATGACTTGATTCGTCCTGCTTTATACCAAGCTGAAATGGCAGTGATTCCAAGTGTATCACCTAGTGCTGGTATCGATACAGATGGTACGCAGCCGTGGGATATCGTTGGCGCGATTTGTGAAACGGGTGATTTCTTGGCAAAAGATCGTTTGTTATCATTGACCACAGGCGATGTATTGGCTATTACTGGTGCAGGTGCTTATGGCTTTACTATGAGCAGCAACTACAATTCACGCCCGCGTGCTAGCGAAGTCATGGTGTCAGGTGATAGCCATCAACTTATTCGCAAGCGCGAAACGATTGAAGCGTTATATGCAGATGAAACGTTGTGGCAGGATAAATAACATTATAGGCAGTATTAATGTTGTTATAGTCATCGACAGCTATATTTAATGACTATTTTGATGAGCTCGTTTTTGATTATAGCTGTGTTGACGAGAGAAAACCCACTGTGACGATAACAGTGGGTTTTTTTGTGTCTAATGCGAAGCCCAATACCAAGCAAGCAGGTTAGTTATAAGATATACATATAACTCGATATTTGATGGTGGTGATAATTATGATTGTATCTGACAGCGTGCTAATATAAGGCATACATAAAAATAGGATAGGACATCAAAGATATGCTAATAGAGTTTACTAAAATGCATGGGTTGGGTAATGATTTCATGGTCATTGATTTAGTGACCCAACGCCTCGATTTGACCAAGGATTTGGTGCAGTTATTGGGCGATCGCCACCTAGGTATTGGTTTTGATCAATTGCTCGTGGTCGAGCCGCCTATGCGCCCTGATGTCGACTTCAGTTACCGTATTTTTAATACTGATGGCACCGAAGTCGAACAGTGCGGCAATGGCGCACGCTGTTTTGCGCGTTTTGTACAAGCACGTAAACTATCATTCAAGCAGCGTCTACGCGTTGAGACAGCTAGCGGTATCATCTCTCTAACCACTGATCGCTACGGTTGGGTAGATGTCGATATGGGCAAGCCTAAGTTCGAGCCAGATGAGATTCCATTTAGCCCAAGAGCGACGACCAAAATCCAAAACACTTATCATCTCGATGTAAATGGTACGCCTGTACAGCTATATGTTGCCAATATGGGCAACCCGCACGCTGTAATAAGAGTCGATGACGTACTTGATGCAGAAGTTGAGACTCTAGGCAAGGCAATCGAATCGCATCCTGCATTCCCAGACCGCGTCAATGTGGGCTTTATGCAAGTGATGAATCAGCGTCACATTCGTCTACGTGTGTACGAGCGCGGTGTAGGTGAGACACAAGCTTGCGGTACGGGCGCTTGCGCAGCAGTGGCCGTTGGTATACGTGAAGGTTGGCTTGATGAGGGTGAAGAGGTCCGCGCGCAGCTATATGGTGGCAGCATGATTATCAAGTGGCAGCCAGGCTATTCGGTCACGATGACAGGCCCGACCGCTTTCGTTTATGAAGGCGTGTTTAGTCCAGATGGCCTGATGGCACAAGCGGGTCTCAAGCCTAATGCTGAAGGCTAATACCTGTTGCTAGGTCAATGGTATAACTGCCAAGGATGGTTCTAATATGGTTATGTCTGCTAATAAAGAAAGCCAGTCGGCTAGTTCATTACCTTGGCTATCTACTGAGCTGGCCACCACTATAGAGTCCGATGCTGCATTACAAGAGCTACTCGCACCTGTGAATCGTTGGCTCAATACGCTGTCTATGCGCAATCATTCATCGCATACTTTGATCGCTTATTTCGCTGGTTTGAATCAACTGGCGTTATTTTTACGTGGGAAGCGTCTAACGTGGACACGCTGTGATAAACGTCAACTTGCTCAACATATCAGTCAACGCCTTGATGAAGATAAGCTAGCGCTTGCCAGTGTTCAGCAAGAGCTGTCTGCGATTCGGCATTTTTATGGCTGGATGATTGAAGAAGAACTAGCACGTATCAACCCAACCACTGGCTATCAGCTCAAGCGTAGTCCTAGACCGTTACCTTCTATCGCTGATGTCGATTTACTGACTCAACTACTCGATCAAGAGATTCCTGATATACCAGAGCAAGCGCGCCTATGGTTACGTGACAAAGCTATGTTTGAATTGCTTTACAGTAGCGGCTTGCGTGTTGGCGAGTTGGTCGCACTCGATATAGCAGATATAGATTTGTCTGACTTACGGGTACGAGTTACAGGTAAAGGAAATAAAACACGTCTAGTGCCATTGGGGATAAAGGCAGCAGCAGCGATTAGACACTATCTACCACATCGTAACCTGTGGGTAGAGCAGATGGATGATGCATTATTTATCAGTGAGAAGCTAGGTACCAGACTATCAACACGGGCAGTGCAGCAGCGCTTGAAAGTTGCTGCTACTCGCGCAGGTATTGCACAGAATATGTATCCACATTTGTTGCGTCATTGTTTTGCATCACACATGTTGTCTGGCAGCGGCGATTTGCGCGCCGTGCAAGAGATGCTCGGACATAGCGATATTAGTACCACGCAAATTTATACCCACGTTGACTTTGCAAAATTAACGCAGGTTTATGATCGCGCCCATCCACGAGCATCTCTTGCTCAAAATGAAGACTCGCCCTAGCACTTAGGCATTACATCCATTGTATTCCATCATCTACGCCAAACGATGGCAATCAAAAATAGGTAGTTTTTGGCGGCCTTGCTCTTGCGCTTGCTTGTCTAATGAAGCCATGACGATGGCATATTGTTTATCCAGTTCACTATCGTCATAGCTTGCGATAATACTACTGTCAAATGCTGTAATGGCTGCATGTCCCCATGTCTGGCGCGTGCTACCATCTTTGTATAGATGATCGCCACCTTGTGCCGCGCCAATGACCATGCATTGACTATCTAGCGCGCGAGCCTGTAACAGCAGTGACCAGTGTGCTTGTCCTGTCAAGTAAGTAAAGGCAGAGGGTGCACTCAATAGTTCAGCACCGGCTTGTCGCAGACGCTGCGCCAATGCTGGGAAACGCAAATCGAAACATACCATCATGCCGAGGTGATAGACTGCATTATCTACTGCTAGTGGCGCAATGACAGTCTGCGTACCCGGCTCAAAAGTAGCCGCTTCGTTATAGCTGCCATGCTTATCAGCTACAGTTGCAGTAAACAGATGAATCTTGTCATAACGAGCAACACGTGTACCGTCTGGTGCAAACAGCTGACTCACTTGGCGTAATCTACCGTCAGGAACGACAGTACCATCAGGGCGATAATGACAGGGTAACGAGCCTACTAGTACATGTATACCGGCAGTGCGTGCGTAGTCTGCTATCGTCGCTGATAAGTCATCAAAACGCTCGGCAGTAGCGGATTGCTGACCCATGCTACAGCAGTTCTCAGGTAATACAACGAGCTCAGCCCCTTGAGCTTGTGCGTCTGTAATGGCGGCTTGGATATCTGATAAATTATTCTCAACATTCTGCTGACTATTCATTTGAATAGCAGCGACATTAAGTTGATGGTTGTTTGGATTCATGAAAATATTCCTATTGGGTGTGAGCTGTGTTGCCCATTCATCGTCGCTTATTTATTATAATATTTACGTGGAAATGAAGAGACTGCTCGTGTTTATAGATTGGTTATACTTATTAAGATAGTAGTCCGCTGTAGATAACTAATCAAACGTATCCGGACAGAACATAAATTATCATAGCAAAATTGTGACAAAAAATGCTATCGTCATGTCCTGTTAAGATTTAAGTCGTTACCTTAAATGACAGAATAAACAAAATATCACCAAAGTCGGAGTGCAATAAGCCGCCCATGAGTATGTCGTTCGGATTGGCGACCACGCTGAGCAACTCACAAAAGCTAACCCCGCAGATGCAGCAAGCCATAAAATTGCTGCAGCTCTCTAGTCTTGAGCTTGCACAAGAGGTTCAGGCAAAGCTGGATAGTAATCCATTGCTTGAACGTATTGAAAACGATGACGAATACGATAATGGTAATGATGAAGCAGAGGAATGGAGTGAGTCATTAACGCTAGATAGCTGGAATCAAAGTAGCAGTACTGACTCGTTTGACTCAGCGCCGGATACCAGTGCAGAGTATAGTGGTGACAGTTTAGATAAGCTTCAGCAGTCTAATATCGATGATAGTGCGATAGATATGGATGGCTACAGCAGTTTCAATACTGATAGCTTTGATACGGGTAACTATGCTTCTGCTGCAACAGGAACTGGTAATAGTAGAGTGGCTGAAGATTTTGATAGTGATCAAGGTGGTACTTCGTCTACCATTCAAGATCATGTGCGTTGGCAGCTGAACTTTAAACGCCTCTCAGAAGCTGATACGTTGATTGCAGAGTATTTGATAGATTCCATGGATGATATGGGCTTCATTCGAATCGACATAGATGAGCTGCTGCAGAGCTTTGATACGATGGCAAATTTCTATCAATGGGATGAGCGCGTTGAGAAAGAAGAAGTTTTAGCAGTATTACGTATTATTCAGTCCTGTGATCCAGTTGGTGTAGGGGCGCGTCATCTAAGTGAGTGCTTATCGATTCAGCTATCAAAGCTAGATACTCACACCGAATACCTACAAGAAGCCCAAGCGTTGCTATCAGCAAGCGAGCATTTAGTCAGCAACAATATTAAAGCACTAACAGAACGCACAGGGCTTGCACCAGAATACATTACACCTGCTCTAACGCTACTACGTACCTTAAACGCGTCACCAGGGCTACTGTTTCAGTCAAGCCAGCCCGACTATGCCCAGCCACCTGAAAGCTACGACATTCCTGATGTTTTAGTCACACCTGTCAGAAAAAATAAGACGACAAGCAACTCTGAAGCAGTAGAAGATGGCTGGTATGTGCGTCTCAATCCAGATACTTTGCCAAAACTACGCGTAAACCAAGAATATGCCAACTTAGTCAAGCGCGGTGATGATAGCCCTGACAATCAATATCTGCGAGAAAATCTTACCGATGCTAGGCTGTTTATTCGTAGTATCGAAGAGCGTAATCAAAACCTATTAAAAGTAGCGACCAGCATCGTACGTTATCAGCAAGAATTCCTGCAGCATGGTGCAACAGCCATGCAACCTTTAATATTAAAAGCAATTGCTGAAGAAGTTGATCTACATGAATCTACGGTCTCACGCCTTACCACTAGCAAAACCATCTTGACGCCGCAAGGGCTATTTTCTTTGAAACACTTCTTCTCATCTCACGTGAGTGGTGCGGATGGAGATATCTCGTCGACTGCTATCAGTGCCATGATTAAAAAACTTGTCGCTGATGAAGATCCTAAAAAACCCTTATCAGACAGTCGTATCAAAGATGAGCTGTTAACAGATGGTATCGATATAGCCAGAAGGACTGTCGCCAAATATCGTGAGGCGATGAATATTGGCTCGTCTACTCAGCGCAAACAGAAATACTAACTATATAAGACGATTTTTTATAACGCTAATGACGATCTGTCTATACGATATAAGTGAGATATAAAAAATAAAATTTTTTGATTATATAGAAACCTAAAAGAAACAACAGTTTTTGTTACACTTAATTACAATTAAATGGCTTGCTACTGGACGACTTTCATGACAAATTAGAGTCATACCAACAACAAAAACCAAGTGCCGATTTGTAGTATTCATTCACAACTAACAAAGGAGACGATAAAGGAATACGTCGACACATTACTATAGGCATCGGCATAGTTGATGGTAAGGCAGGATGACAAGAGCAAGAATGCTACCTCATCTGTTGATTGTAAGTCATGAATAAAAGGACAACAATATGAATGTTTCTATCAGTGGTCATCATATCAGCGTTACCGAAGCTATGGACACAGCAGTACGCGAAAAGCTTGAAAAAGTAGAGCGTCACTTTGATCAGATACAAAGTATTCAAGTGATTTTATCGTTAGACAACAGCGGTGCTAGTGACGGCGGTAAAAAAAGCCATAAAGCTGAAGCGATTATGCGTGTCTCGGGTCAAGAGATGTTTGTCCAAGCGTCTGAAGATGATATGTACAAAGCCATTAACGAGATGGCAGACAAGCTAGATAGACAAGTACGTAAGTACAAAACCCGTCAAGAGCGCAAAAAGACTCAGGGTGCAGGACGTGATAGTCGCTATCAGGATCTAACCCCTGCAGAAGCAGTACCAGCTGCATAGTTCAAGTTTTAAACTTTGAACGTTATCGTTACAATCTAGTGAAAGTAGACTAAGAGAATAAAAAATTTATAAGTAGCTGCTGCATTAGTTTGTAATTGACATAAAAAAGACCTCTAACGTGTGATGCGTTGAGGTCTTTTTTAGTATTAAGGAATGTAAATGAGTAGAGGGTTGCCGTTTGCTTAAATTTAATTATCTAAATACTATTAACCACCACCAACAGCTTGTACTACTTCGATATCCATACCTTCTACCACACGTAATTGAGCAAGTTCACTTTTTGGCATCAACTCACCATCTACTTCTACAGCATAACGGCCTTGACTAAGCCCAAGTTCATTAATAACTAGCTGCACAGTTTGATGGGTGGTTTGTAAGCTCTTACCATTGACACTGATAGTGCTCATATTAAATACTCCCTAATATTTTAAAGTTCCTGTTTATCTATTATTTGCTACGTATCTTTTGACTAATAATACTTATTTTATAGCTAACTAAGACTAAGGGCTAAAAACAATAATAAATTCTGAACAGCTCAGCTAGCTGAATCTTTTAGTCGAAATGCAGAAACGGCAAGCCATAGCCAGCCTACAATCATAAGAATGCCACCAATAGGCGTAATCGCACCGAACCAACGCGGTGCACCAAGCGTCATCGCATACAAGCTACCAGCAAAAATAATAATGCCAATTTGCAACAACCATGCTGTCGTCTGAGCAATATGTTCTAAACGAATTAGTAAACCGACAAATAATAGTCCAAGCGCGTGTACAAACAGATACAGCGTTGCCGTATGCCACCATTCGAGCTGTTGGATGCTGACACGACCCTCTAGACCGTGTGCACCAAACGCACCTAGGGCCACGGCGATAGCCATATTAACTGCTGCAATACCGATCCAATTTAACATGGCACAACTCGTACTATTTTGAGGCTACTGAATATCATCTGGCAAAATTACACTATCGATGGTCATGGCATCACGAATCTTGTCCATGGCATTTTTTTCAATCTGACGGACACGCTCAGCTGAGATAGAGTAAACTGCTGCTAATTCATGCAAGGTGGATTTTTGCTCAGAGAGCCAGCGCTGTTCGACGATATCGCGTGAACGATCATCTAAAGTGCCCATAGCAGCGATGAGTGCCGATGAGTTGTTTTCTTCCCAATCCTCTTCTTCTAATTGCTCAGCTGGATCGATACCATCTTCCAAAAATAGCTGAGGGGCGTAGCGACCATCATCATCGTCGCTCGACTGCGCTTCAAACGAAGCATCATAAGATGTTAGACGTGATTCCATCTCTAACACTTGTTTGCGCGTGACATTTAAGTCATTAGCGATAGCATCTGCTTCTTCTAGTGTCAGCTGGTTGTTGGTCTTCTTGAGGCTGCGTAAGTTAAAGAACAATTTACGATGAGCCTTGGTAGTTGCAACCTTGACAATACGCCAGTTACGAATCACGAACTCATGAATTTCAGCTTTGATCCAATGTACAGCAAATGACACTAAGCGTACGCCTTTATTTGGGTCAAAGCGTTTGACCGCTTTCATCAATCCTAAGTTACCTTCTTGGATTAAATCTGCTTGTGGCAATCCGTAACCTGAATAGCTACGTGCAATATGAATCACAAAACGCAGATGCGACATCACCAATAGGCGAGCAGCTTCAACATCACCCTCATCATAGTAGCGATGCGCTAGCTCTTGTTCCTGTACTGTTGTCAAAATAGGAATTTGATGGACAGTATTGATATACGCGCCTAGGTTAACCCCTGGTGCTGACAGATGAGTTGGCATAGCAGGTACTAGGTCGCGCGTACTGGTATTACCTAATGTACTCGCATCATAAGGTGGTCGCTGGGCTGCGACTTTTAATGCAGCATCGCGTGCATCGTTTTTTATAGGAGCTGCGTCATCTTTTGTATTTGTATTCACAGCATCAGTAGAATTATTAGCCATATTCTTGACCTTGGTTAAATAGTTAAGCAAATAGTCAGATAAAATCTTTATGATTTAATTGTAAAGGATAGCAGCGCTTAGTTGCTATCAGTTTTGGTAATGATGAAGTGATATATTGTAGCGAAACGCTGTAATGATTTGCTATCACCTGACGAGTGGTCAGTAACTTCATTAATCATCAAATCCAAACAGTCTGCCGTCTGTGATTGTCGGCTTTGTCTACAAAACGCTGCAATATCAGCTTGCGAATTAGGGTCGGTTGCAACCACATATAACGACTCACCAGCTACTACATCACGTAGTGCGACTTTGGTTTTTAACAGTGGCATCGGGCATGCAAGACCGCGTCCATCAACAAAGTTTTTTATATTTAGTTCAGACGGCTCTGCGTTTACACTATCTGTTTCGTGACTTTTAGTCGGTAGCAGCTTTAGTAAACTAGCAATATCGTTCTGCTGTGTATCAGGCAAGTTCGCTGATAGTCGGATAAAATGCGATACACGTTCGATGACTGGTTCACTATCAGCGGACATAACTTAAACCTTGTAGATATCTATAGTTTAATTGGTAGTATTGGCAATAGGCTTCGATATTAAGCAAGAACATAATCTATCAATTATAAATTACGAGATTGTTATAACAGTCATCTAGACCTACTATCATTGTTACTCATTATACCAAATAGACAATGTATAGTTGCAGTTGAATATAATCAACGCTGCGTTCGGTTCACTAGAATCATCTGGCCAAGAATTACACAATTGGCAATTATCCGACTAAGCGTCACACGGTTAAGACTGATCTAATAACCTAATAAATAGTTACCTGACGAATAATTACATAATCATGTTGCGCAATCGTGACGGTTGGCTAAGTTATTGGTAGTTAAGTGCATTGTAGAATTGACCTTATATAAACAAGCTCGTATAGTCGAAAAGACGTCGTCAATTATCTTATAGGATATGCACTTGTACCACGCTAATAGAACGAAGCGACCTGACAGCAACAATAAACCTTTAATAGCCAAAAATTCCGTAGACTTGCCACTTATGTTATCTAAGCAAAAAGGTAATCATCACTTTATGAGTTTAGCTTTACCAAATAGTATCAAAGTAGGGTTATCAGTGATGCTACTAGCCATAGCTAGTGGTGCGCATAGTCGTGATAATCAGGCGCAACCATTTGCTGATAGTTCGTGGCAAGTCACAGATTCGCAAGCACTAGATTTACCAAATTTGCGCGGGCAGAGATTAAGCTTTGCTGAGCAATACCAAAACAAAATGCTTGGCGAGTGGTCATTACAGAATATCAATGGCCGCGTCAAAATGGAACATGATCCTTGGGTGCAGGAAACGATAAAAAATATGACGTGGCGTCTCAATGCTCAAGTCCGCCAGCAAGCACCACTTGGCGTCGTCATACTCGATAACCCTAGTATCAATGCTTTCGCAGCGCCTGGTGGCGTAATTGGTATCAACACAGGCACGATATTGGCTGCTAGTAGCATGGATGAGCTGGCAAGCGTCGTTGCGCATGAAGTTGCGCATATCAGTCAGCGACATTATGAAAGTGGCGTTGACGAACGTAAAAAGGCCTTGCTGATGCAGATAGGCGGTATGCTAGCCGCGATTGCTGCCTCAGCAGTTGATGGTGATGCAGCAGCAGCGGTAATGGCGGGCAGTCAAACAGCCTCTATGAATAGCAGCATGTCGTTTAGCCGTAGTAACGAACGCGAGGCTGATAGAGTAGGTATGCAGATTATGACTCAAGCAGGTTACGATCCTCGTGCGATGCCAAGATTCTTTGCGACGATGAATCAACAGAGTCAGTTAAACCAAGTTGAAAATCAGTTTTTGCCGAGCTTTGTGCGCTCGCATCCGTTGAGTAATGAGCGACTGAGTGAATCGCAAAGTCGCGCCCAGCGTTATCCATCGCTCTCATTGAGCCAACAGCAGCGCCATCAAGCACTGTTTGATTTGTTATATTGGCGCGTGCAAGTGACTGGTAAACACGCCTCTGAAGTCACACTGACAACGGCTGCCAAAAACAGCCTTGGGGCCAAACTTGCGCTAATGCATTGGTATGGAGAGCAGCAGCGCTTTACAGATGCCAATAAAATACTGGCTGAGATAAAAGCGTTATCAAGTACGCAACGTCAGAGTTTGGAGCCGCTACTGTCGATTACGCACAGTCAGCTATTAAGTGAGCAGGGTAAGTGGCAACAAACCGTAGACGTATTAGAAAGCCAGCAGCGTCTATACCCTGAACGCCGTGACTTACGCCTTTATCTGGCTGAAGCGCTGACTAACAGTAATCAGCCGATAAAAGCTCAAGCGTTGCTAAAGCCACTAACAGAACAGCATTTAAGCGATCGTTATGCATGGCAAAGTTTGCAACTCGCCAACGAAAAACTTGCTAAGACTACCACGTCACCACAACTAGCCAATATCGCGACGATTAATGCATTACGCTATCGCAGTTATGATCAGTTATGGAATGGACGCTATGAGAGTGCGCTGACCTCTTTGACGCAGGCCAAACAGTTGACGAAAGATCTGCAAACCATGGAACAAGCCAATAGTGCGCGTCCATTACTAGCGAATATTAATGCAGAAATCAAAGCAATAAAAACCGCCAGAGACTTTAAGCCCTAAGCGGTTAATTGAATAGACGGTTAATTAAATAGGCGGTTTTTTAGCAGCCAATCGTTTATACGTCAGACAGCTAACTTTACGGTAGCAGTTTAGCTGTTGATGAATCACACAAACGCTATCGTCTGATAATCAAAGAGTATCTATCAGAAACTAGCCTTGTAGCGCGTCTTTAACCATTTTAGAAATCAAGGCAGGATCAGCACGGCCAGCTGTTTTGTTTTTGAGCACACCCATGACGCTGCCCATATCGCGCATAGACGTAGCACCTTGCTCAGCGATTTCAGCATTGACCAATGCCATAATCTCGTCTTGACTCATTTGCTGCGGCATGAACTCGTTAATGATATCAACCTCAAACTGCTCTTTAGTAGCCAAGTCATCACGGCCGTTTTCTGTAAAGATCGTAAGTGACTCTTGACGCTGTTTTAGCTGCTTTTGCAGAACTTCTAGTACTTGTGCATCATCAAGTTCTGTCTGACGGTCAATCTCGATTTGTTTCACTACTGACTGCACGTTGCGCAATACTTTAACGCGCTCAAGATCACGAGCTTTCATGGAAACTTTGATATTGTCTGCTAACGTCTGTTTAATTTGGCTCACTGCTATTATCCTTATCGATCCATTAAATACTATTCGGTAGATGTTGATTGTTAAATTTATAGAATTGAACCTGCTGATGATGGCTTTAATAAAAATTATGTCAGCAGTAATAACAAAAATTGTAGCATAAAAAACGCCACTGATATCAATTGATAACAGTGGCGTTAGTGTAGCGCTTGTACGTAGCTAAATCAGATTACTGATTAGTACATACGAGTGGTACGAATAGTTTCGCGTTGTAACTTCTTTTTATAACGCTTTACGGCAGCAGCTTTTTTACGCTTGCGTACTTGCGTTGGTTTTTCATAAAACTCACGCTTACGTACGTCTGACAATACACCAGCTTTTTCACAAGCACGTTTGAAACGACGGATAGCGATATCAACTGGTTCGTTTTCTTTAACCTTAACTGCAGGCATGAAGACTCCTCGATTAGGATGAGATATAAGGGCATTAGTTTGGCTGTGTATTAGTATTTAGCCGTAATATCTCAAGATTACAGGCATCAGCTCAAACTAGGACAATTCTCACGCATTAGCGTAAGGGCAGGTATTCTAATAAAAAATACCAACAAAGTCAATGATTTTAAGGATTTATTGCCGATAAGTAATTCAATTAGATAACAATTTGAATTTAGCTATCAATCTATGAATTCAATATATATACAATGCTTTATCAATAAAAAATCCCTACCGTCTATAACGGTTTGATTGGAGTTTATGCTATGATAATTCCCATATTATAGTAAGCCTATTAACCGTTTTGTGTGTATTTTATTGAGGATGTTGGAATGAAAAAAACAGTATTTAACACGGTATTAAGCACGGCACTTATCGTCGCTTTAGGTGTGAGCGTGAGTGCTTGCGGCGGTGAAGAGCATGAAGAAGTACTAGCAATCGATCGCGTTGATGAAGCTGCTGAGCTTGCGATCAAAAATTCGCCACCAGTTGAAGAGATGGATTTCCCAGAAACAGCACCAATGCCAGCGGCTGATGCAGCTGGTACAGAAGCTGATGGTACAGCTACTGCAGAAGCAGGAGCGGCTGACACTGAATCTGCTACTGCAGAAGCAACAGCTACCGATAGTGCGGATGCCGCTGCTGCTCCTACTGATAGCGCTGATATGGCGACTACTGACGATACAACGGCAGCCACTGCTGAGTAATCTAGTGCTGAGTTGGCTATTAAACAGTCATTAGTAGTATACGTAAGTATTTTAAGCCTATATAGCGCATTATTCACTGATTGCAGACTGACTAAGTAAGGGTAAAACCATGATTGATATACAACCGTATATGAACAAACTGAAATTGTCTGCAATCGGCATGAGCGTGGTATTTGCCGTGAGTGCGTGTAGTGGCGATAATACAGCGACTGAAGAGGCTGCATCAGCCAATGAACCAGCTACCGCTGTGGAAGAAACAACTGTAGCTGAGGATACGATGCCTGAGCCTGCGGTTGAGCCGGAAACAGAGTCAGAACCAAAAACAGAAACAGAATCTGCTGATGTGATAGGTGAAGAGGTGGCGACACCGGAAACCCCTACTGAACCTGAAGTGTTGGCTGCAGATGCGGGTGCCAAATTGTATGAATCAAACTGTCAGGTTTGTCATGCTGCTGGCTTACTCAATGCACCAAAATATGGCGACTCGGCGGCTTGGGCGGCTCGTCTGACCAAAGATAAAGAAACGCTGTATATGCATTCGGCGAAAGGTTTTAAGAAAATGCCAGCGCAAGCGGTAAATGGTGTCAGCGAAGCACAAGTTAAAGCGGCTGTTGATTACATGCTAGCGTCGGTAAGCTGATACAGTATATTAGAACGTGTCAGCTATTGAAATTTGCTAAACTGGCCGTCATTGTGACTGACAATGACGGTCTTTTTATACACGTTTTTTGTCATGCCAATTTTAAAAATATGACAGCTGTACTAAGCGAATTTGTGATACTAGTGCTAGGCTGGTTGTATTCGCTACCCAATTTCTCAAATTGATGTAAGATAAAAAGTGCGGTAAAAATAGCAAAAATATGAAAGTATAAAGGCAAAAATATGAAAGTATTGGGCTTAGAGACCTCTTGTGACGAGACGGGGTTGGCGATTTTTGATAGCGAGCAAATAAACAGCGACAACCAAGGTTTGGTTGGGCAAGTGCTGTACTCTCAGATTGAGCTGCACGCACTTTATGGTGGCGTTGTGCCTGAGCTTGCTAGCCGCGATCATATTCGTAAGCTAGTGCCGTTACTCAATGAGCTGCTAGAACAATGCGATATGAAAAAGAGTGACATCGATGCTATTGCCTATACTAAGGGTCCTGGCCTGATTGGTGCATTGATGACAGGCGCGTTATTTGGTCGTAGCTTGGCGTATGGCTTAGATATCCCAGCGATTGGTATTCATCACATGGAAGGGCACCTGTTGGCGCCGCTGATGGATGCGAACCCTCCAGCCTTTCCTTTTGTCTCGCTACTGGTATCTGGTGGACATACGTTACTTATTGCTGCTCATGGTGTTGGACAATATGAGATATTGGGTGAGTCAATAGATGATGCTGCAGGTGAGTGCTTTGATAAAGCCGCTAAAATGTTAGGTTTGCCTTATCCTGGTGGCCCTAATATTGCCAAACTGGCAGAAACTGGCAATCCCGACGCTTATGCACTACCAAGACCGATGCTACATCGAGGTCTAGACTTTTCATTTAGCGGTATGAAAACAGCCGTGCATAATCTTATTAAAGATACGCCACACTCGGGAGGGTCTGGTAATGGCGCTGATAGCGATCCACAGGTTCGTGCTGATATTGCCGCCAGTTTTCAGCATGCAGTGGTCGATACGTTAGTGAAAAAATGTGTCAAAGCACTTAAGCAAGCAGATATGAGCCGCTTAGTAATTGCAGGTGGCGTCAGTGCCAATACTCATCTGCGAGAGACGCTAGAGGCTGAACTGGCTAAGATAAATGCGATGGTTTATTATGCACCGCCTGCGCTATGTACTGACAATGGTGCGATGATTGCGTATGCAGGTTTTGAGCGTTTGCAAGCAGGACAGTCTGATGATTTGGCCGTTAGCTGCATTCCGCGTTGGCCAATGACAGAGTTGCCAGCTGTATAATTGAGCATTTGGTCCAACATGCCTACATGAATTAAGGACAGTCTATGCAGTGGCTTGCTATTGGTTTGGGCGCAGCATTTGGTGCTTGCATGCGAGCGTGGCTATCGCGTTTCAATGCTATACATGGTTGGGTGCCGCTCGGTACACTAAGCGCCAATATCCTAGGCGGACTACTGATAGGGCTTGCGCTAGTATGGTTTGAGCGTATGGGTAGCAACCTATCCGATCATGTACGCGTGTTTGTGATTACCGGTTTTCTGGGCGGATTGACTACCTTTAGTACGTTTAGTGCAGAGGTGTTTGGCTTTATCCATGACGGACGGTTACTAGCAGGCTTAGCGCTCATCGGCTTGCATGTCGGACTAACCTTACTGGCAACCGCGCTTGGATTTTATTTCTTTAAGCTAGTTTTGTAGGCGTTGATAGATATTAATCGTTTAAGAAACTGTTATAAGTGGTTCCATGATATCAGTCTATTTTAAGTGGTCTATTAATAGGTTTGAAGGAAGTAACTGGTTCCGTTGGGCTATACCGTTAATACTTTAAGAGTATATTTTCTGATTTTCTAGTTGATACCTGCAAATCTCCTTGATCTAATTTTTTAAATACGCGTAATTGTTTCCAAAAGAGATAATGTGTGCCTTAAACTCTTTAGGCAAATCTATGCGGTATTTTTGAACTAGATAAATGTGCATATCATACCAGAAAAAAACTCCATCCGAGTACTCACCTGTACAAACATTATACTTACTATCAATTGGATCCTTTACAAGTCCCATCCATGCATAAACTAATTCTCCACTTCTCATATAATTTGAAAATAAGCTAGCCTCTGCTGAGGTTAGCTTATTTATATGATTTAATACACTTGGAAACTCTTTAAGCTTATCTTTACCTAAGAAGTATTTAGAATCTTGACTTGTATATTCAGTACCTAATTCTTCGATAAATCGTGGCAACACTTTAAATGACATACTCATGACCTCTAATGTGCTAAATAGTCAGCGATAAATTGCCTCTATGATAACCTACTCGAAGAGCAATCAAGCCTAGGTTGTCAAGTACACTCGGATGTACACTAATGCGATACAGGAGCTTACGTTAATTGAAATCACTTGAGCTACAGCTAAAGATTCAAGTCCTCACTAGGGAATCATAATTTTCCCCAACACCTATCGTAACGTAAGAAAGCGAACGATATTTTATAATCAAAAAATGTAATAAACAGTGTAATATTAAACTGGCTTTACAATCCCTTCCAATAAACTGGCAAATCCCTGCATGTACGCTATATCTTGACTTGAAGTACGCGTCGCTGCATATAGCTGACAATGCACACCCTTTCCCAATGGTCGTGATACTACCCAACCTTTTTTCTCGTATTCAGCAACCACCCAATCAGGCAATGCTGCTACGCCGCGTTCACTAGCAACCAGCTGAATTAGCATCGCGGTTAGCTCTGTTGTACGAACACTATCAAAGCTTACTTGTGCTGGCGTCATAAAATTAGCAATGATATCGAGACGCTTGGCTTCTACCGGATAAGCAATTAATGTCTCGTTAATCAAGTCATCAGGGACAATAAATTTCTGAGCAGCTAAATCATGTGTTGGTGACAGCACCAAACGACTCTCGTACTCAAACAATGGCTGATAGCTGATACCGTCAAGCGGTAAATCACTGGTAGTAATAAGCAAATCGATATCGCCCTCCATCAGCAGATGATGCGGCTCAGGCTCAAACCCTGTGGCAAAGTCTAGCTCAACATCCGACCATTCACGGCGATAGTGGTTAAGTATCGGCATAAGCCAATCAAAGCAGCTGTGGCACTCTGATGCTAGGCGTAATCTACCTGCTTGACCGTGTGCTAAGCGTTTAAGATTAGATTTGGTACGGGTAACTTGCGGTAGGATATTGTCTGCCAATGCCAATACTACTCTACCTGCTGGCGTAAAGCTAAGCGGGCGAGTCCGGCGATTGACCAAGCTGATGTCGTAATAGTTCTCAAGCTCTTTTAATTGGTGCGAAACGGCGGAAGCAGTAACATGCAGCTCATCCGCCGCTGCTGCAAGTGAACCGTGCGCTCGTAGCGCGGTTAATGTATTGAGATGACGAAGCTCAAGCATAATAGTACCTAACCGCTAAGGTGAGAAAAATTCATTATAGTTGATATGGCGCTGACTTACACTCATAGTCCATTATCAATGATCAGTTAGCAAGCAATCAACATCTAGCGCTTACGTAACAATAACTGTGAGATAACGACCAATACTAGTGAAGCAACCAGCAATAACGTACCAATCGCGTTGACTTCTGGCTTGAGTCCTACGCGCACCATAGAGTAAATTCGCAGCGGTAAAATCTCATAGCTAGGCCCTGTGACAAAGGTCGACACTACTACATCATCTAGCGATAAAGTGAAAGCCAGCAACCAACCTGCCATGACCGCAGGCAAGATAACGGGAATCAATACGGTGCGCACCATGGTTGATTCATTGGCACCCAAGTCACGTGCCGCCTCCATTAAACGCTCATCTAAACTACTTAATCGTGCAAAGACGGTAATCACAACAAAAGGCAGGCAAAAAGTAATGTGCGCCAATAGCAGTGAGACAAAGCCCAATTGCAAACCAATCAATAAAAACAATGCTAGCAATGAAATAGCCAATACAATCTCAGGCGACATCATCAGGACAAATAGTAGCCCGTTTAGTAAGCCTTTGCCGCGGAAATTATAACGGTGTAGCGCCAGCGCGGTGAGCGTGCCGATCAAAGTTGAAACAGTGGCTGCCACCAAGCCTAAGACAATAGAGTGCCAAAACGCATCGAGCATCGCTTGATTGTTAAATAGTGACTCATACCACTTTAAGCTAAATCCGCCCCAGTTGTAGCCAATCTTTGACTTGTTGAAGGACATCACCACCAAAACAATGATGGGCAGGTATAACAAAGCATAAATCAGTCCGAGATAGCCTTTGGCGGTGATACTACCAATCTTGAGCGTACGATTTTTTTTATTCGATGAGCTATAGGACATTAGGCCACCTCGTTAAAATCGGTTTTGCCAATGCGGCGGCTACTGGCGCGGTAGGCAAGTAATAATACCGCCATCGCCAGTGTCAATAATACGCTTGCTGCTGCACCAAAGGGCCAATCTCGTGCATCCAAAAATTGGTTTTTGATGATATTACCGACCAATAAGTTACGCGAACCACCCAAAATGTCCGCCACATAAAACATGCCCATTGCAGGCAATAGCACTAACAGTACTCCAGAGATAATTCCAGGTGTCGTTAATGGCAGTACCACATGCCAAAAAGTCTGTGCTCTAGTTGCCCCCAAATCTTGCGAGGCGAGCAGCATATCATTGCGCAAGTCAGTAAATACTGCATATAGGGGCAGTACCATAAACGGAAATAATAAGTAAGTTAGCCCTGCAATCACCGCGCCTTGAGTATATAAAATATCGATAGGAGTATCGATTACGCCAATTGCCAGTAGCAATTTATTAATCAAACCATTGTTAGCAAAGAGCAGCTTTAATGCATACGTTCGTACCAAAGAATTGGTCCAAAATGGCAGTATTAGTAGCAGCATCAACAATGGCTGCCATCGCACCTTTACTTTGGAGATTAGCCATGCAAAAGGATAGCCAAGCAGTAGGCAAATAACCGTAGTGATACCTGCCATCCACAGTGAATGGACAAATACTTCAAAATACAACGGATCAATCATACGTAGGTAGCTGTCGATGCTGACAGGTAAGCTGATGAATGCGCTGCTATCGCGGGTCAAAAAACTAACAGCGATGACTAATATATTTGGCAATAGCGCAAATATCAGGAGCCAACCCCAAATTAGCCAAAGCGTGACGGTACGAAATGGACTTTTACTACCTAAGTGGTTGTGAGCCATCAGCTACCATCCTTTTGTACAGTCGTGTCTGAGACAGTTTTAGAGTCTTCTGGCAATACCCATTCCCAGCCATCTACCCATGAGACTTTGACACCTTCGTTTAGTTTGTAATCAAAGCTCGGGTCGTCTTCATCGAAAAACTCAGAAGCCTTAATAATATGGCCATTTGCCAATTCGATAATTGAGTCCAGCGTACTGCCTTTATAGTTACTCTCGATGACACGGCCTATCAATCCACTATGTTCATTATCTTTTGGGTCATATATTCGTAAGTCCTCGGGGCGCAGTAATAAATTAACGATATCGCCCACTTGCACGTCATTGGCAAAGCTGGGACGACGTAAGTTACGCAATGTAGTTGGCCCTTCTTGCGCCTGTGCTTCGCAAACTTCGACCTCGATGCGTCCGTTGGTCACTTTACCATCGCGATCTGGCTGGTTTGGGTAAACACCTTTTACCTCAGCTCTAAACAAATTGGTCTCGCCGATAAACTTGGCAGTAAATAGGTTGGCAGGGGTTTCATAAATCTCGATAGGCGTGCCGATTTGCTGGAAGGTGCCGTCTTTCATCACGGCAATACGATCTGACATCGACAGCGCTTCTTCTTGATCATGGGTCACGAAGACAAAGGTAATGCCCAGCTCACGTTGCAGGCGCTTCAGCTCAGATTGCATTTGTAGGCGCAGTTTATGATCGAGCGCAGATAATGGCTCATCAAGCAACAGCAGTTTAGGACGGTTAATCACTGCGCGTGCAATAGCAACTCGCTGCTGCTGACCGCCAGATAAGTCTTGCGGCTTTCGGTTGGCTAGATGCTCTAGTTGTACCATCGCTAGCATCTCGCTGACGCGTCTTTGGATTTCATCTTTCGGTACTTTTTTTAGCTTTAGTCCATACGCTACATTTTGAGCGACGCTCATATGAGGGAACAATGCATATTGTTGAAATACGGTATTGACTGGACGCTTATCGGCGGGCAACCCTGCCATCTGTACACCGTCCAAATATATTGCCCCAGCATTTGGCTGCTCAAAGCCGGCAATCAAACGCAGTAACGTCGTCTTGCCGCAGCCTGATGGGCCAAGTAGGGTCAAAAACTCACCATGTTTGATATCGAGATTGATGTCTTTTAGAACTTCGGTTCGATCATAAGTTTTTTTTAGACCAGTCAATTGCAGCAGCACCTGATCATCATGAGATGACGCAGAGGTGTTATGTGTACGTTGAGATAAATCGGTCATAATATCTTTTCCTAAGCGTCCAATATCTATATACAGCTGACTGTCATCAAAGGGATTGGCATGAGCGTAAGCATGAACTGAATGCTGCCTGAATGCTGCGTATTATAACAAACCCTTGATATAAGTCAGTGCAAGTTCGTTATAAATTACGCGACTCATACTGTCGTAGCAGCGATATGGACAGCTGTATTTTTAGATGTGATTGCATTCACGCAGCGATATTTAGACAAATTTTTTTACCGTTTTTTGGTTTTTATTCCTATACAATCACGTTATAGCTGACAAACATGGCTAGCCTAATATTTTGGCGATGATTAGCCAGTCTGTGCTTAAGTACATTTGTACAAAACAGCTTATAACCCTAATATTATTGATGATAAAGGATCTCTCATGCCTACCGATATACGTCCATCCACAGGTCAAGAAGCGCTTGAGCTTTTAAAAGCAGGTAATGCACGCTACGTTGATAGCCTCACCAGTACCGATCAATATATGCAGCGTCGTCCAGAGTTGGTCAAGGACCAAAATCCATTGGCCATTATTTTGGGCTGCTCAGATGCACGAGTGCCCGTTGAGATTGTGTTTGATCAGGGTTTGGGCGATTTGTTCGTTATACGAGTGGCGGGTAACGTCGTTGCACCATCACAGATTGGCTCAATCGAATTTGCCGCTGAAGCTTTTGGTACACAGTTGGTAGTGGTACTTGGACACTCAAATTGCGGCGCTGTCACTGCTTGTGTTGAAACGCTGATTAATCCTGAGCAGAACTATTCACCTAATTTGCAATCTATCGTTGATCGTATTCGCCCAAGCGTTTACAACTTGCACGAACTGGCAACTGCCAATGGTCAAGACGTCGATGCGGATGCACTGGTCGATCGCTCTATTCGCGCTAACGTACGTATGTCAGTCAGTCAGCTAAAACATGGATCACGTGCACTAGAAGACCTGACCAATAGTGGTCAGCTACTTGTTGTCGGTGCTGAGTACGACTTAGAGACAGGAAAGGTGCGCTTTTTGGATAGCTAGGCAGTTTTAGATAGCTGGTCGGGGCGTGGAGAAGAACATACCTTGTTCATATTCTTACAAAACGCTATCAGTTATTTCGCTGTTTTTTATTATGATAAGAGAACGACGCAAATTGTGACGATCATGATTTGCGTGTTTATGCATTTATTTTTTGAATTATATTAGGATAACTATGTCTACTTCATCTAACAACAATAATGACGCAATAGAACAGCCTGCTAGCAGCGTTAGTACGGATGGTGTCCAGCCAATTTCATCACAGACTACAGGCTTTACCTTTAATCACACCATGCTGCGTGTCAAAGATCCTGCTAAATCATTAGCGTTTTACACTGGTGTCTTAGGTATGACCTTACTTGCCGTCAAAAAATTCCCTGATATGGGGTTCGATTTATATTTCTTGGCTAAATTGTCCGAGAGCGAGCGCGAAAATTTGCCAACAGGTGACGACCTAGAAATATTTGCCTTCCGTCAGCGTGGGATTTTGGAGTTGACGCATAACTACGGTACTGAGACAAAAGCTGATTTTAGCTATCATGACGGTAATCAAGATCCACAGGGTTTTGGTCATATTTGTTTTAGCGTTCCAAGTTTGGATGAAGCGGTTGCTTGGTTTGATAAAAATGACGTCGAATTCAAAAAACGTCCAGAAGATGGCAGCATGAAAAACATTGCCTTTATCAAAGATGTAGACGGCTACTGGATTGAAATCGTTCAGGCTGATTTGATGGGTTAATTGTTCAAACGACCGCATCCATTGAGATAAATGTACTGATAGGAATAAATAAAACAAAGGAGTATCACCTAAATGCCTACTTCTGAGGCAGAAACAACGCTGAGTGCTGAGAGAGCTGCGCAGTCTACGACGAAAGATGGAATAACGTATCAAAGCATCCTTGGCTCAGCAAACGATATATGGGTTAGCTTTGTTGAACGAATCCCATATTTTGTTGCATCAATCATTGTTGTCCTAATTTTTTGGTTTTTATCCATTGTCTTCAAAAAAATCGTCCACAAATTATTAGGTAGCCGTAGCCGACATCAGAACTTGGTGAAAGTATTTCAGAGGGTAGGTGGTGCACTCATTTTCTTTATTGGTTTTATGATAGCGATGGTTATTGCAGTACCAGGATTTACCCCTGCTAAGCTGATCGGAGCGCTTGGTATTGGTTCGGTCGCTATCGGTTTTGCTTTTAAAGATATTTTTCAAAACTTGCTCTCTGGTATTTTGCTATTGATCTCAGAGCCGTTTCGTATCGGTGATCAGATTGTCTCAGGAGAATATGAAGGAACGGTCGAAGATATCAAAATACGGGCAACCACCATCAAGACCTATGATGGCAGGCAAGTAGTGATTCCAAACTCAGATCTTTATACTTCGGCGTTAACCGTCAATACCGCTTATAAGCAGCGCCGTCTACAGGTTGCAGTGGGTATTGGTTATGAAGATGATATCGAAGCTGCCAAAGCTGAGATTATAAAAGCATTAGATAAGATAGAGAGCGTCTCAAAGAAAGCAACGCCAAGCGTGATTGCTACTGGTTTTGGTGGTTCGTCCATTGACCTAATGGTACGCTGGTTTATCGAAGACGGGACACAAGCTCATAAGGTCGCCTCGATTCATCAAGTAATTGTAGGTATTAAAGATTCGTTGGATGCAGCGGGTGTAAACATTCCATTCCCAATACGTACGATTGATTTGAGTGATCCTTCAGTAGGTGCTATCGTTAATAAAATGAACGAGCAGCAAGAAGCTGTGAATATGAATAAAACAGTGGCAGAGTAGTGCGCTTATTAGATGTTCAGTTGAGATCAAGAGTTCAATTCCTATAATAACTCAGACAACTAAAAAACCGCCATACCTAGTGGTATGGCGGTTTTTCGTATTTATCTATCTACTAATTTATCTGTCTACTATAAGTATAAAGACTTATTCAGATTTTGCTCTAAAGTCAGTATGGCATGATTTACAGCTTGCACCAACTTGTCCAAAGGCAGGTTTGACGTCGTCCATGCTTGTAGCATTTTGTGCTGCAGCATTTAGCTCAGCCGTGACTTTTTGGAAGTTTTCAGCTTCGGCACTGAAGCCGTCAGCATCAGACCAAACTGCTTCGGTAGCATTGCCTACCGCTTCTGGGTCTTCAAAATGGCTCCAAGGTTTGGCAGCATCTTCTGCCAAGAACGCGGCTTGCTCTTTAAATACTTCAGCATCAAAGGTATCAGGTGCTTTTGCCATATCACCCATAACGCCCACCGCGTCGCCCCAGTTTTTCATGCTGTCTTGACGCGCTTGTACATCAGGGTTAGTCCCTGTTGACGTGCTACAGGCCGTTAGACCGAGTGCCGCCGCCATCAAAGTAACGCTAAACAGAGACTTGAAAGATTTGTTGGTATGAATCTGTGCCATATGACTTACTCCTTTAAACTTGGCTAATAGTAAGCGCAATTAGAAACGCTCGCTTTGACTTAAAATATAGTTATACAAGATACTGCCTAAAATTCTTTTGAGCACAGTTGCTAATAAAGAACGTCTTCTATTGTAACGGTTATCTATGCAATGAGGATGATATAGTTGTTATATCCTCGTAATATTTTAAATAAGCATAACTTAACATGGTTATGGCTGGTTGTGGTGTTTGTTTGATGGTTATGCAGCGTATTTCTGTACGATAACAGTGCGATAATGCTTCGTTTAAACAGTGCTGACAATGAAAAAGGTCAGCGATAGAGGCTGACCTTCCCAAAGTTTTCAGAGATATCAATATCGCGATATTGATAAAACCTAATTTACAAAACCTACAGTGCTAACCAATCACGCGGCTTTAAATAATAATCAGTCAACTCAAATTCAGGCGTTCCTTCAGTAGGCTCAAAACGATAATGCCAGCTGGCAAGCGGCGGCATACTGACTAGAATAGATTCGATACGCCCATTGCTCTGTAGCCCAAATAGCGTGCCACGATCATAGACCAAATTGTATTCGACGTAACGGCCACGGCGATAGAGCTGAAACTCGCGCTGCGCTTCAGTATAAGGCGTGTTTTTACGTTGTTCAAAAATCGGCATGATACCGTCAAGATAACCATTGCCCACTGCTTTCATAAAGTTAAAGCAAGTCTCAAAGTCCCAGCCGCGACTTTCAGTACTGACATCATCATAAAATAGACCGCCAATACCACGCTGTTCATCACGATGGCGCAGATGAAAATACTCATCACACCACTGTTTAAAGTCAGCGTAGATATTATCTCCGAATGGTGCGCACAGGTCATGACAGACTTGATGCCAATGTACGCAGTCCTCTAATACCGGATAAAAGGGCGTTAAGTCAAAACCACCACCAAACCACCAGATCGGCGCTTCGCCTTCCGCTTCTGCTACGAATAAACGCACATTGGCATGGCTCGTAGGTACATTTGGATTTTTGGGATGGACTACCAGTGACACGCCCATTGCTTGAGCTTTGCGTCCAGCGATATTAGGGTGACGTGCAGTAGCAGAGGCAGGTAAATTATGTACATGAATATGGCTGAACATGACGCCAGCTTTTTCGATGACTTCGCCATCTGCCAATACGCATGACCGACCGCCGCCGCCTTCAGGACGTTCCCAGTCATCAGGAATAAAGGTCGCATGCTCGTTGTTATTAGTGCCGCCATCGCGCTCTTGTGCTTCTAGTGCTTCACAAATACGCGCTTGTAAATCAACTAAAAACTCGCGCACTCTCATAATGTCATCATGGGTTGGCATCGTCACTGACGCTGCCATTGATAAGTCTGTTTCGTTATCTGTATTTGCAATACTCATATGATATCTATTTATTCAGGTGTATGGCTGTATTAAGGTCTGTGTCGTGAGAGACATCTTTATCAAGATTGATATTCTTATCAAACAAGTGGCCCATGCGATCACGTTTGGTTGCTAGATACTCAGCATTCATATCGTTGACACCGACCAATAATGGCACACGTTCAACAACATTAATACCATGCTCAGTCAGATAAGCAACCTTGTTTGGATTGTTGGTGATGAGCCTGACGGCATCAACCCCAACATGGGCAAGCATCGGACTACACATGTCGTAGATACGTGCATCAGCAGGCAAGCCTAACATGAGATTGGCATCCAATGTATCATGGCCTTGATCTTGTAGGGCATACGCACGAATTTTGTTGGTCAAGCCGATACCGCGACCTTCTTGACGCAAATATAAAATCGCACCGCAACCTGACTCTTGAATGGCTTGCATGGCAGTATTCAACTGCGGTCCGCAATCACATTTCAATGAGCTAAACGCATCGCCTGTTAGACATTCAGAATGAATACGAATGAGCGGTACTTGCTTTGCTACTGATTCGTCTTTTTGGCTCAATATTGTGTCGTCTGAAGATCGGCTAGCCATATCAACTGTCTTTTGGTCGACCACAGGCAGACCAACGGTCAGCATAACATGCTCTTGACCTTCGCTATTTTCGAAGATATGAATATCAAACTCGCCATGACGAGTGGGTAATTTGGCACTAGTGATAAATTGATATGACATTGCTGTCCTACATAAGCCTAAAGTTGTGGCGGTGAAAAGTATGTTATTGCTGTTTAAAACGAACGCTGTTTGAGATAGTTACTGTTCGAGATAACGACTGTTTACGAGATAAATATTAGTCGAGATAAGTATGTCACCTCAACTTTACTGCTAATACCAAGATAATACCAGTATAACCTGCTCACAAGGACAGCGTGCTCATTGTGTTTGTTATAAAAACACACAAAGTTCACAGACGACGCACGATGATTAAAGCGACAATTAAAAAAAAATGCTATTATGCCATACTATTTTGACGGATACAGTGACAAGTCTTTACCCTTACATTACTATGTCGTCACTAACATTCGCTATTGATGCGAAATAATAGGGCATAATGTCACCCCTCAGTAGTTAATAACGTAAACGCATCAATATTTTGATATCAAAAGGGCGGTGTTGACGCGTATTCTATTATGATAGCGTGTCACCTGTCGTAAGTAGCGCAGCTATACAAATACGAAAGTTGCATGAATAATTATATGGTCGATTACATCAATAATGATGTAGGTATTATTGACGTCTTTTAAATATAGTCATCGCTATATTTAAAAGACACGTCTTGTCAGCAGATTGGTAGGTATCGTACGGTTTATGCAGCAGTCACCTCATTCTCCAAAGTCTCAGTTCCTATCTACATCAGTGCTGGATTCTGCTGCTCAGCTATCGAGCTTACAGCAGACCTATACTGTGATTCCACGTGTGCGTCCTCATACGCCATTGCTTGATGCAATTGATACACCCACTGGACTTAGCACGCTTTCAACGGCCAATCTTATTACGCTGGCTGATGAGTTGCGCCTTTTTTTATTGTATTCAGCTGGTCAGAGCGGTGGGCATTTTGGTGCTAATTTGGGCGTGGTTGAACTGACAATCGTTTTGCATTATTTGTTAGATGCGCCGCAAGACCAAATCGTTTGGGACGTGGGTCACCAAGCCTATGCTCATAAAGTATTGACAGGCCGCCGCGAGCAGCTAGGTACGATCAGATCTAAGGATGGTCTGACAGCATTCCCTGAGCGCGCAGAGTCTGTCTACGATACATTCGGTGTCGGACACTCATCGACCTCTATTTCAGCTGGTCTGGGCATGAGTCTTGCATTGCGTTATCAAGGCCGCGAGCAAAATGTTGCCTGTATCATCGGTGATGGTGCGATGACAGGTGGTATGGCATTTGAGGCGATGAATGATGCAGTACAGCAAGATGCTGATTTGCTAGTTATTCTAAATGACAATGATATGTCGATATCTTGCTCTATTGGCGGATTTTCAAGACATTTGGCAATGCTTTGGGAGTCAGGCTACCAAGTGGATATCTCTGAGTCAGGCGAGCCAGTACTTTGTCACCGTCCTGATATGCAAGCGTTTGATCGCCGCAAGCGTCACAAAGAGATGCGCGACGTTCCGCAGCTAGAAGATAATTTATTTAAAGCCATTGGTTTTACCTATTTTGGACCATTTGATGGTCATAATATCCCTGAACTACTGCGTGTATTGTCACTGGCAAAGCAAGTAAAGGGTCCAGTATTGGTACATATCTATACCACTAAAGGTAAAGGGTTTGCATCAGCAGAGTTGGATCCAGTGGGCTATCATGCAATCAGCAAATTACCAGTCGAAAATCATGAAGAGCATAAAAGTTCTAAAGCTGACTCTATAGAGCAGCCGAAGAAACAACCAAATACAAAGCCAGCGTTAAAATATTCGCAAGTGTTTGGGCAGTTTCTATGTGATAAAGCGGCTGAAGATGATAAGTTGCTAGCCATCACACCAGCCATGGAAGAAGGCTCAGGGATGACTGATTTTGCTCGTCATTTTCCAGAGCGTTTTTTTGATGTGGCCATTGCTGAGCAACACGCGGTCACGCTAGCGGCTGGGATGGCGACTCAAGGCGTCAAACCTATTGTCGCGATTTATTCAACGTTCTTGCAGCGCGGATATGATCAGCTGATCCATGACGTGGCTTTACAAAACCTCGATGTTATGTTTGCCATTGATCGAGCGGGCTTAGTTGGCGAAGATGGTGCTACGCATGCTGGCGTGTTTGATTTTGGATTTTTGCGTTGTGTGCCTAATATGGTGATTGCAGCGCCGAAAGACGAGAACGAATGCTACCATTTGCTCAATACTTGCTATGAATATCCAGGCTGCACGGCCGTACGTTATCCACGTGGTACAGGTACAGGTGCTGATATTAAGCAGCCAGCCCAAACTTATAAAATTGGTGAAGCGGTCGTTGAGTCAATATTAGGTAAATCTGATGCGCCTTACAAACTGGCATTATTGGCTTTTGGTACAATGGTAGCAACTGCTCAGCAAGCCGCAGAAATCTTAGCGGACGATTCAGCGTTAGAATGTCAGATACATATGGTCAATATGCGCTGGGTAAAACCGCTAGATACAGCAATGCTTGAGACGTTACTGGCACAAGGAGTCACTCATATAGCAACCCTAGAAGAGCACATGATTATGGGCGGCGCAGGTAGTGCGGTAAATGAGTATTTGCTCAACGAGTCGGATGCCTTTAAGAAAAATCGTCCAGCTATTGCTAATATCGGTATTCCTGATCGCTTTATTGCACATGGCTCCCAAGCAGAGCAGTGGGCCGACTGTGGTTTAGATGTTGAAGGCGTGCTCAAACAGCTTAAGATGCTGTTATCGTAGATACTGTGTTTAACGTTACAATATTATTTTAAAAATTAATGCGCTAAAAAGGTATTAATAAAAACAGATATACGCTCTTTAAACAGAGCAAACGCCTGCTAGCCGTAGGTGCTAACTTTTTTACAATTTGCGCAGTTTAGATGATCGCCAAAATACGGGCGTGGTCAGCGTGACGGTTTTTTCGTTTTTATCGAACAATTTTAGTATAATGCGGTTGTCGTTTATAAATTTTTACGTATAAAAGACACGTTTTTAATCGCATAGATGTGGTGTGATGCGGCGGCTGTTTGGCATGTTGTGGGCACAGAGTTGGTCTTATTTTTTATATTCATTCATTAAGCAAATAGGTTATTTATGGAACCCATGGTCGTCATCGCAGCGCGTACTGCTGAAAAAGTTGGTAAAGAGATTTTATATGCGCATCAAAACCGTCACAAAATCGAGTTAGATATTGAGTCTAAAGGGCTTGATGGTTTGGTTACTCGCATCGATCGCTTTAGCGAAGAGCTTACCATTGAGACGCTAAAAGCCAGCTATCCTAATCATTCATTTTTGGGTGAAGAGTTTGGTATGCAAGAAGGTCGCGGCGAAGATGCTGACTGGTGCTGGATTATCGATCCGCTAGATGGCACTAAAAACTTTGTTCATGGTGTACCACAGTTCTGCGTATCCATCGCTGTACAGCACAAAGGCGTTACCCAGCATGGTGTGGTTTATGATCCTGTTCGTGATGAGATGTTCTCAGCGAGCCGTGGTAAAGGCGCACGTTTAAATAATCGCCGTATGCAAGTGAGCGAACGTAAAACTATCGACGGTGGTTTCTTTACGACAGGTCATCCGCTTGAGCGTAAGCGTAATGGTGAAGTAGTTTCTTTTGCCAAACAGCACTTTGAGAGCTTACAAAAGGTCTCTGAAGCAGGTGGTCAGGTTCGTCGTATGGGTTCAGCAGCGCTTGATTTATGCTATGTGGCTGCTGGTCGTTTTGATGGTTACTTTGAAATGTCAATTAAGCCGTGGGATATTGCCGCAGGTGAATTGATTGTGACTGAAGCACGCGGTGTTGTAGTGGATCATACTGGCGCACACAACTCTATGACCTCAGGCTCGATCTTTGCTTGTAACGTTAAGCTACTAAAACCATTGATGCAAATGGTTGTGCCAGCTTGGGGCGACGTTATTTAAAAGCGGCGTATCAAAAAGAAATATTATCTAAAGCTCATACAACTAAAAATGATTACAGCTGGTAGTCGCTTTTAGAACATATACTGAAAAGCTGGTTCCATTATGGAGCCAGCTTTTTTGCTTTTTGACGTGTCTTATCTTTTACCGTGATACCTTGAAACTCAAGCTCTTTGCTGGTTGTCTCTAACAGGTCGAGCTCTTCTTCTATATGCATCAGCATGTCTTGCATATGTGGTAGTGCTTTACTACACGCTGTGATGCCAAACTCTATCTTATCCAAATAACTGGCTAAAGTGATGTTCATCGCTTGACCATTAAAGACAATAGAAGCAGGGTACAAAGACTGCAGACGTGCGCCATTCCAGTACAGCGGCTTTTCAGAGCCAGGTACGTTTGAGATGATGAGGTTAAAGGCTTGTTTTTTAGGAAACAGACCCGTAGCCAAATTGATTCCCTGCCACAGATAGGAGACGACACTGTAGTTGATTACTTGCGCTTGATTCATGCGGCGAAAGCGACGTTTACCGTTATTCATGCTACGGTGAATAAGTTCCATTCTGCGTAGTGGGTTGTCTAAATGGGTGCCCAAATTCGCTAAAACAAATGACAACTGATTACCAGATATACTATTGTCGGTACGTAGCGACATCGGAACAAAAGCAATAAGAGGCTTGGTTGGTAACGAATCCATCGCGATTAAGTAACGACGAATAGCGCCTGCACATACCGCCAGTACCACATCGTTCCTACTAATTTTGAGCCTTTCAGCGATATCGTTAAAACGCTGTATGTCATAAGACTGAGCAGCGACTCTTCTTGAAGCCGATATGCGTCTGTTCAAAATACTCATTGGTGCATCAAAGGTACTAACATACCCTTCATCGCCGTAATTTTTTATATTGTCGATCACTTCTGCAAAGACAGGTTTGATGGTTGATATTTGTTCTTTTAAGATGCGTCTAAACGATCTTTCCTTGGGTAAGATAGCGTTTACTTGGTTGCGATGGCGTGCCATTAACGACCAGACAGGCAAAGTAACCGGTTCAGTCGGCGACTGTGACAGGGATTTTTTGACTAGACGCATCGCTGCGATGCCATCAACCAAAGAGTGATGAATCTTAAAGTACCAAGCAAAACGTTCAGGTCCACCTTCAACTTCTGGCTGAATACCTTCAATAACGTGACATTCCCACAAAGGCATGGCGCGATCTAATAAACGCCCATGCTCTCTTGAGACGTACATCATTAGCTCGCGAACACGCCCAGGACTTGGCAAAGCGACATGATGTAAATGATGCTCAACATCAAAGTCTTTATCTTTTTTCCAAAAAGCTAAGTGTTCAAGTACCTGATTAAAAGGAAAGCTGGGCGGCACATCGGATTCTTGCATTTGTTTTACCAATTGATAGACAAAATCGCTATCAGCATTATCTGGTAACTCAAAGACAAACAGTCCACCAACGTGCATGGGCTGTTTACGCGACTCAAGAAGTAGGAATAACTGGTCGACTGCTGTGAGAAGTCGCATAATAAATCCTTTTATGACGATAAGTGTTATACGAAAACTATAACAAGTAGATATTCAATGAAATAACATTTTTATTATTTTATAGAGCGTATTAAGTAATCAAACATAGCACTGACAGCACTATACGTAAATAATCAATACGCTCTATTATGACATGTCATCCATACTTCAAATTATTGAAAGAAGTAACCTGTCTGAGGTGAACTGGCCGTAGCCATCTTACGCATTGGCATACGACCTGCCAAAAACGCAGCGCGACCTGCCCACATAGCATGCTTCATTGCGTGTGCCATCATTACCGGGTTTTGTGCGTTGGCAATGGCTGAGTTCATCAGTACACCATCACAGCCAAGCTCCATGGCAAGTGCAGCATCAGACGCAGTACCGACACCAGCGTCAACCAATACTGGTACCTTGGCATTTTCAATTATGATACTAAGCGTGTGACGATTGAGTAGACCGAGTCCTGAACCAATCAAGCTACCAAGCGGCATGATAGCGACACAGCCCATGCTTTCTAATTCTTGTGCGACGATAGGGTCATCTGACGTATAAACCATTACTTCAAAACCATCATCGATCAATACTTTAGCCGCTTTTAGCGTTTCCATAACGTTTGGGTATAGGGTTTTTTCATCACCCAATACTTCAAGCTTAACCAAATTGTGACCGCCCAATAGCTCGCGAGCAAGCTTGCAAGTACGAACGGCAGTTTCGGCGTCAAAGCAACCAGCAGTATTAGGTAATATCGTATATTTATCAGGTGAAATTACATCTAATAAGTTGGGCTCATCACTATTTTGTCCAATATTGACACGGCGAATAGCAACGGTCACGATTTCGGCTGCTGAAGCGGCAATAGCTTCTCCAGTCTCTGTCATATCTTTATATTTACCTGTACCGACCAGCAGACGCGAAGAAAAAGTACGGCTACCAACAGTAAAGGTATCTTGTAGAAGTGGTGTTGGATTAGTAATGCTAATGTTCTCTGACATAACGGAAAATCCTAATATCGAGCGGGAGAAGGGGACAGATAAAGTATGATGGGTAATCTAAGCGATCTAAAAATTGTAATAAACAATGGCAAGCTGTCTGCAAAAAAATCGCATGATATGCTAACTCTTATAGCCATAATATGTGATAGGCGATAGGTATAAAGTACCAATCACATAAAATAATACCCGTCTAAAACAAAATGCTATTATAACAAACTCATGCAACCTTACTGGCAGTCTTTTTTGATTCGAACTGTTAAGGACAAGGCATCCATCATGTCTTGGCGTGCGTTCTTTTTATCTTATCTTCATTTATTGGGCCGTCTTTATGATGCAGTTGCCATACAGTTTTGCAAAACGCCATCAGGTTTTGGCCATACTTGCGATAGATCCTGAGTTACCACCGACATTGGTACTTACTAAAGCGACCCCATTGTCAGCGATCAATGAAGCGGTGCGGTTTTTACAACAGCAAGGCATTCGTAGTGTACCCACTTACGAAAGTGTCAGCGCCGATGATTTTGAAAAACGTATGAATGCGGTTTATGCTGGCAATACAGGAGAGTCACAGCATATTGCTGCTGGACTTGAAGACCACCCTGATCTCGACAGCTTGGCAGATAGCGTTCCTGAAACTGAAGACTTGATGGATCAGCAGGACGATGCGCCTATCATTCGCTTGATCAACGCATTGTTGTCAGAGGCCATTCGCTTAAGTGCCTCAGATATTCATATCGAAACTTTTGAAAAACGCTTAGTCGTCCGTTTCCGAGTTGATGGTGAGCTAAAAGAAATCATCGCACCAAAACGCCAGCTGGCTCCGCTGCTAGTATCGCGTATTAAAGTAATGGCCAGATTGGATATCGCTGAAAAGCGGGTACCGCAAGATGGTCGTATCAGTTTAAGATTGGCAGGGCGAGAAGTCGATGTACGTGTATCGACTTTACCATCGAGCTTTGGTGAGCGTGTAGTGATGCGTCTATTAGATAAGCAGGCGGGTCGTCTTAATATGACGTATTTGGGACTTTCTGATAATGACTATACTGAGCTAAAGCGCTTAATTCATCGTCCGCATGGCATTATTTTGGTGACAGGCCCGACTGGCTCGGGTAAAACCACGACGCTATATTCTGCATTGACCGATTTAAATGATCAAACTCGCAATATTTTAACTGCTGAAGATCCGATTGAGTTTCAGCTTGATGGTATCGGGCAAACACAGGTCAACAATAAAGTCGACATGACGTTTGCTAAAAGCTTGCGCGCAATGCTGCGCCAAGATCCTGATGTGGTAATGGTTGGTGAAATTCGTGATTTAGAGACAGCAGAGATTGCCGTACAAGCTTCTTTGACAGGGCACTTAGTATTATCAACCCTACATACCAATACTGCTATCGGTGCGGTTACTCGATTGCAGGATATGGGAGTTGAGCCGTTTCTGTTATCGTCGTCGCTGATTGGCGTAGTAGCGCAGCGTTTGGTGCGTACTTTGTGTTCACATTGTCAAAGCTGGCACGATGCCGATACTGAGCAAGCCAAAATTTTTACCGAAATTGGCATTGGGTCAGTGCAAAAGAATAATGTCGAACCTATAGCAAAAGAGTCGATTCGTTTGCCGAAACCAGTGGGCTGCGATAAATGTAATCAGTCAGGGTTTAAAGGACGTACCGCTATATATGAAGTCGTGCCAATCGACGATACATTACGCCGTATGATTCATAGCAATACAGCCGAGTATGAACTAGAAGAGTATGCACGCCAGCAAACCCCATCGATTCGTGCAGATGGTTTACGTAAAGTCATAGAAGGGCGCACGACATTGGAGGAAGTGCTGCGAGTGACGAAAGAAAGTGCGTTAACGGACGACACGAGCTTGGTATAAATGCTTGTAAGAAATATATGCATAACAGATAAAAATAACTGACGTTAGTAGTCAGTTATTTTAATATTTTTCTGATTTTAAAGCTTTAGCGTTTTTAACCACTATTATTTTGCAGCCATACATTCAATTTCAACGCTTGCGCCAGCGGCTAGTTCTGATACAACAAAAGCTGAGCGTGCAGGATATGGTTTCATCAATTCAGCCTTGTAGACTTTATTGAAGTCATCAAAGTCATCCATGTCGGTCAGCATGACCATACATTTAACGATATCAGATTTCTGGTAGCCATATTTTAATAACGTACTGTGGATATTATCTAGCACTTGCTTGGTCTCAGCTTTGATACCGCCTTTGACCAGCTTGCCATCTTTAAAGCCAATTTGCCCCGACATATATAATGTATTGCCCACGCGTACGGCTTCTGAAAAAGGATAAGTACCGCCATCACCTAAGAAAACAGGGCTAGAGTTAGCAATGCTAACAGCAGTCGTCGTGTTGGCATTAGCGCTATGAACAAAACCCAATGAGCACATAGCGACGAGCGATAGCGTAGATAGGGAAGTACTAAGTTTAGACATACTGTTTCCTCATTGGATTTGTTGGTTATCAGTTGTGTATCAACTACTGATCATCACTATCATGTTGAGTAGATGATACATCGCTTTCTTCGATGGGTGCCTCGGTCTTAGTGTCATCTTCTGCGATTTTTTCAGACGCTTTACCTTGGCGACGTGCCTCTAGTTCAGCTTTTGGTATCCATGCCCAAATCATCTCAACCACAATTGGGTCGCGGTCGCTGTCAGACTCACGATCTTTGATGACACAAGGGATAACCATCTCACCTTTTGGTGTGTTTAGGATATCCAAACGCTGTTCGTCAGACAAACTTGCCACAGCAGCAATTTGACCTTTTTTGATCGGACGATGGAAATTTACTGAGTAAGATTTAATCAGTAGGATACGATCAGAGGGCAAGTTTAAACCCAGAATAAACCCCGTCGCTGTTTCAGCCAGTAACGTGATGGCGACTGCATGGATAGAACCGATATGGTTTTGGACAGCTTTATTGTTGTTGAGACTGACGACGACTTGGTTTGGTTCTACCGTCTCATAATAAATGCCAGTGGTGCCGACATATGGGACAACTTTGCCAAAAGCTTTAGATAAAATACTTGAGCGTGCACCAGCAGGCAGGTATTTAGTGACGGATAACAGTTTAGTAAACTGATTACTAATTGGTTTTAGCGTGCTACTGGGTTTCTCAACTGATGATTTTGTGCTGTCAGATGCTTTGGCTGGCAGTTTATTGGTCAACTTGGTGGGTAGTTTTTTTAATAATCCTGGCATACAAAATTCCTTGACGTAAATGAGTTGAATGACATTCTTAACACGGCTTTTTAGGATAGTGGCGAAAAATATAGATTATAAAAGCCGCTGCAAATACTATGTTACATCAACCATTGTCTTCCTACTATTATTAGCATGAACTGCTGCGCTTATAAAACAATAGTAGCGTGGCTATGTTGCTAGGTTATGTCATCAATTTAGATCACCACTTAAAGTAGCTTAGTTATCTTATATATCAGTATTATTTGGACATTAGCATTATTAAGTGATTGGTATAGGCAGTTCAATATAACTTAGATACAAGGAAGCTGAGTGAAAGTGCTACAAATAGTGGATTAAGCGAGACTGATACCGTATCTAATTTATAGAGGGTTGACTATAGTTACCATGCCAATAGACAGCCACGTTATAATGACAAAATGTTAGCATGTCTATTTCAAACCTGTTTTCAATGCCGCTGGATAACGTTATGCCTGATATGTCTGCTCATGAACCGACCAATATTATTTATACGGGCGTTGCTGGTACAGGTAAAACCTATAGATTGCTGCAAATTGCGAAGCAATATACCGACTATCTACCCAAGACTGAAAATGAAGACTTATTAGAGCAGCTACTACAAGGTCTAAGCTGGCGCGAAGTATTATGTTTGGTATTCTTAGATCTACGTGCTGAACAACAGGATTTGTTAAAGGTTCGAGAAATTATTGATCATCCTTTTTTTATGACGAAAGCTGCTCAGAACTCACGTGATAAAAATTTGGACAGTACAGCTTGGTTAGAGTTACGTAGACATAGTCCTACGAACTCTCAAACAGTCAGTTTTGATAATCGCGCTAGCCAAGCTTATTTTGATAAAGACAATAGTGGATCGTGGTATTTACTGCCTGAGAGTATGGAGTTATTACAAGACTTATCGCAGCAATTAGTAGAGTTTCAGCAGGCACAGCGTGACAACCAAATCCATCAAAATCAAAATATTGCTCAGCAGCGTTTTAGTATGGTGAGCTTCCATCAAGCCTATGGTTATGAAGAGTTTGTAGAAGGTATACGACCTGTCATGAGTGGCGCCGCTCAAGCAAATAATAGCTCCCCTAATCAAACTCAAATGAGTTACGCGGTGCAAGATGGAGCATTTCTAAGACTATGTCAACGCGCAGCTCGTGACCCTCAGCAGCGTTATGCAATGCTGATTGATGAGATTAACCGTGCTAACGTATCACGAGTGTTTGGCGAGCTTCTTAGCTTGATAGAGCCTGATAAACGAGCGGGCAAGCCGAATGCGATGACAGTGAGTTTGGCGTATTCTGGGCGTGCTTTTAGTGTTCCTGCCAATATGGATATTTATGCCACTATGAATACCCAAGATCATTCTTTAGCGCCACTTGATATGGCATTACGCCGACGTTTTCGCTTTGTGGATTGTCCACCGCAGCCTGACTTACTATCAACAATTCGAGCCAGCAATGACACCGACACTGGACTGTCTGAAGACTTAGAAGCAGCTATGATAGATTTGAGTAAATTACTAACAGGCTTGAATAGGCGTATCGTGCAGACATTGGGAGTAGAGGCGCAGTTAGGCCATTCGTTTTTATTTGCAGTCACTCAGTTAGAGCAGTTACAAACGGCTCTCGTTGAACAAATTATTCCTCAATTGGCTCAAGCAGCTGGTGGTCAAATGACTGTGCTGCAGTATATCTTTAGGGATGAGCAGCAACCAACGAGCAAGCAGTTCGTACAAGACGGTCAAGCATGGATGAGTGACGACTTGTATAATCCGATGAGCCACCAAAACAACGCTTCTTCTGAACACCAAATGTTTGCAGGGCAGGGAGCTTTTCTTAGTCAGTCTATGAGTATGAATAGTTACACTATCAATGCTGATTTGATTGCTAAAGATGGTGAGTTTAGTAATGCTGCTATCTATCAGCGTTTGTACTAGCAGGGTGGCTGTTCAGTGATAACGAATAATCCATATTACGCCAAAAAACACGCTATTAGGGCAGTTAGTCGTCAGACTCGTATCCCTAATAACAATGTGGCCACCACGAACGTTGTCACTGTTTTTGAGCATCAACGTCTGACCGTGCAGGATTTTTTGCAAGCATCTGATTTCGATTGGCTAATAGCGCAAGAGTTTGCAGTATTTACTATCAAGCGTAAGCAAGGAATATGGCAGCTTAAAGTTGGGCATTATATCGGGATTATTCTACTACCCAGTGGTATGACGCTTGAGATATTGCCAAAGCTAAACCAGTCTACTCAGACCAGCGATATTGTCCAGACCCGTCACTGGGTACAAGGTATGCTATCGGACTTAATACACCTTGATACGAGCAACAATCGTAAACTACCCAATACGAAAAATTTTGGTCAGTTTAGTTCTCAGTCCAATCTTTTACCATTAAAAGTATTGCCTATATCAGACTGGCTGATTGAGCAGTTTTTGCAGCGTTTGATTGATTATCAACCAACCAAGCATTATCAGGCTCAGATTGAAAATCAGGCATCATTGCAAGGTCGACTGCTCATCAAAGAACAACTGCGTCACAATAGTATGCAACCGCATAAGTTCATCTGTGAAAGTAGTGTATTGAGTCACGACATATTGGCCAATCGGTTGATTAAAAGTGCATTGGTTTACTTGATGCCTTTATTGCCCCAGCTTGTTTCTTCAAAACTGTTGCAGCCGTGGCAGCAGGTGTCTACGCTAAACAACCGTGAAATGCAGCAGATAGCAGTAATATATGCTCAAGAAAAGCGTCAGCTAGACGTTCAACCACTTCAAAAGCAAGAACTGCATGCCGCGCAGCAGTTAGTAGACCTAGCATATTGGCTATTGAAACAGACGACGGCTGCGACAGGCAACGGTATCGATCCAGGTAGACAAAATAGCTCTCAGCTAAGATTGTGTTTGTTGATTGATATGAATCAAGCTTTTGAACAATGGGCAAGTCAGCGTATCGCGTCAATGTTTCAGCAGATTAGTAGCAACTATCGTCCTTTGTATCAAACCAAAAGTGTCTGGCTAAACGATGCTGAGGGGTTGGCGTGCTTATCTATACGGCCTGACTTACTGATATTCAAAACTGTATCTGATGACTGTCAAAACCAGAGTAATACAGCAGCGAGTCAAATTACAGCTCAAGACAAGACCAGAGGACGCTACAGTCACGTCATCGATATTAAATGGAAATATTTACCGCATGCCGCTGCAATTAGTGCGAGCGACGCTTATCAATTGACCTGCTATGCACAAGCTTACCTAGCAGGACAGGTCTGGTTGGTTTATCCAGTGCTAGGAGGTGATAGGCAGCCAGTGGCACTCAAGCAACAAATTCACTGTGGCAGTGGTGATAATAAGAGTAACAGTAGCGATAATATTAAAAGCGGTGAATCAGCTGATGCTCATTTATGGTTAATACCGTTTGATGTTCTGACGGGTACACTCAACGGTGACGTGTTGCCACATCTGGATAAAATATAATACGATTATCAATGACAGCTTGAATGACTGATAAATAAAGGGTCTTACTACCGCTATTTTGGCAAAATTGACGTAATTTTAAAAAAAATTGCGATTATTTTAAATTAATTGAAAATAGGTGTTGACACAATCGCCTTTACCCCTTAATATGTGCACCTCGATAGCGAGGAACATTAACAAGTTAGCGGCATCGCCAACAACGAGTTAATCAACAAACTATCGTGATAATAGAAAATTTCGGAGTGTGGCGCAGTTTGGTAGCGCATCTGGTTTGGGACCAGAGGGTCGTAGGTTCGAATCCTATCACTCCGACCATCTATTTCAAGAGCCTTACAGGCTTTTTTTTATGTATAACGATTTAGTTTTTGATATAGTAAAATATATCGTAAATTAAGTTTAGTATATAAAAGTCCTCTAAGAGCGCCTGTAGCTCAGCTGGATAGAGCATCTCCCTTCTAAGGAGGTGGTCGCAGGTTCGAATCCTGCCAGGCGCACCACTTAGCCTGCGAATCTTGCCTCTTCTTTGGCAATAATTATGGCGGTTGTAGCTCAGTTGGTAGAGCCCCGGGTTGTGATCTCGGTTGTCGTGGGTTCGAGTCCCATCAGTCGCCCCATATTTTGTTTTATCTACATGTAAATCCTACTTTTATATAAAAATATAAATAATAGCACTCGCCCTTGATGGCGATTTTTTTGTGTCTATTTGATTTTAACTCTCTATTACTCCTATAAGAGTAAACATATCAAATTTAATAGTACTTTCAATACTAGATAAACTCCTACCCTTTTATTAAAATTTTATACAGACTTTCCTTAAGGTTTAGTATGACCGTGTCTACTTTATCACTATTTAGTAATGCTAATAAGTAATTAGACATGAAATTCTAAATCGTGCATCATATTTAAGTATTATTGCGCCATTGTATTGACTAGCAAATATCTATTGGAGTGAGCACTGGCATATGGCAAACCGACAGAGCATGATGTCGGGAACGTTATTACCTTTTTAGAATAAACCGTTATTAATCTGTATTGTTGAGGAATTGATTGATGGACGCACTAAGTGTATTGCTGCAAAACGTACATTTATTTGAAACTAAGTATTATCGTCTAAATGGTACTGGCAATTGGTCTTATTCTATCACTAGAAAAGACACTATTTTATTCTACTTAGTAATGTCTGGCGGGTTTTGCATCGATGTTGGAAATGGTCTACGAGAAGCTCACGCTGGTGACATGATCATGATTCCGAATGCGCACAAACACGTAAGCTACGCACTCAACTACCATGGTGAAGTTGCCGAACCGCTCGATAATCTACTAAGCAATTGCAAAGATGGTACGCTTGATATCAATGGTGATGGAGATCCCAATTCATCTTTGATACTGATTGAATGCAAATACGACAAAGAGATGATTAATCCTTTACTGTCGGTGCTGCCATCGATATTACCTGAGCTTAATGATGCCGCTGATGGTCGGTTTGAAGTGATTGATGTAGAGATTAAGCTGCTAACCCTAGAGTCTGAGCGTGAGCGTATGGGAAAAACGGCTGTGATCAACCATTGGGCAAGTATTATGATGATTGAGTGTTTGCGCGTATATATTGAAAGCTTGCCTGAAGCCACAGAAAACTGGCTCAAAGCTATGAAGGATCCGTTTTTGACTAAGGCGCTAGCCGCGATGCATGGGGCACCGAGTGAAAGCTGGAGCATTCATCAGCTTGCCGAAGTAGCAGGAATGTCGCGCTCCAGCTTTGCGCAGCGTTTCAAAGATACTGTCGGTATGCCACCACTGACTTATCTGATTGATTACCGCTTACGATTGGCCGCTCGCTATTTACGCTTACAGCAAAACAGTATTAGCCGTATCAGCGAGATGGTGGGTTATGCTTCAGATTCGACCTTTAGTCAGGCGTTCAAACGTGTATATGGTGTCTCGCCAAAAGCATATCGTCAGCAGTATCGACAGAACAACCTTGCATAGCTCTAGTGGCTGTTTATTCAAGTTATCTAAGTAGAATCTCGATTAGAAGCGCTAAGGTCATTTATATGTCCTTGGCGCTTTTTTTTAACTTGTGAATACATATCATTTATAAATGTTGAATCACTTATAGATACAAGACCTCTGGTAACTTGCTATGGCTATTTTAGTTAAGGGCAGCTGACAATGAGTCTGTGTTCAGGTACTATGGGTTGATGAGTCGTCGAGACAGAAACGTTGATTTTATAACGCATTATATGTCCTTATACGATGTGCATATATAAGGATCGAGACGATGTTTATTTTCGCTGCTGATGGTATGTTATGACTGAACCGACCGCAAAGCTAAATGTAGGAAGCAAGGGCCAACAAGAGACTACTACAACTGCTAAAACAGAAAGTAATGTTGATCGAAACACTGCTATAGAGAACCTGAATGTTGACAAAGACATGCCAAAAAATGACACGGTAGAGACACTTGATAAAGCGGCACTATTAAAGATGTTTACCTTGTCAGATGCCGACGAGGCAACAACTGAATTAGTAACGTCTGAAACATCCGATAGGCTTGCTGTAGCTGCAAAACCTGCTGCTCAAGAAACCGATGTCGCTACGCAGCGTATTACGCTTTATAATACTCAGCATGAGCGTACTCGACTGTTATATATGGCATCTGCCAATACGCGTCCTACTTATTTAGTACAGACCTTGAAGCCGCAATTTGCAGAATATCAGCAATATTTACTGGCGCAGCAGCTTGATAAACGTGGGCTGATGGATACAGATAAGCTCGAAAGACTCTGGCAACAGCTACATGTGGTTGATGACATCATTGCAGATATCGTGCGTCATATGCCTGCACAGCAGCCCGCTGGGTGGCAACTGACGACTCAAGATGGTCGCAACCCATTGTGCTTTGCTACGGTTGGTAAGTTAAAGCACGGCAAGCCGATTCGCGACCAAGGCAGCCTCAACAGTTATGTACTTGGACACTTTGGTGTGAGTAGTTTTACTTACGATCGAGGCTATTATATCGGTCATGTGGTTGGTTATTTATTCAGTTGTTATTATTGTGCCCATCTGTCGATCACTTATGGCGTTACAGCCCTTGGACAGCAAGTCATCGCTGATTATAATTATGCCAGTCTTGAGACGCCGCATATGGTCAGACTATTACAAGGTTTAGACGGTTATTGCAAAAAACGTATTTATCAGTTGGCTGTCATCTGTGCACGCTTGAGCGTTTTTGCAAGCGATAAACGCATTGAAAGAATGCTGATCGCTGAGGTTAATGATTTTGATAAAAAACTACAGCAGCAGCATTTGGATGTTTTGTTACTACAAGGTTTGATGCCTGATAGTAATGATTCAACACCATTGTTTTGAAATCAATCTATTAAGCTCATAGATTGCTGTTAAATCATAAATCATAAATCATAAATTATAACTGTCTACCTGTAAGCCCCTTAGGATATCTGCTGCCATGCCTGCCTATCATTTTAAAGCACTTGATGACCACGGTGTTGTTCAAAAAGGCTTGCTAGAAGGAGATTCTGCAAGGCAAATTCGCCAGCAGCTGCGTGATAAGCAATGGACACCAGTTGAAGTCAACCCTGTCAACGACAAACAGAATCGAAGTAAAAGCCGCTATAAAAAACCGTCCGCATACGAGTTAGCATTGCTAACACGTCAGTTATCTGTATTATTGGCAGCGGGTATCCCACTCGAAGAAACCTTAGCCGCGGTTGCTAAGCAATCACCAAAGACTCATATCAAATCCCTAATGCTTGCAGTGCGCTCACATGTCTTAGAAGGGCTGAGTTTAGCGCGTGCTCTACAACAAGCTACTAGCTTTCCGCCGTTATATATCGCTACGATCGCCGCAGGCGAAAAATCTGGTCATCTTGATCTTATCCTCAATCAGCTAGCAGACTACACCGAAAACCGTTTTGCCCTCCAAAAGAAAATCCAAGGGGCAATGGTCTATCCGATTGTCCTAATGGTTATGGCAGTTGCGGTAATTATGGGACTAATGAGTTTCGTTGTGCCCAAAATTGTCAAAGTTTTTGAGCAGTCTGAGCAAGCGCTACCTCTCATTACCCAAGTCGTTCTCACGCTATCGAATATTATTACTCAGTGGTGGTGGTTGATACTATTGGTATTGGCAAGTACCGCATTTTTATTCTACCGTTTTGCCCAAACACAGGCAGGCAAATTATCAATTGATAGTGTGGTGCTTAGATTGCCTATACTAGCCAGATTGTCCAAAGGACTGAATGCCGCACGATTTGCTAGTACCCTTGCGATATTAGTACGTTCGGGAGTACCGTTAATTGAGGCATTACATATCGGTGCCGCGGTCACGACCAATTTACATATTCAAAAAACCATTATCACTGCTGCTGACAGGGTGACAGAAGGCTCTAGCTTATCTAGTCAACTAGAGAAATCTACTTATTTTCCGCCGATGATGGTACAGATGATAAAAAGTGGAGAAAACTCAGGCGAGCTTGAAGATATGCTTAGCCGTGCCGCCAATATGCAGGAGGCAGAAGCAACCAATTTTATCAGTACCTTATTATCACTACTTGAGCCTCTAATGCTGGTACTAATGGGCGTAGTAGTCATGATTATTGTGATGGCGGTTATGCTACCCATCGTCAATATGAATGATTTGGCAGGCTAGGTTCATGCGCTAGCCAGTGAACTATCATATTCTTTACTTATAGCTAACTTTCAATCTCCAAAATCTCTATCTAACTATTTTTTATTCTATTCTGATCACTTAACTTGCTTACTAAACCTTGGATTAGCTTTCTTAAGGTTTGCTTACTGTTGTATATTGTTGACCAGACGATATTTTTACTATGGTGAATAAGCGCCCCGCGCTATAGTAAGCGCGAGTTAATAATCGCGCATTTGGGTCAGCCAACATTTAGCTTTAGTCAAAATAGTAAACCCAAACTCAAACTGAGCGCAGCGCTGGATAAAAATAAAACCATGGTTTATAGTGACGATAGTTTTAGAGCTCATTGATGAGAGCCACGATAGAACGCCACTTTTACTGTTTACATAACTGCAATGACCAAAGCGATGATTATGACTAATAAATTCCAAGTAAATATGACGCCAAAAAGTGCTATTCAGGATACGCAATCCCATTCAAATATTGCACATAACCACAAGATAGCTGCTTCAGCCATGCACTGCAGTGCAGCGAGAAAATCTGGTCAAGCAGGGTTCACTCTTATCGAGATTATGGTTGTTATCGTTATCCTAGCCATTCTTGCCGGCTTGGTGGTACCAAAAGTAGTCGGTCAAAGTGATAGGGCTCGTGTTAAAACAACTGAGACTGCGCTTGCTACTGTCTCAAACGCGCTAGATATGTATAAGGTTGATAATTCGCGCTATCCGACAACTGCTCAAGGTTTAGAAGCGCTTACGACACCGCCTGCTGATGCAAAAAATTATCCTGAAGGTGGATATATCAAAGGTGGCTATCCAACCGATGGCTGGGAAAATGAGATGCAGTATGTTGCACCAGGTAGTGAAGGGCGACCTTATGATTTGTTTTCGTTGGGTGCTGATGAGCAACAAGGTGGCGAAGGGCAAGATACGGATCTTTATGCTCAGCTATAAAGCGTAATACTATGCGTATATAGAACAAACTCTGATACTGATATAGCTTTGTAGAATGAAACATTCATTCATCTATGCGCTTTCAATAATCTATAAATATCAACCAATACCTCCCTATTGGTTGATATTTTTTATCAGTAGAAAAACTGCCTACTGTCCAATACAAGTTTGATAGTCAGTGCTATAAATATATCTATATGTTCAGCAAAACAGTCATCGCAAACTGCAATTAAAGGTAATCATCTATGTCGATTCAAAAGCCTAATAAATACTTCTCTAAAAATCTTTATAAATTGGTTCTAATCGTCACAAGTACTTCATTAGTAACGGCCTTGTCAATGACGTCGATCAATGCACAAGCAGCAGGGCTAAACGACTTGTTTAAAAGTAGTTCCTCAGCAAAATCAAAATTCCTACCAGTGGATGAAGCCTTTCAGGTGGTTAGTAATACCAAAGCGACTTCCAAAGGTACACGGTTGTCAATCAGCTTTGAGATTACGCCAGGGCATTATGTCTATAAAGATAAGCTTACGTTGAGCTTCCCTAAAGGGATAAGCGCCACGCCGTTCACTTTTAATCAAGCGCCAGTATCAGTCGATGATCCGACCTTTGGTCAAGTTCCCGTATTCACGCAAAGGAGTGTCATTGTAACCACGACGTTGACGACGAGTAATGGTAAGGGAGCCAAAAACGCACCTATTATTATTGGTTGGCAAGGGTGTGCAACTGCTGGACTATGCTATCCACCAGAAAAAGTTAAAACCAAGATAGATATTGCAGCGACACGTAGATAAATATCGAGCAGATTGATCCATATATCGGTAATAATAGGTAGCCATTCATGTCCATCAAGACATCACGAAAGTCCTCATCATCTAGCGTATCTACTCATTCAAAAAAATCCCGTATCTTAGCCCTTGCTATCGCTAGTGGTTCATTGCTGACAGGTTTATCAGCGACATCAACGGTACAAGCAGCAGGGTTAGGTGCCCTTTTCGGTAGTAGTGAAAGCTCATCAAAGTCAAAGTTTTTGCCAGTAGATCAAGCGTTTCAGGTGAGTACGAATAGCACCCCTGTCCAATCTGGTACGCGGTTGGCTATTAACTTCGATATCACTCCTGAGCATTATGTCTATAAAAAGCAAATCAAGCTTACGCTACCCGCTGGCGTGACGGCTGCACCTTTTACTTTTAGCCAGACACCTTATTCAATAGATGATCCAACCTTCGGTCAGGTGTTGGTATTTGACCAAGCAAATATGGTCGCTACCACCACACTGACGAACAACAGTGGTAAGAATATAGAAGACGCTGCTATCGTTGTCGGTTGGCAGGGTTGTGCAAAGGCAGGACTGTGCTATCCGCCTGAAAAGATTAATACGACTGTCAGTATTGAAGCCGCCTCGGCACAGGCAACGGTAAATAGCGATAGTACTGCGAGTACAACTAATTCATCTGCAAATGCTACCGAGACACCAGAAGAGCCAAGTACAGCAGTTCTTGATAACGCTGTACCTGATGATGCGCAAGCACTGACAGAAGATGGCGCTATTGATTACGATTTAATAGATGAAAGCGCTGTAGAGTATGATTCTTTAGACAGTAGTGCGGCGATGAGTACGATTTCTGCAGCAGACAGCAACGTATCAGGTGAAATGACTAACGGCGCAAGTGTCTCAGGAAATAGCTTTGTCGACGGCGATCCTTTTGGTTTGGCCTCTCATCCATGGCTAGCATTAGCTTTATTGTTTTTAGCAGGCTTAGGCTTAGCTTTGACGCCGTGTGTTCTACCGATGCTGCCTATTGTGGCGAATATTGTCGCCCGTGAAAAAAACCCAACGGTCAAACGTGGTGTCGTCTTGACCACCAGTTACGCGATCGGGGTCGCGACTGCTTATGGTATTTTGGGCGCTGTCATTGCAGTCTTTGGTGAATCTTTAGGTATTATTGGTTGGCTACAGAACCCTGTTATTCTCATTAGCTTTGCCATTGTATTTGTACTGCTTGCGCTATACATGCTGGGTCTTTTCAGTGTGCGATTGCCGCAAGCAATTAATCAAAAAATGCAAGGATTAAGTCAAGCAGGCGACAGTAAGCTTGGTAGTACAGGCGGCAGTTTGATCGCTGGGTTTTTATCAGCGTTAGTCGTGTCGCCTTGCGTTTCCGCACCATTGTTTGGGGCATTATTAGCGGTTTCTACCATTGGTAGCCCTTTGCTCGGCTTTGCCGCTTTATTTATGCTTGGCTTTGGTTTGTCAGTGCCACTTATTTTGATTGGTGCTACCCAAGGTAAGATTATGCCAAAAGCGGGCGAGTGGATGAATTGGGTTAAACAAGGTTTTGCTTTATTACTATTTGCTGTAGCCTTGTTATTGATTGAACGTGTCTTTATATCGCCAGTTATGCTTATGGTATGGGCGTTATGGTTTATGGTTGTGGCAACATGGGCGTGGAGTTGGCTGGGTAAAGGTCGTATGCTGACCCAAGCATTGAGCCTTATCGCTGGTATTTGGGCAGCCTGTTTAATCGTTGGCGCTGCACTGGGCAATGACGATAGCTTGCATCCATTAGCGTCATTGGGTGCAGCACCGATGATGGTACAGTCAACATCTGGTCAACCAGTAAATAATGGTAGCACCACGGATAAGACGATCACTACGTTGGTTGAGTTAGATGCCATTGTGACAGCCAATCCAAATGTGATTGTCGATCTGACAGCAGAGTGGTGTATTGAGTGCCGCATTATGGATAAGAACTTGTTTCATAATCGTCCAGCTCAAATGCAAGATTGGCAACTAGTGAGGCTTGATATCACAGAGACAACCGAAGACTCAAAAGCCATTTTGTCACGTTATAAACTGTTCGGACCACCCGCGCTGCTATACTATCAAGAAGGTCAGCTGATACAGCAACAAGTTGGTGAAATAGGTCGCGTAGAGTTTGAGCAGACATTGGATGCGCTGAATGATTAATGTTTAACAACTAATGCTTAAAAAGCCAGTATGATTTATTGAAAATTCTTAAGAGTGTTAACAAGGCCAGTATACTAAGACAGAGTATGCTGGCTTTTTTAATGTCATTAAATTCATACGATAGAATATTTACTAAGTACTTGTTATACAGGTGATTATATAGATAGGTGCTTATTTTAACTATCGATAAAGCTAGTATCATGCTTATATTTTCATTACAATAAAGAAACAATGCAGCAGGGGCAATCATTTTCGCTTTTTCTGCTCCTAATATCTGCGATTAACTGACATACTTAGTTAATTCTATTTTAGCGATAACGCTAATGGCTATATTAATTACCTCATATACTCTGCTAGCACTATGCTAGTTAGATAAAGGACACTTATGTTTGCCCATACTATTACTCAGCGTCACCAACAACCGTCTTACCAGAATGCAAATATGCCTCTTCGTATTGCAGTTGCTCTTGCGTTGGGTTGTACCGCGATACAAGTACAAGCTGCTGATGACTCTCAAACATACAACGAACTGCCAGCACCCGAAGCTGCGTTTGAATATGAGGATCTTGATCTATCACAGGATCTCGATAACAATGCGATATCTTCTAATGTGAGCACACAAAGTGACAATATAATCAGCAAAGAATTTATTGCTAAGCAAGCCGAACTATTTTCTGAATGTACTCAAGTACAATCTAGTGCGGCCCGTTTGGCCTGTTTTGACAAGGTAGCTGAGCAAGGTAAAACGCCAAGTTATACTACAACCAAACAACCTGTTGATTTGGCAAAGACGTTTCAAAGCACGATCTCAGGTAACCCAAAGGTGGTCTTGGCTGAGTCTCAAACGGCGATGAGTGGTACAACAGTTGAAAATGCAGACACCATCTTAATGACCAATCAGCAGTCCGCAGTCAGCAAACTACAAGAAAGTGATAGCGTAGAAGTAAATACTGAAATAAAGACTGACGCACAGATTTTAGAAAATGTCGGTGTTACTCAAACAGACATCGAAAAATTCTCACCACTCAGCTTATCTTATGACTTAGATCAAAACAGTGAGCGTGGTACTTGGACAGTAAGGCCATATCGACCAACATATTTATTGCCGTTATTCTATACCTTAGATCCCAACTTAAATCCAAGTACACCATCACAAGAAGCAGAGCCTTTTGATTCTAATGACATACGAGAAACTGAGCTAAAGTTCCAGTTATCTCTAAAAACAAAGGTTGCAGAAGACTTATTCGATACCAGTGCTGATTTATGGTTTGGTTATACCCAAGAATCACATTGGCAAGTCTATAACGAAGATAATTCACGTCCGTTCCGTGCTACCGATTATCAACCTGAAATATTCCTAACTCAACCTGTGACAGCAGATCTGCCTTTTGGTGGACGTTTGCGTATGTTGGGCGCAGGTGCTGTCCATCATTCGAATGGACAAGATGATCCGTTATCACGTTCATGGAACCGAGCTTATCTGATGGCGGGGGCAGAATGGGGTAAGCTCTCAGTTATACCGCGCCTATGGACTCGAGTAAATAACGAAAGTAGTAGCGATGATGACAACCCAGATATCGAAGATTACATGGGCTATGGTGATATCAAATTTTTATATGACTTATCAGATCAGCAAAGTATTAGTGGTACGTTGCGTTATAACCCAAGTACCAATAAAGGTGCGGCGCAAATCGACTATATCTATCCTATATCAGAGAACGTTAATGGTATGGTGCAGCTATTCCAAGGATATGGTGAATCGATTATTGATTACAATCATGAAAACACCTCTATCGGCTTTGGTATCGTACTCAATGATTGGAAAGGGATTTAATTTGAGAAAGGCATTAATATAGGTGAAATTTATTAAAAGTTATGACAAATAATAATTTATGCGCCGTTTAGCGCCTTATCAAACTGGACTATGGTTGGCAGAGTATATAGATATGCGCTGCCAACTATGCCGTATTTATCATAGTACACCACAATCTAAACTACTGCAGCATCAAGCGCCGTCTAGCCTACAGGGTATAACGGGTACGCCGCCCACACGGACAGCCTTAAAGAAACACTCTTTTCTGACTGATATCATCCATCAAGCGAATAGCTATTTGAGCAGTGGTTTATTTTGTGCTCACTGTCACAACGATATTACTTGGTTACCAAGACCTTTTGAAGTTGATATCGCTTCTAGCGTATCTCTATCTATTCAAGCCTCTACTTACTACGAGTATCCAATACGTCAAGCTATCCGAGCATTTAAGCACCAAGAGGATATGACAAAATTGCCGTTATTATTACATGCCATACGTCAATTACCGCGTCCACACGGTTGTCATCGCAATAACAGCGTGATTGTTGCTATGCCAACGACAAATCAACGATTGGTCAAACGAGGGTTCGAGCCTGTTAGTATCTTATCTGCCCAACTATCTAAACATTGGCAAATCCCCTTATGGCAAGGTGTTAAGCGTATTGATGATACAGTGAGTCAGCAAGGACTGACTCGTGCTGAGCGACTTAGTAACTTAAATAATGCCTTTGCACTAATCAAAAAACCTCCTGTAAAACGCTTACTACTATTTGATGACGTATCTACCACAGGTGCGAGCTTACAAGCTGTAGCGCGAGCGTTCATTTCACCTACAGCAGTAAAATCAACAACTGATAGCAGCCATAATAGTTATCAAATTTCTGCTTATGTATTAGCGCATGGCAGCAAATCCTAAATCCAATATATCTGTGTCAACAATATCCAATTATTGCTAATATATTTTCCTAACGCTATCTTGTTATAGATATGTATACTAATTTGTTATTCTGAGCTGGATGTCGAAATCATTTTTTAGGAAATTAGTTTATAAATCAGGTGCATTAGATACTGTCTGTAGGTTTTACTAGCTAATGTTAGCTAGATATCCTGGAATGAAAATTGCATATCACTAGAGAAATATATGTAGAAAGTTATATTAGTCAGATAGAAGCATAAGATAATCATAATCAATACGTCATAAGTAAAAGACAGATAATTGTAGTTTTAAATAGGAACACGATGTGAATGCATCTTTGAACACTCTATTACCTAAGCTGAGGAACGTCAGTTCAGGTTTTACCTTGATTGAATTGATGGTAACCATTGCTGTGCTCGCCATTATTGCAGGTATTGCAGTGCCTAATATTAGTACTCAGCTTGCAAACCAGCGGGTTAAATCGACGGCGGCTACGCTTGCTAATGCGTTAAAAGAAGCTAAAGTTGAGAGTGTTATTCGTCGTCAGCCAATGGAATTAAGTGTTGATACTGACACTCATACCTTGATTATAGAGAGTGATAACTCAGTTGAAATTGCAAGCTATGGCTATAGTGGTAACAGCAATATAAAAACGGATGAATCGACGACAACAGTAATATTTAGACCAAGTAAGCGTGCTAATGAAATAACATATACTATTTGTGACGATAAAAATTCATCTACTGCAATACAAGTTTTTGTCAATGAAGTAGCTAGTATAAGTACTGCAATTGGAGGAACGTGTTAATGATTAGGTTGAATACTCAAAAGGGAGTCGGCTTAATTGAGGTGATGGTAGCCTTGTTATTATTAGCTGTTGCTGTTTTAGGCTTTAGCGCTTTGCAAATAAATGCGTTAAGTGCTACAGACGAAAGCCTAGTACGTAGTCGTGCTATGAGTATGTCAAAACAGCTATCAGAAAACATGCGATTGAACACTTTAGCTACTGATGACTTTATGACAGAGTTAAACACTTTGAATCAAGGTACAAACAATATCACCGAGTATTGTGCAAAAGTGGCAGAAGCAAGCAGCGGTTTTGATCAAAATAGCTGCAAATCAGATGCTTGTGGTCCGGAAGAAATAGCAGCATTGAACACATGGCAAGCAGCCAACTTAGGCTGTGAGCAAGACATCATGCTAAATATGACAGCTTGCCCAGATATGGCTGATATAAACGCTAGACAATGCATTATTACTTCGTGGGGAATGACAATACCTGTTTTAGACGACAATGAAGATAATGCTTGTGGAGATAGTAATGGTTCTTACAAAGCAGGGTCTCACTGTTTAATAGTGGAGGCCTATTAATGAGAATCTCAATGCTTCAGAATTATTCAAAACGCCAAATGGGATTTACATTAATAGAACTCATGGTATCGCTGTTTTTAGGTCTGCTTGTATCTGCTGCTGCAGTACAAGTCTATATGATCAATGCGAAAACAGCAGGCATACAAACAAGCGCCTCAGAATTAGTCGAAGATGCTGCCTTTAATTTACCTATAATAGAAAGAAAAGCCCGTCTTGCAAACTTGGGCTTAGCAGATGAAGTTGCAGCCGATCAGCCTGGTTCAGGCATTGTACTAACCAGTGCTGACAATGCGTTAGAAGATGAAGAAGGAAACAATGCATTAGATAATTTCCGTAATCCCAAAGACTTAGGTGGTGATCCAAAAACACCCAAAAACATTACTTTAAACGGCTCCCCTGTAAAAGTGTCCTTATTAACTCGTACTGGTGATCAAACGGTAAGTACGGAGAAAAATGAATGGTCTGGAGCGAGCAATATGAGCTCGAAAAGTAGCCAGCTGACCATACAGTACCGTGCGCCACAAGACATGTATGACTGTGAAGGTAAGTTGGCGCTAGGCCCAAGAAAGGTCACTATAGGTGGAGTAAAGGAAGTCATTGACGGCCAGATTATTGTAGAGCGTTTCTACCTAAAGGCACCTGACGCAGCAAAACCTACAGAGCTCTCTTTGTATTGTGATGCAGGAAAGTATATTACCGAAATAATGGATGATTATACTGAACAAAGCAGGCCAGATGAAAAGCTATCCAAATCTGTTGAATTTACTGCAAATAATTCAATTAGAGATTTTGGCGATGCTGGTCAAGAGGTCATGACTCATGTGGATTACTTCGATATATTGTTGTCGACTAGAAAGGGCAGTCAGCTACAGTATTATACGGTAAAAGATTACTTGGCTTTAGACCTAGATGATCAACCACCAGTTGTAGGTATAAAATACGGTTTGATTTTGCGTTCTGATAATGCAACGTTGAATGAAGAAGGCGCATCTGAATTTACCGTATTAGGCAAAAAACTTGATATGAATAGTAGTTTGAGTAAAAAATACTTGCGTACAGTAGTAGAGTCATATGTGACATTAAGAAATATTGTAGATGAATAAATAATACCTAATGTGTAAATCGCTCTCGCCTTGGTAATAATACTATGAATAAATATCCTAACCGTCAGTTATCGACTTCACAAGGTGGTGCTACATTAATCGTGGTTCTCATGTTTCTGCTATTAATTATCGTTGTAGGTGTCATTGCTGTACGGAATAGTATGACGTCGTTACGTCTTGCAACTAGCGAACAGGTTGACACTCTACTTTTGAATACTTCAGACACTGCGAATAAAAATGTTGAAAATATCATTAATGACCCAGATTACAATAGTGAAAAAGCTAATATCCTTGGATCGCTTGGATTTTTTGGTTATTTTTTGAATACTGGCGCTACTTCAAACCGTGGTGACCAAATTATTTTTTGTTATCGTCCACGTCAAAACTATTTTTTTAAAATGTCTGAAGCGACTGTCATAACTGCATCTGGACAAAGCAAGTTAATAGGTGGAGCAGATTTATCAGGAGGCTTTTGTCGGCCTAGTCAAGCTAGTGACTTTGTCAATGCCCGTCAAAACGTTATGACTCAGGTTTCAGTCACCAGACCTAATACACAGTCATTGCCTGTGACACCTTTTGGAAATGTGCCACTAGAGATGACTATCAATTCAGACGATGCAACTAGTAGCTCACCAAGCTTCCGAATACATTCCACGTCGTTTTTGCCAGCACTATCAAACGTATCAGATTCAGAGATTACTGAGTGTCTCAAAAAACCTAGCGAAAATGCTGCGTCATTTGTAGCTGGAGTTGATGAAGATGATGCTACTCAGAATACGTATTTTGGTGAGACCCGTAATCAATGCTTGGCTAAGATCGGTGTGCCCGCTAAGGTGCTGGTTAAAGAAGCAAAACTAGAGAATGATGTAAACTCAGAAAACTGTATAGATGAAGGTTATGGTGAAGGTGATGGAACAATTTCTCAAGATTGTCAGGATTTATTAGGCTTAACGCCGAATGGCAATATCGCTCAATCAGCAAAGTAACGTGGCCAATATCTATAATTCGCATATAGCAGGAACTAAATATGAAACTCATTCAATCGACCTTTGCCTCATCACCACAGTTTCGTCCTGCTGCTATCACGTTGGCAGTAAGTGCGCTTATGGTATCATCAGTAACAACCCACGCCGGTACCTCTTATGATAGCAGTGGCAATGCAAGCTATAACAAGCTTGGCGATCTGACTATATATCAACCTAGTAGCGAATCAAACAAGCCGACGCTGACTCTGATGCTGGATAAGTCAGGCAGTATGGGTGGGAGTGTAAGCTTTCAGGATGATGAGCAATATGAGAGGAGAACCGTATATGAGGCTTATACAAGAGTTTGTAATAGAAGTAGGGGATGCGACTATTATCAATATGATTACACTTACTACTACTATCCTAACCGTAGCAATATACCATCTGATAAGACGTATAGCGGATACACATATACACGGTATACAGCGCCAGAATTAGTAGGAGCGGATGGTCAAGTATGTATCATGAGTGATAGCTCTAACGATGTATATTCTGACATATATAATCCTATAGTTGAAAGTCCAAATGGTATTCGCTTAGAGTATTGTCTAAAAGGCACGGAAAAAGTATATGACCGTATGTCAAAGCTGAAACTGGCGATGATAGAGTTACTTGAATTTGAGAGTATCAATGAAGATATTATCATGGGTGTAGGTGCTTTCGGTTATGGTAATAACAAACAGGGTCGGATCATAGTCCCAGCTAAACCTCTAGATGTCACTCAAAAATATAAAATTAGAGAATTCTTAAAAGGGTTGAGTCCCTCGGGCGGTACGCCGTTGGCCACAGCATTTACTGAAGCGGGCGCTTATATGCTTGGTAACAGTACGCTAGGAGGTTATAGCTATAACTCCTACAGTGGAATGATGGATACTTCTGATAATGATATTGTTAGTGGGAATGGTACTAATAAATCATATATTGCGCCAGAGACTCAGCAGTGCGGTGCAGAAGGTGTTTATCTGCTGACTGATGGTTTTCCTAGTAATATGGATAATGAGACGGCGCTAAAGAACATGATGGGTACCGCTTTAAATACCTCAGCACCATCTTGTCCCAGTTCAGGAGGGCTATTGGAGGGTGATAGCGAGGATAGCAGATGGGAGTGTATGGGCGAGTTTGCCAAACAGCTACGTACTAAACGAGATGTAACTACAGCGATGGTCGGTTTTGGCGAAGCTTTTAGTGCAGTTGATGATGAAGATAGTTATCAGGTTAAGAGTATCACACTCAATAAGTTTACAGACAGCGATGGTGCACCATATAATTATGAAAAAAAATTCTATGACTGCTCTGCAATATCTACGAGCAACCCCGATGCACGTAATGCTTGTAATATAGGTATGGAATCTGGCATTTACGATGGTGTCGGTGGCTATGGACAAGGCGGCTTTTATTTTGCTAAAGATACCAAGGACATTGTCGGCAGTGTGCTATCGGTCATCGAGGATCTAAAGGCAGACTTACCAAGTACTCCTGCAGGTACTATAACGGTACCTGCAGATCCGCTTAATAGTTTGGGCGTAAAGCCCTATGCTTATCTGCCAATGCTTGAGCCAAAGGTAGGCAGTGACGCAGCAATATGGTCAGGTAACCTGAAAAAGTACCATGTCAAGCAAGCTACGTTATTTGGACAAGATAATAGAAGATTATATATTGACGAAGATGGTGATGGTTTCCCTGATGACTTGAACCCAGACGCTCAAGATATTTGGAGCAAACAAAATGAGACTATTGTGAACGATGCTGGCGTCAGTATCAATGTAAACAATAGAATCGCTGCGGGTGGCTTTTATGCTCAATTAAAAACACCAAAAACCAGTGACAATACTACTCGAAATGTTTACGTCGAAAATACTGTAGGTAGCAAAAAACAACTCCTTAAAGTAGGCGTCACGAACGGTGTACTACAAGGGTTCGGTAACCTTGATGAGTCATACACTACTTTAAGTAAATTATACTTACTCAGCTTTCTAGGCTATGATGCCAAACCGACTCAGACTGAAGCAGATCGTATAAATGATACAGGCGACGTGCAGACAGCACTTCAGAATATCATTGCCAATCCACTAGGTGATGTAAAAGTGCTAGGCGGTGTTATTCACTCTAGACCGACGCTCATCTCTTATGGAGCCAATATCAACGCAAACGACAAAGACGCTGATGGCGATGGTGAAGTAGATGCCGATGCAGGCATGGTGGCGACCGATGAGAGTAGCCGAGATGACTATGTGATGTTTGGCTCTATGGAAGGCGCCTTGCACATTGCTTCTGCAGATAGTGGGCAAGAAAGCTTGGCATTCATTCCGAAAACTATCCTCAACGAGCAAATTGAAGCATTGCAACCTGAAGGGACTGTCGTCGATGCACCTGTGTTTGGTGTTGATGCACCGTGGTCAGTACAAGGTAGCTATAAGTATGACTTTAGCTCTGCCACATCTGAATCGTCTGGTAAAATCGTTGCTGACAAAGTTTATGCCTATGGTGGTCTGCGTCAAGGTGGTAAAGGATTGTATGGTCTAGATGTTAGCAACCTAGACAGTCCAAAAATGCTCTTTAGTCTCGCTGCAACTGGTGATTATCAAGCATTAGGTAAAGTGTGGAGTGAGCCAGTATCAGGTAAGATCAGAGTTGGCACAGGCATAAATAGTATCAAAGATGTGATTATATTTGGTGGTGGTTATGATGAGTGCTATGAAGACCCGACATTCCGTCTTGATGCGTCTGACAATGCATTTGTAGGTTGTAACAAAGAAATGGCTGATGGTAATGCTGTCTATATTACTGATGCCAAGACAGGTGATGTGATCTGGTCAATATCAGGTAGGGACTCAGGGGCATCTGGTAAACATATACAAGTGCCAGCAATGAAGCACAGTGTCGTAGGTAAGATTACGACCCTAGACCGTGACGATGACGGCATGATTGATCATTTATATTTTGGTGATTTAGGCGGCCAGTTATTTCGCGTAGATTTGCGTAATGGGCAGACTATTAGTGGTAGTGCAGGTATCAACAACTTTACTCGTCGTATCGTAAAAGTATTAGATGGTAATTCAGGTACACTGGTAGAGAAAGGGCTACAGCGCCGGTTCTATGGTCAGCCGTCTGTGAGTTTTTATAAAGATAACAGTGTCCTGTTTGCATTAGTAAATATTGCCTCTGGTGACAGAAGTAACCCCATATCACGGCTGCGTAATGATATGCCTAATGAGTCCGACCGACTATTTGGTATTATAGATCGTGACATCGCCAGCCCAGGACTATATGGCGAAGATGCAAGTGTCACGCTAGCGACTCAAAACCTTACTTCAGATGCGTTGACTGAACTACCCTTTAACCAAAATAATGCAAGTGCAACTAAATCAGGGGTAAAAGCAGCTATGCGTCCAAATGTCGCTACCTCACAAGGTTGGTATTACCCTCTAAACCAATTTGACGGCAATAATAAAGTCAAAAACGTCAAATCTATGGGTGATGGTATGGCTATTGGCGGGCATTATTATATGACTGCATATAGCCCAGAGATGAAATATGATGAAACCAGTGGTTGCGCTGCCCAGATTGTCGGTGGTTCAGAGCGTCAAATATACTGTCTACCTTATGGTATTTGTGAACAAAAGGACGCTACAAAAACGGATCATTCATTAAATGGTACTGCTGGGTTTGTACGCGCAGGTAAAGGTATTCAAGAGTTGGCATTTGGTGCCTTTAATCCAGAAAACCCGACAACACGCATCATGCTAGGCACTCAATCGTTCAGTGAGCTAGTCGACTCCAAAAACCGTATCAAATTTAATGATTCTTGGTCAACAGATCAGGCGTCAGGACTAGATACTAGTTGTCCTGGCGGTAGTTGTGCTGGCTCAAGCACGAATGCTGATAATGAAAATTCCAGTGGTTCAGGTGGTGGTAATGTAAATGTTATGGACTATCGATTATTTACGACTAGATGGTATGAGCAGCTATCGGAGTCCGTTAATGACTAGGTATAGTAACTGTGTGCAACCTTTCTTAAGTGGCATGTTAGCAGGCCGCTTAAGAAACCCAGCTAATCAAAAGGGGTTTACACTTATTGAGGTAATGATTGTTGTTGTCATTTTAGCCATTTTGGCCGCTATTGCAGTACCTAGCTATCGTCGTTACGTTATCGTCAATGCTGAACGTGACACCCAAGCTAAGATGCTACAATTGCAATTAGAATTAGAGCGCTGGCGTGCTAGTGCATTGACTTATAAGGGTTTTATTCCACAAATCGTAGATGATGATGGCGATACTGATTATAGCTATGCAGATACTAGTAATACGATCATCAATGTTCCCGCGGGTAGTGGCGATGATTATACTTATCGCATCACTCTGGTCGATGGGTCGACGACCGTTGCGCCTCAGAGCCTAGTGACTGCAACAGGTGTAGACAATGTCACAGGACGTACATGGAAAATGGTAGCAGTGCCCAATCCTACCCGTTACATCAAGAACGGAAATAAAATCCTCCTAACTAGCATGGGAGTTAGGTGTATGACTAAAGACAATCTCACTTTCAAATCAAAGGATTGTGGTAGCGATGCGCAGGTATGGTGATTATGACCAATATTCATAAACAGATAGGTTACAGTGGCTATAGTCACGATAATAGAGGGTTTACCCTGATAGAGCTGATGATTGTGGTTGCTATCATTGGCATAATTGCTGCCATCGCTATCCCAAGCTATCAAGGTTATATAGAGAAAGGGCATCGAACCGATACGATGAGTGAACTACAAAACATCGCGGCCACTATCAAGAGTCGGAAGCTGGCGCAAGGTCGCTATGGTAATTCATTGCTCACTGATTTAGGGGGCAGCTTCCCAAGTCAAGGTACTGCTCTCTATACTATTAGCTTTAGCCCAGATCCACTGACCGCTGAGTGGACAATTACGGCTATACCAATAGCAGGCACAAGAATGGCAGGTGATGGTGCTCTAACTTTTGATCATCGTGGGTTAAAATGTAGAGACGATAAATGTGGTATGAATGATGAATGGAAATAGGCATAGATATCAGAATAGTTGACAAAAAACGTCAGTACAATTTACTACTCACTATTAAAAACGACGTAAATTGACAATATCTAGTAGGTTAGCCGTAACAATTACTGTCATTTAATATTAGAAAGTAAGCTGTTGAGCTTAAATAGTAAGATTTATTGAATATTAAGCTGAAACTACTATTAAGAATAATGATTTGGCACACTATATGCAGTATCTATGATAAGAAATAATCAAATTTATAACTGTCAGCTAGATAAATCATCTGCTGATAAATTATCCTAAAGGACAAGTCTATGAACGCTCAAAAAGGTTTTACCCTAATCGAACTAATGATCGTGGTTGCTATTATTGGTATTCTAGCAGCTATCGCTATTCCTGCTTATCAAGATTATACAGCTAAGTCTAAAGCCTCAGCTGCATTAGCTGATATATCTGCACTTAAAACAAACTATGAAATCGCTTTCAATGAGAAAGGTGCTTCAGGGGTCAGCTTAGCAGCCCTAGGAGCAACTGCAGAAACGGGTAACTGTACTCTTACAGTAACTGCTCCTTCAGTAACAGGCGCTACAGGAGCGACTACTGACACGAACGATGCAATCAAGTGTGCAGTCAAAAACTCTGGTCGTTTAGGAGAAAGTTCTACAATCCAATACGATAGGAAAGCAGCTGGTAATTTTGAATGTACAACTACTAACATTGCATCTAACTTTATTCCATCAGGCTGCGAAAATAGAACTAGCGGCGATTAATGTAAATATTTAATACTGTGTAATTCTAAAAAAGCCAAACGCTCTGTTTGGCTTTTTGTATTCAATAAGTCTAAATCTAACTGGCACAATCTCTGCATTGTAGCCTATAGACTCATTATCGACGATAATGATATGAAACCTTACCAGCCAGCATTCCAAAATCATCATGCATCATACGGTAATGCCGCTCAATCTGGCTATACTCTGATAGAGTTAATAGTAACCGTTGCTATAATCGGTATACTTGCCACTATAGCCATACCTAGTTATCAGTCATATGTGAGTAATACTAAGCAAGCAGCGTGTCTTTCAGAAGCTAAAAGCTATAGTAATAACGTATTTTATTTAATCAATGATCAAGATAATACTTCTTTGCCAACTGCACCCGTAGTAAGCGCTTGTGAATCAATAACTGATGCCACAGGCTGGACGTCAGAAACGCAACAAAAAATTGTAGCCGTCGCTAAAAAGCCTTCTAATGCACGTATAGAGTGTGACGTTCCCGATGGTTCATCTTGTCGTGTATTATCTTAATTATATGTATCTTACAAGTCAATAAAAACCACCTAACAGCACATTGCTATTAGGTGGTTTTTTATTAACTCAATGTATTGAGAAACGCTCAAAGAATTATCTACCTCTCAAGATATTGAATCTTACCTTCCACGCCATCCCACTTAGCTGCTTCTGGCATTTGCTCTTTCATTTCAGTAATGTTTGGCCACTTTTGTGCCAATTCTTCGTTGAGCTGAGTAAACATTTCTTGGTCTTTCGGCACTTCATCTTCTGAGAAGATCGCGTTGGCGGGACATTCAGGCTCGCATAGCGCGCAGTCGATGCACTCATCAGGATCGATGACTAGGAAGTTTGGACCTTCATAAAAGCAGTCCACAGGACAGACTTCTACACAGTCGGTGTATTTGCAAAGAATGCAGTTATCTGTAACGACAAAGGTCATAGTGAGGTCTACCTGTTATTGGATTGGCTGATATAGTCAATCTCTTTTAAAAGAGTCATGCGTCAGCCTGGCCTGAAGTATTATTTATAACTCTGCGCTCAGCTGCATTATAATTCTTTTAAATTAAATCAACTATAAGGGCTACATAGAATAGTTGGAAAATAAAGCGTATTTTAGCGCCTTTGCTACTATTTGACAATTCCCTTTAATGACTAATGATTTTCTTGAGATGATAAAGTAAATCATGCGCTTGCTTGGGCGTTAGACTATCAGGATCAATCATGCTCAGCTCATATTGTAGGCTAAATAGCTGATTTTGTTTTGGATTATCCAATGTATCTGCCGCTTGAGCAGTAGGAGTGATTTCTTGACTTAGAGTAACGTCATTATAACTCTCTTGCCGTTTATCCTTTACTGACTTAGCTAATTCATTTTTATCATCAATAGTTTTTGCGTTATCTACGGCTAAACTGTCTAACCGTAAGTTGTCTGCTAAATAGCGCTTAGCATCCTCTAGGACTTGAGTAGGGATGCCAGCCATTTTTGCAACATGAAGCCCAAAGCTAGAGCTTGCTGCACCTTCTTTGATCTGATGAAGTAGTAGCAATTGACCATCAACTTCACTCGCTGCGACATGAACGTTACGGATATTAGCATGGTGATTACTATTACCATTTGTCAATTGGGTCAGCTCAAAGTAGTGAGTGGCAAATAATGTTAGGCAGCCAATCTCAGTTAGGCGATTGACACAGGCATGGGCAATAGCTAAACCGTCAGTGGTGGCAGTACCGCGTCCGACTTCGTCCATTAATACCAGTGATTTATTGGTGGCTTGATTTAAGATATTGGCCGTCTCAATCATTTCTACCATAAAGGTTGATTTGCCACCAGCCAAGTCATCCGCTGAACCAATACGAGTAAAAATACGATCGATATCACCTATATGAGCACTAGCTGCTGGCACAAAGCTCCCGCAATGCGCGAGCAGTACAATCAGGGCGGTCTGGCGCATATAAGTAGATTTGCCACCCATATTAGGGCCAGTAATTAGAAGCAATCTTTCAGGGTGTCCCTCATTAGCATTGGTACTACCTAGCACGCAGTCATTAGCAACAAAGTGGTTTGTACTTAAGGAATGACTATTCCTGTTATTCGCGTTCGTTTGATTTAATGCCGCTTCGACCACAACGTGACGACCTTGGCGAATATCAATGTTGGTTTGGTTATTAACCACTGGCTCTCTTTGGTCGTCCGTATGTAAGCCCATGATCGGGCGCTGCCAGTTATACATCATGGCAAGTTGGGCCCAATTGCTTAGCACATCTAATTGGGCGATAGCCGCGCTAAGCTGTTGTAGGTCAGCCAAGTGTTGGTTTAATTGAGTGAGCAGCTCTTGATACAGATGCTTTTCACGCGCCAATGCTAAGGACTGAGCACTTAGATATTCTGTCTCGACTTCCTTCAGCTCATCAGTGATAAAGCGCTCGCTACTCTTAAGCGTTTGCCGACGAATAAAGTGGGCTGGGGCATTTTTCGCCTGCATTTTGGGTAGTTCAAAATAGAAGCCGCTAACTTTATTAAAGCCCACCTTTAGACTCGGTAGTTGGTTATCTTGACGTGCGCGCTCTACCATCTCGTCCAATGTCACTTGAATATTATCGTGAAGGTGAGTGAGGCGATCAAACTCATCGTCATAGCCCGCTGCCAACATTCCGCCATCACGGATATGGGCGGGTGGTTCTATGACAATAGAACGCTCGATTAGCTCAGCAACGGATTTAACAGCAGGTAGTTGCGTTGGCAATTGCTGCATCAGCATTGGCAACAGGCCAGCGTCTTCATGGTTGATACCCGATGCTGTCAACAGAGTAGTAAGCTGAGCACTACTAGCAATACCATCGGCAAGCTTACGTAAGTCGCGGGGTTTGGCGCTCATTAGCCCGATTCGACTGCTGATTCGCTCAATATCGCCAATAGTATTCAGCGTTTCTCGTAAACGTGTCACCAGTGAGCCATCTTTCACATTTTGATTTGACTCAATTGAGTCACTCTCTGGGGCTAGCAAACAAGTTATCGCATCTAGACGCATATTGATACGTGAATGCTGCCGCAGAGGACGCTTCATTTGCTGTACCAGTAGGCGTTTACCCATCGGAGTCTGACAGTGATTCAGCACAGATATCAAAGAAGTACCGTTGCTACTAACAGGGGTAAAGAGCTCAAGGTTTTGTTGGCTATTGGCATCGATAATTAGGTAGTCATCGCTGTACTCAACGATGAGTTGGTTCACTTGAGGCACATGACGTTGCTGAGTTTGACGCGCATAGTGGATCAATGCAGCACAGCTTGATTGAGCTAATGGAGCTTCATGAATACCTAACCCGTCGAGACGCTGAACCTCGAACTGTTGACAAAGCGTGTCACCAGCATGTTCACGATGAAAGTCATTGGCAGCGACTTCTATAATAGGGCAGTCCAGATTTTGTCGTAACCACAGTAGCCACTCTGTATCAGTGCCGCCAATGCTATCGCTGAGTGCTTCACTAATGATACATTCACTGGGCGCAAAACGCGCCAACACAGTAAGCATTTGAGTTTGCAAATTATCTATATCGTTTTTATCTGCTATCAGTGTCTGGGTAGTCAGTGTACCAGCGGCCAAATCCATTTGGCTAACGGCTGCTTGTAAGGTCTGGCTATTATCTTGTGCTTTCATAGTCGCAATATCGATGGCGACCACAGTCGGCGTATGATTAGGCCCAATCAATGCGTCATCAGTAATAGTGCCTGCTGTAAGCGTTTTAACCACTTCACGGCGCATGATGCTACCAGCAGCAGATTTGCTTTTGTCTTTCTTCTGCTTGTCGCCCATCGCAGGAGTATTGGATTTATTGCTAGCATTGCCAGTTGACGATTCGTCAATTTGTTCACATACAACCACCGTCTGACCAGCAGCGATCAATCGTGCCATATAGCTATCAGCTGCATGAAATGGCACGCCCGCCATTGCGATTGTATTACCTGCTTTATCCGTACCACGGCGCGTTAATGTGATATCTAATATTTGTGCCGCACGCTTAGCATCATCAAAGAATAGCTCATAGAAGTCACCCATCCGGTACAGGAGCAATGCTTGTGGATAGTTGGCTTTCATGGTTAGATATTGCACCATCATTGGCGTATGGTCTGCTAGATTATAGACAGCATCGCCTATGTTTAAGCAGTCAGAGTTCTCTTGTTTTGGTAAGGGTTTTTCTGATGAGTTAGGATTGGACGACTGATTTTGTACAGATGGCTTTACGGTCATGCAGAGTCTCTTATAGTACTTTAATGAGTGGTAATAAATAGTTTTTGATAGGAGCGTTAAAGAGTCGTTTTTCTTATGTATGAGCTTGATATATCGCTTTGGCTTTACCAATAAGCCAGTCACCTGTAGATAAATGGTTCAACAATAAATATTGAGCCAATATGTAATGATAGCAAGGTATAAGAATCAAACGGCGACAAATAAAAAAGTCGCTAAAAAAGCTAAGAAATTTAAGAAGGTATTCGCTATTTTAACACGTCATACTGGGTTTTTACCGTAGTAAATATCTACTCGTTGCCCTTGTATCCATCAGCGCCATAACCATATATAATGACGGCACACTTAATTGGGCGATACTAAATTAGGTAGTACTTAGTCGAATGAGGACAAGGCCGTGAGCTAAGCTTTGGCTAATGCGTACTAATTATCGAATATTCCATAGGTCAAAAAATTATGTTATCAAAGATTATAGGCGGTGTGGTTGGCACCAAAAATGACCGCGAATTGAAACGCATGCGTAAAGTGGTCAACAAGATCAACGCACGAGAGGCTGAAATTCAAGCCCTGTCTGATGAGCAACTACAACAAAAAACCGAAGAATTTAAAGCCCGTCATCAAAAAGGCGAGAGCTTAGATGCGTTGTTGCCAGAGGCATTTGCTGTCTGCCGCGAAGCATCATTACGTGTCAACAACATGCGTCACTATGATGTGCAGCTGATCGGTGGTCTCACCCTGCACGAAGGTAAAATCGCTGAGATGAAAACTGGTGAAGGTAAAACCCTGATGGGCACCTTGGCCATGTATCTAAACGCTATCAGTGGCAAAGGGGTTCACCTGGTCACGGTAAATGACTATTTGGCTGCGCGTGATGCTGAGCTAAACCGTCCGCTGTTCGGGTTCTTGGGTATGACCGTTGGTGTGATTTACTCACAGCAGCCGCCGCAAGAAAAGATCGAAGCTTATCAAGCCGACATTACCTATGGTACTAACAACGAATACGGCTTTGACTATCTGCGCGATAACATGGTCTTTAGTCTTGCTGAGAAAAAGCAACGCCCGCTAAACTTCTGTATTATCGATGAAATTGATTCAATCTTGATTGATGAGGCTCGTACACCGCTCATTATCTCAGGGCAAGCCGAAGATTCTTCGCGCATGTACGCGCTGATTAATACGATTATCCCTGTATTGATCCGTTCGAAAGACGAAGAAGCAAACAAGAATAATGAAGACGAAGATTTCTGGATTGATGAAAAAAATCGCCAAATTGAGATTAGTGAAAAAGGCTATGAAAAAATTGAGCGCTTCTTAATTGAAGTAGGCGAGCTTGGTGAAAATGAAAGCTTGTATAGCCCAAGTCGCCTGCCACTATTAGCACATGTTCAAGCAGCCATTCGTGCGCATCATGTATTTGTCAAAAACGTTCACTATATCGTGGATGAAGGCGAAGTCATCATCGTTGATGAAAACACAGGCCGTACTATGCCTGGCCGTCGTTGGTCGGAAGGCTTGCATCAAGCAGTAGAAGCCAAAGAAAACGTCGAAATTCAAGCAGAGAACCAAACGCTCGCCACAACGACCTTCCAGAATTACTTCCGCCTGTATGAAAAGTTGTCTGGCATGACAGGTACAGCTGATACTGAAGCTTCCGAGTTCAAATCTACTTACGATCTAGATGTTATTGTTATTCCAACGCATGAGCCAATTGCTCGTATCGATATGGATGACCAGATTTTCTTAACTAAGTTAGGCAAATACAAAGGTATCATCCGCGAGATCAAAGAAATCCAAGCCAAAGGTGCGCCAGTACTGGTTGGTACAGCGACGATTGAAGCCAGTGAAGAGTTGTCTTATTTACTCGACCAAGAAGGCGTGAAACACAATGTCTTGAATGCTAAGCAGCATGAGCGTGAGGCAGAAATCATCGCCCAAGCGGGTAGTCCAACATCAGTCACTATTGCGACTAATATGGCAGGTCGTGGTACGGATATTATCCTTGGCGGTAACTGGCAGTCGTTTATCGAAGATATCGACGCGGTCAGTCCAGAAGAAATGCAGCGCTTAAAGAACCAATGGCAAGTCAAGCATGACAAAGTGGTTGAAGCTGGTGGTTTGCATATTATTGGTTCTGAGCGCCATGAATCACGCCGTATTGATAACCAGCTGCGTGGTCGTGCCGGTCGTCAAGGCGATCCTGGTATGTCGCGCTTTTTCTTATCGCTCGAAGATGACTTAATGCGTATCTTCGCAGGCGATCGCGTGGTCAATATGATGCGCGCGATGGGTCTTAAAGAAGACGAAGCCATCGAACATAAAATGGTATCCAAATCGATTGAAAACGCGCAAGGTAAAGTTGAGAGTCGCGATTTTGACGCACGTAAAAACCTACTGAAATACGATGATGTGGCTAATGAGCAGCGTAAAGTTATCTATGGTCAGCGTGATGATCTACTAGCAGAGATGGACTTGTTAGAAGCCATCGAGGTGATGCATCACGAAGTATATAACGCGATGATCAATCAGTTTATTCCACCTGGCTCTATTGATGATCAGTGGAATATTGACGGATTAGAAGACGAACTAGAAGACGAGTTTAAAATATCAATGCCAATCAACGATTGGTTGGATGAAGATCGTCGTTTAGATGAAGAAGGCCTGCGTGAGAAAATCGTTCAAACAGCGATAGATCGCTATCACAGTCGCCGTGAACAGATGGGTGAAAAAGATGCCGCCCAGCTTGAGCGTCATTTCATGCTACAGAGTTTAGATAAGCATTGGAAAGAGCACTTAACGCAAATGGACCAGCTACGTAAAGGAATTCATTTGCGTGGTTATGCACAGAAAAACCCTGAGCAAGAATATAAGCGTGAGTCGTTTGAATTGTTCCAAATGATGCTTGGTGCGATTAAGTCTGAGACCGTACAAGACTTGTCACGTGTGCATATTCCAACTAAGGAGGAGCTAGAAGCATTAGAAGCTCAGCAACGTGAGAACGCTGCCCATATGCAAATGCAGTTTGAGCATGACGATGTAGATAATTTAGACAGTGGAGCAAGTAACTCAGCTGCACAGCCGCAACCTCAAAATCATTCTGTAGCTAGCGCAGCAGCAGCGGCTTCAGTAGCAGGTAGCGTAGCCGGTGAGCCAAACCCATACGCAGGTATGAATATTAGCCGTAATGCGCCTTGTCCTTGTGGTTCAGGTCTTAAATACAAGCAATGTCATGGTAAAATCTAGTCATTAATCATGGCGAGATGATAGCTATGTACTAAAAAAGTTCTTGTTTGAAGAAGCCCTTATCTAAAATAGATGGGGGCTTTTTTATATCTGCTAGTTAATTTATCCAATGTTAAAATTTGCTAGACTAAGACCCACAAACACTTTGTATTGATTACTTACAAATTCAACATAGGCGTGAATTTATGGACACGCTATAGTGATTAACATATTTATTTGGGAGAGTGTTATGAGTGTAGAATTCTTAAAAAAAGTACGCAGCTCAGTAGTTTTAACAAGTTTGTTGGCTGGCGCCTTGACGGTTAGTGCCTGTCAAGAGCAACCAGAGCCAGAAGCGGGTATGGAAGGCGTCAATACAGAAGAGTCTGTTCCAATGTCAGCGGAGCCTGCTGAACCTAATGATGTCGTCGTCGATACCGAAGACGCTTCGCTTAATGAGGTAGAAGGTGATACGACCGCTTCAGTAAACAGCGGCGTCATGCAGATGTCATATCTATGTACACCCGAACTAAAAATTGAGGCGACTTATAAAGAAGATACCAACCAAGTTGTTGTCGCAACTGATATGGGCACAGTCACTTTGAATCAGACCAATGAAGGTAGTAATCCTGAAGCGTTTGAAGTAGCAACCGCAATTGATGGTGGTCAAGGCTTCACACAATGGCGCGTAGGGCACGAAGATCGTAAAACTGGCGTTATGCGTACCGCTGGTGCAGATGAGTCAAATGTTAATACATTCGAGTGTAATGAAGCTTCATAACTGGTCTGCAATACATTGTCTGCAATAATTGGTAAATAGTAAGTGTAAAAAAAGCAACGCTAAGCTAGCGTTGCTTTTTTATTTTTCAGAATAGTTTTCATCAATATAGGCTTGTAGTGGCTAAGCTATAAGCGCTTATTTTAACTCAGTCTTATCAGAGCCATGAGCTAGCAGACCTTCTTCCATTACGTCTAACTCTTCATGCTTGAGCTCCATTTGAATACTATCGGTATGTATATGGGTGCTTTTACTTATTTCGATATCTTGAATAGCATAAGTGTCTTTGGTAATAGTGGCTACCTGACGTGATAGTACGATCTCTATAGGTTCATCGCCCACTTCTATTTGTTTACCATTAATAGTAACCACAGCTTTGCTATCAAGCGATGGCTCTACATGGCGTAGAATATCTTTTTCATCATAGTTGCCAGATAGCAAGTCTTGACTCTCCGCATCGTGATAGTCGGTGCGTACAGTGATATATTCTTCTATCAGCTCGATAGGTACATCGATGGTTTTAGTACGAGCATGTTTGGTAACAGTAACTTTACCAACATCCAAACGCTCTTTGTTAATAACAGGTCGCTCTTCTAATAATTCAAGATGACCAACGTTGACGGTATTCTTAATATCGCCTGCTACCTTTCTTCCTTCTACGCTACTATCACCTGTATGATCTAAATCATCTCTGTATAGGCTACCATTATTATCAGTAATTTTATTGTCGTCAGTAGACATAAGCATTTCCTTATTATATAGGCATCATGGATTATAAATTTTTAAAGCTATCTATATGGTTTAAGATACTAAATATAGTGACCGTTTATCAGTATGAATCATGCAACAGAATGCATTCAGTTACGTTAAAAAATACCGATCAATAAAAAAGACCAGAGAAAGTCTCCAGTCTTTTTTGTTAGATAGCAGTATTTCACTATCTCTTATCTAGTACGTCATCAGGTTACGTTGCTTCGATAGATTACATACCACGAGCATGTCGTACATCGTCTGCTGTAATACCATCACGATCTACCAAATTACCTTCACGGTCAACCACGTTACCATCGTTGTCTACATCTAGCTCTTCACGCTGAATGGTTTCAACCAAAGTTTCTGTGTGGTGTTCAGTTGTTTTACCAACGCTCACTTCTTCAGCAACATAGGTATCTTTGTTTACACGAGCACGTTCAGCTTCTAGCTCTACTTCGACAGTTTCGTTATCGCCTAAATCACCAATACGGCGCTCTGTCGGACGATCTACAGTTGTACGCTGAATATTGGCATGTTCTTCTTCTAAATCTACATTGACATTGCGCTCTTCAGTCACTACATGTTTGCCTACTTTTACCAAACCAGCAACAATACGGTCTTTATTTACAGTAAGTCGCTCTTCTAGTAGCTCCAACGTGTTTGGCGCTTCATACGCATTGTCTGTGATATCCATACGCTCTTCAGCTGGTAAAGCATCTGCAGTAAAAGCTTGTTGATCTTTTTCGTACTGCTCTTTGTAGCTGTACTGGTAATCATGATCGTATACATCCATAGCTTCTACTTGTGTTTTGGTTAAGCTATCAAAGAATACATCATCTCCTACAATACGCGCTAGACCAGCTGGTACCAACACCTCTTTTGAACTAAACCAGCCACCAGCATCGACGATCAAGTAACGGATACGACCAGTAGTGTCTTCTACTAATGCACCCTCGATTTTACCGATTTTTTCTTCATTGATACCATAAGCTGTTTTGTGTGTTGGATCGTAATAATCATCACCAATGAGTTCTTGATGAGTTGCTTGAATGTCTTTTAAACGGATTAGTTGACTCATTATTGTATTCCTTATTCGCGAGTTTATTTTTTATAATTTAATAGTTAATGTCGTTATTAATTTTTTGCAAAATAATATGTACTACAGTTAACGGTGGACCAGGTAAATAGTTTCCCTATCAACTTGTAGCTATCCTAACATCGTGATTTTTGATGAGATATAGAAGCAAGGTAGCAAAGTGTGCACTTGCCGTAATGGCATGTAAGAGGCTGTAAACGGTATAACAGAATCAAGGGTGCAAATTAACGTCATCTTACAAAGTGCAATATTTACTATATATTTCAAGCAGATAAACATAAAAAACCGCTTGGTATGATACCAAGCGGTTTTAGAAAGTCTTCAATTAAATTGTTTAGACGGACTGTAGTCTGATGACTAGATGCTTATCTAAGACTGCGCTATTAGAGCAGTTCGATAGCTACTGCCACCGCTTCACCGCCGCCAATACATAGCGTGGCAATACCTTTTTTACCGCCAGTACGCTTTAGAGAGTTGATAAGCGTAATAAGGATACGAGCACCTGAACAGCCTACTGGATGACCAAGCGCACAGGCACCGCCTTCGATATTGACTTTAGCATGATCAATTTTCAGCTCGTCCATTGCAGCCATGGTAACCATCGCAAAGGCTTCATTAATTTCCCATAGGTCTACGTCTTCTACTGACCAACCAGCACTTGCTAATACTTTTTCAATTGCACCGATTGGCGCGATGGTGAATTCGCTCGGGTGACGTGAGTTTGAGGCAGTAGCGACGATGCGAGCTTGGTAATCAAGACCTTCAGCTTTTGCTTGTGACTCTTTCATGACCACGACAGCTGCAGCACCGTCTGAGATTGAGCTAGCGTTTGCGGCAGTAATGGTACCGTCTTTAGCAAATGCTGGGCGCAGCGTAGGAATACGATCAGCGTTCGCAAGGGCAGGCTGTTCATCGGTATCGACAGTTTGCTCACCTTTACGAGTTTTAAACGTGACAGGTTCGATTTCATCTTTGAAATGATTGTCTTTGATAGCAGTCAAAGCGCGGTTTAGCGATTCAATAGCAAACTCATCCATTTGCTCACGTGTATAACCTTTTTCATCTGCCATTTCTTGAGCAAACATGCCCATAAGCTTACCAGTATCAGCATCTTCTAGACCGTCCAAGAACATATGGTCTTTGACTTCTTTGTGGCCCATACGGTAGCCGCCACGTGATCCTGGCATAATGTATGGTGCATTGGTCATTGACTCCATACCACCTGCAACAGCGACGTTGAAGCTTCCAGCTTTGATACCATCATGCGCTTGCATGACTGCTTTTAGGCCTGAGCCACAAAGCTTATTGATCGTAACAGCACCAGTTGCATCTGGTAGACCTGCTTTACGCATAGCTTGACGCGCTGGGCCTTGACCCAGACCTGCAGTCAAAATACAACCCATAATGACTTCATCAATACTGTCAGCGCTAACACCTGAGCGTTCAACAGCCGCTTTGATAGCAGCGCCGCCCAGCTCGGTAGCACTCATGTCTTTTAGTGCACCTTGAAAGCCACCCATTGGTGTACGTGCGCCGTTTAAGATTACAATTGCATCATTTGACATCGTTATTATTCCCTGTTGTGTTTTTTGATTAAGTATCTACCCAAGAAATCAGATGCCAATTGGCTAGCTTCTGTTTATATTATAAGCATCTGTCTTCTTCAGTGTTTGGTTTATGCTAGCTCATCTAATCGTATGCGTACTACTTTATCAGTAATAGTTTCTAATTTTTCAATTTTTTCGATAGCAAGATTCATCTGACTCTCGACCACAGGTAGCGTCAGAATAATCACAGGCACTTGACCTACTTTATGCGCAGGCTTTTGCAAGATGGCATCGATATTGATACCAGCATCACTTAGGATGCGAGTAATATCTGCCAGTACACCTGGGCTATCATAAGCATGCACCCGCAAATAATATCCAGTCACCATCTGATCGGCGCGTAATATAGGCGTGTCTGATAGCTGTTCAGGAATAAATGCTAAATGCGGAACATGATGACCATGGTTGTTTTGATCGCTGTTACTCTGATCGTTGCTGTCTTTGCTACCGAGCACACGAATCAAATCCATGACATCAGCCATCACAGCAGAGGCTGTTGCACCAGCACCGGCACCATCGCCGCAATAAAGCGTTTGACCAAGTGGGTGTGAGTTGACCAGTACGGCATTTTTCACGCCATTGACGTTAGCCAGTAGCGCATCTTGTGGAATAAGTGTCGGGTGTACCCGTAATTCAACACCTGCGTCACCAGATTTTTCACTATCTCGGCGTACGGCAAACCCTAAATGTTTGATGCGGTAGCCAAGCTCTTCAGCGTAGTTCACATCTTGTAGGGTAATACCAGTGATACCTTCACAGTAGACTTTATCAAACTGTAGCGGAATACCAAAGGCGATAGAGGCGAGTAGTGCTAATTTATGAGCAGCATCGATACCTTCAACATCAAAAGTAGGATCTGCTTCTGCATAGCCTAACTCTTGCGCTTCGCTTAATACATCGGCAAAAGGACGACCCTTGTCACGCATTTCTGTCATGATAAAGTTGCCAGTACCATTAATGATGCCAGCGAGCCAGTCGATTTTATTGGCAGCAAGTGCTTCACGCATCACTTTGATGATTGGAATGCCACCTGCCACCGCTGCTTCATAAGCGACGTGTACATTATTTTCTTCAGCGAAGGCAAAAATTTCATTACCATGTTCAGCCAGCAAAGCTTTGTTTGCCGTGACCACATGCTTGCCGTTTTTGATGGCCTGCATAATGACGTCTTTTGCTAAGGTGGTACCACCAATCACTTCGATAACAATATCAACGTTATCGCTTGCGGCAATTGCCATCAGATCGCTGTTTTGCATGATATTGGCATCAATATCATCACGCTGACGACGCGTACCAACCTCGGTAATAATAATGTCGCGTCCGCTACGGCGTTTTAGCTCATTTAAATTGTCATTGATCAGATTGATCACGCCCGTTCCGACGGTGCCCAGACCAAGTATCGCTAGTTTGATGGAATTACTCACAGTATCCTCAAGAGGTTAAATACAATAAAGTAAGTATAAGCGATGACAGTATCAAATGAGTCTGCAACATCAAACATAGAGTCTGTGTGCATTGTCTAGTCTTGTCTGCTTATTTACTTCATCATAGTTGAATAAAAAAAAGCTCAAATAAAAGGGTGTTACTCATTTTGCATCGTGCTTTATCGTATCATACCGATAAGGCGTTGTGACGTCTACAAATGTCATAAAGACCATGTCATAAATATCAATGTTATAAAGACGACATTATCAAGGTTATATCAGCTTACGATTGTACAAAAGTATTAGCTTCAATCTTGCTTGGCATATGCATATGTCATTTATGCTTTGTGGCTCATATTAGTCACTTTAATATGAGTAACTAATATTAATAACTCAAGTTGTTAGTTAGCGCCTACGGCTTGTGCCAACTCTGCTGCAGGTAGGTAGCCACCTATTTGCTGTCCTGTTTCGGTAAATACAGCAGGGGTGCCGCGCACACCAAGTTTTGACCCTAGAGCCATATGCTCTTGGACAGGATTGGCACAGCTAGGGGCTTGAACATTGGCGCCGATTTTTGCTTGATCCATCGCCGCTTTACGATCCTGACTACACCAAATAGCTTCCATCTTTGGAACAGACTGTTGACTGCGTGGCCAAGCTAAATAACGAACTTCGATACCACGCGCATTGATATCATCCATTTCTGAATGTAGTTTGCGACAGTAGCCACAGTCTGCATCGGTAAAGGCGTAAATGACGGCTTTGGTTTCACCTTGAGCTGGATAAATTACCATGTCTTTTTTATCGACAGCTTTTAGTGCTTCTTGTGCGGTCGTAGCAGTTAAGGCGGCACTGATATCGACCGGAGCGGCATCACCCACAGCGATAATCTGACCTTGAATAATATGCTTACCCGCTTTATCAGTAAAGAAAGGAGGTAGGCCTTCAGCAGTCACCCAATAAATGTCATCCATATCTGTCGGTACAGCTGAAACGATAGTTTCCTCAATACCAGAGCTTTTTAGATTCGCCTGTAAAGCTTGTACCACAGTTGCATCATTATCAGCTGAGGGCTTAGTAGTTGTGGCTTTTGTCTGTGCAGCGTTTACAACGCTGGTATTGTTGGTTGCGTCAGCGGCATTGTTTGAGCAGCCAGCAGCGATACCAACCAGTAGAGCACTCATCATAAAACGAGATAGAACGGTACGAGAAAGAGGGTTACGTAAGGTGGTATTTTTGATAGTGGGGAACGGCATACGGGTTTCCTATAGGCGTCTCGCCTAATCATGAGTTCGTTATAAAAAGCGCTGTGAACTTTTCTATATAGTAATGTGTCTTAGTACTGTTTTAAAGGTTTAACATTAAAGAAGTTTTTACAACTTATTGATAATAAAAGATAGGTAGTAACAGCCTTCATATTACCATATTTGTGCTAAATAGTAGCGAAGGGAAGGCAGCCAAGAAGTATAAGTCAGGCCAACTTTAAAGAATAGCTATCAGCATAAATTAAAAAAATAAGATACATTTGTGCTATTTAACATAGTTGCTTGAACTTGTAGTCTAAAGCTAATTGCATTATTTTTATAAAAAATTATATAAAATGCTTTTTACGAACCATTTGAGAACGACTCACTTTAACAAATTTGCTTTAAGGAGCACGCATGGCAGGTGCCAGTTTATTAACCTTACTCGATGACATCAGTATCTTAATGGATGATGTAGGCGTCATGACCAAAATCGCCGCCAAAAAAACCGCAGGCTTAGTTGGTGATGATTTGGCACTCAATGCAGAGCAGGTTACAGGGGTTAAGCCAAGTCGCGAACTTGCTGTCATTTGGGCGGTTGCCAAAGGCTCGGCCGTGAATAAGGTGATTTTAGTACCAGCGGCGCTCTTGATCAGCTATTTTATTCCGTGGTTGATTACCCCGCTGTTGATGCTCGGAGGACTGTATCTGAGTTATGAAGGGGCCGAAAAGGTCATTCATAAATTTTGGCCAAAACTGCTGCCTCATGATGAAGAGCAAAACGCCCGCCTAAAAGCCAACGCGGATGATGATATAGACTTAGTTGCCTTTGAAAAAGACAAAATCAAAGGTGCGATACGTACTGATTTCATTTTATCAGCTGAGATTATTGTTATTTCCTTAGGCGCGGTCACAGCTGCTGGTGGCGATATTGTCCAAAAAGGTATCGTGCTCTCGATTGTAGCCGCTGTGGTAACGGTCGGTATTTATGGATTGGTTGCAGGCATTGTCAAGATTGATGATGCAGGTCTGCATCTGATCGAGAACTCTCAGTCAGGTGATAGTAAGCGCAAGTTTGGTGAGTTTATGCTTGCAGCTGCACCAAAGCTTATGAAGTTCTTATCGATAGCGGGTACGATTGCGATGTTCCTAGTTGGCGGTGGTATTATCGTTCATGGCATTGGCTTTTTACATCATAGTGTAGAAGATATTGCTCATCTTACTGGTGTGTTTGAAGGGTTGACCGCTTCGTTATTGAATGGGCTGGTCGGACTGATTGTTGGTGCTATTGTAGTGGCCATTATTACAACCATTGGCAAAATGCGTGGTAGTGATTCTACTGCGCACTAAGTCAGGATAAAAGCGCCAAAAAGTATAGGCGTCAATAATAGACTGGTTAGCGTAACATTACATCGTCAGTTACCTATCACTATCAAGCCAATAATATAAAAAGCCCCGATACTTATAAGTATCGGGGCTTTGTCTTTTGTATTCTTACCTTTTTTATATTATGGCTTTTTAGCTATCGTCGCTGGTAACATCAGTTTCCGATTTTTCTACTTGTGTCGGTTTTTTATGATCTGACTTAGGCTTACGACTGCGCGCTTTTGGTACTTTTGGAGTAGTCAGATTAAACATACCAGTCTGTGGTAGTAATTGCTCAGCCACATTTTCGATCATGTTTTTATAGCTGGCGATGGTCGTCTTAGACTTAGCTGCCTGACTGTCATCTTTGTCCGCTTCTGTAGCAGTGTCTTCTACTGCTGAGTCAGTCATTTGCTCAGTTTCTGCTGCTATGTTCTCTGAATCCTTAGCTTCTGACTGAGCACGCTCGATTTCTAGCAGTTGCTCACTATCAGAACTGATATCATCAGTTTGAGCCTGGTTCGCAAGGGCAGTCGCTTCAACGTCATGCGCATCTACTGCGCTATCAGCTTGCTCCACGTCACTTACCTGTACTGCAGGTACGCTCAATACAGCTGATTCCTGATAGTCAGGGTGCTGACCTCGTGGATCGTTGCTGGCACGCTTGGTGATAGCACGTGGCTCAACGTCTGTCTTTCCCTGTGCTGCTGCAAACTGACTGACGGCTTGCGTCATTACTTCAAAGCGTGTGAGGTAATCGGCAGCCAATGGTTGATAGCCATAGTTGCTAAAGTCAAAGCTCTGGCTAGCAGCATCAGAACTATTATCAGCGTTCTGAACTTGCTCGTTATGCAACGCAATGGTCGCGATAAAGCAATTGATAACACCTTCTTCTGCTAAGCGGGCTTGTGCTTCTGGTAGCGTTGCACGAATGAACTCGCCAACCGTACCGCGTACTGCTGGTACACTGGCAGCATCTGGTTCATCCACTTGAGCGGATTGTTGACCAAGTACTGCTCGTGGATCGTTACTCGCTTGCCCAAATTTTTCTGCAGTCACGTAACGTGCACCAAACAATGCTTCATGTGTCAGCTCAAGTGCTGAGTTGCTCACATTACTTGCGTTCGCGCTATCACTATCAGACTGAGTTTTTTCAGTTTCACTACTCTCACTTACATCGTTAGCAGTCTTAGTTTCCTGCTGTTTCGAAGTCTCTGTAGCTTCTGCTACATCAGCTGCTACTGACGTGGGTGTTTCTGACTGATTCTCTGTATTACTTGTAGAAGTCGATGGTGTTTCTACAGCGCCAGCCGCTTCTTTAGCTTCAGCAGCCTGCTCATGCTTAGGTGCATCCTTTTGCACTTTAGCTTGTTCGGTAGATTTATGCTTATCATCATTTGCCTGACTAGCATGGGGTTCTACCGTGCTCTTGTCGTTGTCAACTTTACTATCAGCGTTCTGAGCACTAGTTGTTTGCTTATCAGTGTTCTGCCCATGGCTACTGCGCTTATCAGAACGCTCATCTTTTACCACGTTGTTTATCGCGCTTTGCTTCTCACTAGACTGAGTCTTAGCCTGCGTGGACTTGCTATCATCTAAAGATAGATGAACCACTTCAGAAGCTTTTAGCTCAGTTGGCGCTTCATTAACTTGTAACACAACTTCGTTAGGGTCTTGGTTACGGCGTGCGCTAGATTGATTTTTACTATTGGTAGTATCATTATTTCTAGCATTCTGCTGCTTGCTGTGTTTGACGTTGTCAGCCGTTAGTGTCTCACCGCGCTCTAGTTTACCGCGTGAGCCACGTTGGCTATGCGATTTACGCTTAGAACGGGTTTGCTCACTTGCTGTAGAGCTATTTTCATCATCAGTATCATTACGCTCGCTTGCATTACGATTACTGTTCTGACGGTTATTACGATTACGCTCGTTTGTACGTCTACTATCGTTTTGACGCTTGTCTTGCTGTTTTTGGTCTTGGGTACCAGACGGTTTGTTATCAGCATTTTCTGAGCTACTGTTTACGTTGCTAGTCGTGTCGTCAGTTGCTTCTTTTCTCTGACGTGGTTTAGAAGATCTAGATTTACGCGGCTTACGTCTTCTTCTATCTTCATTGTTGCTGTCGTCAGTATCGCTGTCATTGCGACGTGCTTGCTGACGATTAGCGTTGTTATCTGACTGTTGGTTGTCGTTTCTCTGGCTGTTGTTTTGTTGAGTTGACTGCTCACGGTTTGAATCAGTGTTATTCAGTGCATTGCTATCAACTTGACCAAAAGAGCCTAAACTTTGCGCACCAGTATTTACGATTGCTTCGATTGCTTCAGCAGCATCTCGGCTAGTAACACTAGGTGTTGTAGTCGCCTGCGGTGCCTGGGCAAATAGATTTGATAACCATGCAACGGCTTTCGGTTGAGCAGCAGCTTCGACACTCTGTGTTTGCGATGCTACTGGTGCAGCAACACTAGCGGTTTTATTGGCTTGCGGTGCATTCGCAGGCAAAACGTCGTTGGTGTTTTTATGATTACGACGGTCATTGCTATGATTTACTGTATCGTTTTTCGTTTGCGCAGCTGCATTCTGCTGTGTGTTTGAGCGGCTGTGCTTATTATTACCATTTGCTGTTTTACGAGGCTGACGAGTAGGTTGCTGCTCTGGACGCTCTTTTTCAGCAGTTTGCCAGTCAACGTTGTAGCCAAGGTCACTATGCTCTTGTTGCTGTGTATCCGTGATACGCTCATAGCTCGATGGAGCAAAGCCATCACGATTGAAATGCAGCTTGAAGTTTGGGGATTCTAAATGTGCGTGTGGCAAAATCGTGATGCGCGTGCCACTGTCTTGCTCAAGATAAACCAAGCTGTCGCGCTTTTCGTTTAATAAGAATGCGGCGATGTCTGTTGGAACTTCAGCTTGGACTTCACCTTGGCGTTCTTTAAGGGCGATTTGCTCAATTTGACGCATGATAGATAGCGACAATGAACGCAGGTCACGAATCATACCATTGCCATGACAACGTGGGCAGATATAACCAGTTGACTCTTCTAAAGAAGGACGTAGACGCTGACGGCTCATTTCCATTAGACCAAATTTAGAAATATCACCAAACTGGACACGTGCACGGTCATATTTGGTCGCGTCGATTAGACGTTTTTCTACTTCTTTTTGGTGCTTGTTATCATTCATATCAATGAAATCAATAACAATCAAACCACCCATATCACGCAAACGTAGCTGACGAGCAATCTCATCAGCTGCTTCTAAGTTGGTATGGTAAGCGGTCTCAGCAACATCTGAACCTTTAGTCGACTTAGCTGAGTTAATGTCGATAGAAACCAACGCTTCCGTTTGGTCAATAACGATCGAGCCACCTGATGGCAGACGAACTTCGCGCTGATAAGCGGTTTCGATTTGTTTTTCGATATTAAAACGCGAGAACATCGGCTCATAATCGGTATATTTGCGTAGCTTTTCAGCTTGTTTTGGCATTACTGCATCGATAAAGCCAGCCGCTTCGATATAAGCGTTTTCGTTATCAATCCAAATCTCAGCGATATCGTCACGCAGATAATCACGAACCGCACGTGTGACAACGCCAGCTTCTTGGTGCACCAAGCGCGGTGATGGGTATTTTTGGTTTTGTTCTTGAATTGCTTGCCAAATGTTAAGTAAATGATTCAAGTCGTGCTGCAAGTCTTCTTGGGTTTTACCAATACCAGCAGTACGAATGATGACACTCATGCCTTTTGGTAGATCCAGATTTCCCAGCATGCGTTTCATGTCTTCACGTAGCTTGCCTGAGATTTGACGTGAGATACCACCGCCGCGAGGATTGTTTGGCATCAATACTAGATAGCGACCAGCTAACGATACATATGTTGATAGAGCAGCGCCTTTGTTGCCACGCTCTTCTTTTTCAACTTGGACGATTAGCTCGTCACCTTCTTTAATCAATTTTTTAATGTTTTCGTCACGTGGATTGCCGCTTAAGTATTCGGCAGAGATTTCACGAATTGGCAAGAAACCTTGGCGCTGTGAGCCATATTCGACAAATACCGCTTCAAGCGATGGCTCGACACGGGTCACATGACCTTTATAGATGTTAGATTTTTTTTGCTCGCGGGTACGGTTTTCTAGGTCGAAATCGTACAGGTGATTGCCTTTACATAAGGCGACACGAATCTCTTCGTTTTGAGTTGCGTTGATTAAAATGCGTTTCATATTTGTATCCTATGAGTACGCATGACAACAATAAGACAGTCTTTAAGACATAGTGGCAAGTGTGGCTAATATTGTGATTAGCATGTGTAGATGTTTATTAACGATAGAACGTAAATCGTGGGTTTCATAAAGCGCAGGGGCTTTTTCAATGGCTTCTTTTTTACCTGAAGTAATGAGCAGTGCTCATGTTAATATCAGTAATATAGGGCGTAAGGCTATGGTACGTATATCTTATCATTAGTAAACTTGGTACATATATGACTGTGTCAGCAAGTCAAAGCGCTCTTATTCTCAGTACGTTCTATTGGCAGTGATTTCAGCGCACGTTGTAGGCGTGAGCGAGGGTCATTTACAGTTCTAAAAAATACTGATAATAAAAAAGCATGGTGCTGTTGCCATTTATCCATCAAAGTCTAACAATAATATCGCGGTCATGATTGCTACTATATAGTGGCGTTATTCAGCGATTGTTTGTTCAGGCTAAGCAATTGGTTACTCTTTGTTTATCGTTCTTTGTATAACGTCAATAATATCTTGGGTGTCTCAAGGTTAGGTGTTGCAGCTTTTGTTATCAGCGGGGCGTACTTGGCAAACAGAGTAATGGACCAGCTTGTCAGCGTGGTATCGTATTTACATTGTTATCGTCATCTGTTTGACCACCAATACTTAGGCAGCTATCGAGTTACTTTTCGATCCTAACGCTAAACTACCCATACTTGCTCAACTATGCGGGCATAAAGAACCATCAGATAAATAGTCATTAAATAATGATTGATTATCGAGTACGGTCGTTGTCATGCAATTAGTGAGTCAGTGTTGTGTTGTAATCGGTTAATAAGCTGATTTATTATCAGAGTTATTAGCGCGATGGTATTTAGTGTCACTATTTATTTTATGGTACCGAATAACATTCAGTACAGTATTCTTAATTTACAGGGCTATATTTGGTAAGTAATACCTCTAAGTAAATAATGTGCCTTAAAATTAGATGAGACGTGTCATGTCAGCAGGATAAATAGTATCAACCTCTTTGCTAGCAAGTAGTAGTAAACTGACAAGTAGTAAAACGGTGGTCAACTATTTGTAACAACAATGATTATTGCTGTCGCATCTGCTTAATTGTCGCTCAACATGCTAAACTATAGCAAATCTTTGTGTAAATACCTAACTAAAAATGACAAACTCAAAAATGACTGACGACGCTCCTACCCATGAAGCTCCTGCTATTTTCAATAGCAAAACACGCCCGCAAAGCGCTGATGATGAGATTAGCAACTTCGGTAAGGTGAACTATCTTGAAGTAACGCGCCATCAACACGATCAGCGTTTGGATAATTTTTTGTTAAACCGCTTAAAAGGTTTGCCAAAATCGCATATCTATAAAATGATTCGCTCAGATGAAATACGCGTCAATAATAAGCGCTGCAAGGCACACGATAGAGTGCAGCGTGAAGACGTGGTACGTATTGCCCCTGTAGAGCTAGCAACGCGCGAAAAACCGATTATTAGTACCGAGTTTGCCAACAGCCTGCTGGCTCGTGTGGTCTATGAAGACGATGGTTTGCTTGTATTAAATAAGCCGTCTGGCATCGCCGTACATGGTGGCAGTGGTTTAGACTTTGGGGTTATCGAAGCGATGCGTGAAGTGACAGGTAAAAAATACCTAGAGCTGATACATCGCATCGATAAAGATACATCAGGGCTGCTGATGATTTCCAAAAAACGCTCAACGCTTAAAGTATTGCAGCAGCATTTGGTAGATAAGACCATTCAAAAGCACTATCTATGTCTTGCCAAAGGACAACCTGCGCTTAATGAGCAACGTATCAATGCGCCGTTGCTACGTTATACGCTTGCTAGCGGTGAGCGCCGAGTTAAAGTCGACGCTCAAGACGAACAAGCAAAGGAAAGCCAAACCGATATCATTATCCATGATCGTTTTACGATTAATGATCAGCCAGTAAGCTTAATCGAAGCCAAGCCATTAACGGGTCGTACTCATCAAATCCGTGTACATTTGGCACATATTGGTCATGCTATCCTAGGTGATGATAAATATAACGTTCATGATAAATCAGGCGTCCATCGTCTATGTCTACACGCATGGCGCTTAGATATTCCAGGCTACGAAACTATTACTGCACCATTACCAGACGACATGGCAGATTGGCTACCAGAAACAACGAAGTTACCTGAGTAGCTGTTAAAAACAAACTCTCAAACCAAACTATTTTATATACTCCTAAACGTCACGAACTCTTATTTTTACGAATAAGTCGCCGTGACGTTTTAGTATCTGCTATTTATTATTCATTAAGGTAAATTCATGATTAAACCAACGACAACTTCAGAGCGCATTATAGAGGCTCAACCATCAGCAGAACATCGTTTGTCAGATAAGACATTGATTATTTTTGATTGGGACGGCACGCTAATGGATTCAATTGGTTTAATCGTTGAGTCTATGCATGTGGCTGGGGAGGCACACGGGTTTAAGACGACTGATAAAGCTGTAAAAGATATCATTGGTCTGAGTTTAATGAACGGAATTAGAATTTTATATCCTCAGGCAAACGATGTGCAGTTGATTGCCATTCAGCAAACCTATGCAGAGCACTATATTGCCAATAGTCACAGCACGCCACTTTTTGAACCGATAGAGCATATGTTACAAACTTTGCAACAGCAGGGTAAAACGCTCGCTGTAGCAACTGGTAAAAAAAGAAAAGGGTTGGATCGTGTATTAGATGCCTCAGATAGCCATGATTATTTTGCGATTACGCGTTGTGCTGATGAGTCAGGATCAAAACCTGAACCGCAGATGTTGACTGATATCTTGGACTATACGCAGAAGCAGATTTCTGACGCCGTGTTTATTGGCGACAGTATCTATGATATTCAGATGGCAATAGCATTAGGTATGACTAGTATAGCGGTAGACTATGGTACGGCAACAAGTGCAGAGCTTGCTGCGCAAAATCCAACCTATCAAGTGGATACTCCGCAAGCGCTAGTTGATTTGTTATGCAGGTAGCGCTATTTTTATGATCCTCATTGTTTTATTAGCATACTGATAATAATAATGGGTTAAAAAAAGAGACAACAAAAAAGGGTTTATCGTAAGAGCGATAAACCCTTTTGATTAGAGAGTTTAGTAACTATTTGCTCTCTTTTTCGCCGCTCTCTTTCTCAATAGCGTCTTCTAACTCAGCGCCTTCTAGCAACGCAAAAGATGACTCAACGATTTTGTCTGCATCAAGTTTATACTCATACCAGCGGCCCATTATCCCAGCCAATTCCTCGAGACCTTCTTTTTTAAGGGCCGAAAATAACTGAATGGTACAATTTAAGCCCAGTTTTTTCAGACGTTTACGAGTTTCAAGTAGGGCGTTTTTGGAAGCACCGTATTTTAGCTTATCTGCTTTGGTCAGTAGGATATGCACTGGTAGCTCACCATCTTTTGCCCAGTGTAGCATCTGCTCATCAAAAAACTTAAGCGGATGACGAATATCTGTCATCAGTACCAGACCTGCAAGGCTTGAGCGTGATACCAAGTATTCTTCTAGCTCAACTTGCCATTCTTTTTTCATCTCTAGCGGGACAGCTGCATAGCCGTAACCAGGCAAATCGACCAAACGTCTGTCAGTATCACCGATACTAAAAAAGTTAATCATCTGTGTGCGTCCAGGTGTCTTAGACGAGCGAGCTAACTGACGCTGATTGGTTAAGGCGTTGATGGCTGATGATTTTCCGGCGTTTGAGCGCCCTGCAAAAGCAACCTCCAATCCCATGTCAGGTGGACAGAGACGAAAAGTAGGTGCTGACATCATAAACTCAGTTTGCTGAATTTTCTGACGAGATTTGGTATTGAACAAGGCATGTTCAGCGGCGACATCGTTAAACGGGGTACTCATAAATGGCTCATTAATCTCAAAAAATTGGATGCGATTATAAAATTTTAGTCAGCTGATGATTCAAGTCATCGGTGTGGTCAAGTAATTAGTAAAGCAATAGGTAAAACAAAGTAAAAGGCTGTTTTTCATTGATACAGTTATATGAAAATCATAAACGTAGCTATTTAATATTACTGGCTATTCTATACTATTCCTTGTCTTACTTATTGAAATAACTGCGATTAGCATCATATAAATAGTAGGATAACATTAAAGTTGGCTAGTCATTAAGACAAGTTCTCAGCTTTAACAAAGCTATATCCAAATCATCTATGTTTATATGACATATATTGTTACAATGTTTAATGAAAGACGTTTAATAGAACGATTGATGAGACACGTGAAATATCACGAGGAGGTGCTCTATGTTTTCAATCAGTAAACTTCTTAGCACGAGTTATCGCGCTATAACGGCTAGCAGTGCTGCACTATTACTTAGTGGCATTATGATTAGCAGCGCAGGTGCGGCGGATATTGCCACAACCTATGATAACTCATGTGCAGTCTGTCACGATAGTGGGGCGCTAAATGCCATAAAAAAAGGTGATAGTGCTAAATGGCAACAGCTAATTAAACAAAAAAGCATGCCGATGCTTATCAAATCTGTTAAAGGTGGTATGCCGCAAATGCCAGCAGGTGGACTTTGTGACAATTGTAGTGATGACGACTATCGCCAACTTATCGAGTACATGAGCAAATAATTAGCTCATGAAAATATAAAGTAAAGCGCTGGGTTAACAACCTATCTGCGCTTTTTATTTTTGCGTCATATTGTGTATTGTGTTGCCAGAAAACTGATGGATACTATGATTAAGTAGGCAAATGATACAAAGTCTTGCTATAATAATCGAAAATAAACCCTGATGTTAGTAAGTACTTTCAGACTGCTTGTGTCCAAGACCTTAAAATATATGCTACTCTCATAATTAAAGAGATGGCTATATCAGGTATCTTACCCGTGCAATCACTCTAAATAATGCTTACGCCGAGCTAGTAGGATTTGTATCAATGAAAAAGTTAATCGCTGCTGCCAGCTTATGCGTTGCAAGTTTCAGCGTACAAGCTGCTATTATTGTTCCTGAATATGACGTCAATGCAGGTCAAGAAATTGCAGAAACCGTTTGTGCTGCTTGTCATGGTCTTAATGGCGTCAGTGTTGTTCCTGCACAGCCAAACCTTGGCGGCCAAAATGTAAAGTACCTGTATAAACAGCTAGTCAACTTTAAAGCAGGTTATCGCAAAAACGGTATCATGCAGTCACAAGTTGCTAACCTATCTCAGCAAGACCTAGCTGACGTAGCAGGTTATTATGCTACTCAAGCGCCTTGGGGTGTTGGCTATGGTAATCCTGTGACCAACCAAGAAGCGACTAAGCTATTCTTGGGCGGTGATAAGTCACGCGGCGTTATTGGCTGTGCAGGCTGTCATGGTCCAGATGCTGCAGGTAACACTTGGGCTGCATTTCCAAAGTTAGGCGGTCAGCATGCTGAGTATATTTCAACTCAGCTAAAACTATTCCGTGCCGCTGGACGTGTTGATGATATCGATAGCGATGATCAAAAACGAGTCAATGACGCAGCCAAAGAAGGCGAGATGGGTATGATGCAAACGGTTGCATCAAAACTGTCAGATCGTGACATTCGTATCCTGTCAGACTATGTAAGTGCTATTCACTAATTGAGTCGTACTGATTCAAGACCTGATACTTTGCTTTGCACAGAAGATCATTAAGTAAAGCCACTGAGTACTGAACCGCGTATTGATTTATATCTGAATGACTAAACCCCGATTTCGGGGTTTTTTTATAACTGTTTGTCCCTTATATTAAGACATTGTTTAGATGAATTCATTTACAGAAGCCAGTCGTTGCTCTGTATAATTACAAATTATCGTTATTCACTTTATACCAACCTCAAAACACGATCAGCTGTGTCAAATATGTTCAATCTACTATGCGTAGTATTAGCACTTGTTTGGTTTGCTGAGCTAGTTTTTGTGAATGGTATTAGATCGTTTGGATTGAAATTATGATGATCCGTTATGCCTCTTATTTTATCGCGGCGATACTACCACTATTGCTATTTCGTTGGTTTGCACCTGCGTCAATTGGTGAGATTGATTTTTGGTTGCTATGGCTATTAGCCATGGTATTGGTTGCGCTACCTGTTGTTTATGCTGAGATAGCATTGGCCTATCGTAGTGTCGAAGGACCTCTAGCAGGCATGCAAAAGCTTACTCGTGAGGCAGACGTCAGTCCGATATGGCGCAGCTTTGGTTGGTCGGCGGCGTTAGTCTCTATTGTGATTGCAGCGTTGGTGATATCTGGCGCAAGTACGGGGATATTGTCTGCATTAACTGAGCTAAATAGCGTACCTGATGTACCTAACTTCGCGGTTGCTGCAGGCCTAATGGTCATTGCGGTGCTTTTAAGCTTGCTAGGTGGTGCGCCTCTACCTATTGGTTTAGGACTAATGGTAATAGGACTGCTATTAGGGCTCGCAAACGGTGTGCCAAATACTGGTTTCGCCATGACTGATGTCAGTTTGATGGAGTGGGCACGTGCAGTTGCGTTAGCATTAGTGAGTGTTGGTGCGGGTACAGGACTATACTGGTTCGGTCAGAACTTGGTGAGTAAGCAGACAGTCACAGCTGTAGAATCAAGCAATCAGCAAGCAAAGAACAGAGCTGCTACTCGTGAGTACCATGCAACCAAGCTAGTATTACCGATTTGGGTATTGCAACTGCTGATAGGAGTGGTGGCTTTATTTACTAGTGGTCTGTCATTGCCACCAATTGGACAGTTACTATATTGGGGCGGGGTATTGTTTGTAGCTAGCTACTTGCTACATTATAGTATTCAACAGTTAACGCATAAGTTTGGATTGTTAGTTAGTTTGATAATCACTTTTGCTGTGGCGTTATTATTAGTAGTTGCGATTCCGACAGCATGGCTAGTAGGTATCTTGGTCATTATTAGTAGCATCGCTGTACTAGTATTATCAGTATTTACCGGTTGGCAGATGAAAATCAGTCATTTGCGTAAATCACTAAATTTTAGCAATGAAGCTGTTTATAACTTGTGGCGAGTTGCGATACGTTTAGTCGTACCATTAGCATTGCTATTAGCATTGATAGGTTGGGTGATGCAGTGGTTGAGCTAACAGTTAGTGGCCGTGACAGCAGTGTGCTACAGGCTACTCAAGCTAAGTTAATGACGGTATATCTGGCGTATGCTGAAGATGAGCAGCGCCAGCATTATGTAGCTTTGCAGGTTAAACAAGGTGTTAGTTTGTATGAAGCATTGGTACAAGCGGGATGGCTTGAGAAGTTTGCAGAACTGGCAGAGTGGTGTGAGCAAGTCATAGATATTACCACGCCAACTGCAAAACGTTGGCATGTGGGAATTTACGCACAAAAACAGCCATTAAGCTATTTGCTACAGCCTTTTGACCGTATCGAGGTGTATCGCAGCTTAAGCGCTGATCCTATGTCTCAGCGCAAAAGTAAATCTCGCAGCTAAACCATTAGCTATCTAGACCGATAGGGTTTACTGACTATGACGTTGGCAGACTCTCAATACCTTCGATACGCGTGACCAAACCATTATCATCAAAATAAATCACTAAATGCTGGCTAGCGTTTTTGACATCTGCGATACCTTTACGGCTACCTTCAGTACCTGCTTTATAGTCATAGATGTAATCCCAGCGTTTAGGCTCAAGCGTATCTCGAATTGCAGGGCTACCAAGCGCATAAAGAACTTGGTTTTGATTCATACCTACTTTTAGCTTCTGGGCTTGGTTTTGAGTAATCGCTGTGCCTTGTGGCAAATCAATCTTATAAACACTCAATAATGAGCAGCCAGACATAGCAACAGTAGCGCCAAGCATACTGGTGATAACGATCTTACGTAATGCGCTTGTGGGGCTTAACGGACGGAAATTTAATGTCTTTATCATGGTAAGATGACTCATAAGAAATGAATTAGGTGTGGCCAGCATTAGGTCGTACCAGTCTGACCGACAATCTTGGACAAATGATACGTCATTTACTTGCAATTGCCTACCACTTACGACATTATTTACCAAACACAATCTGAAGAGTGATATTAATTATATTTTAAATTCATAGGCTTGCATCTCGATAATTATAAAATAATAAGCGTGATGTCTGCGTAAGCTCAGTCAGTTTGTTATGAATCATTTACTCTACATTTTACGAAAATAATCATCTTTGATTATTTATCACATATTTTTTATTTGCTAAGGCTTCCACAGTCAAGAGGGATATTATGGCTTCTTTTACCAATCAAGATTTACGTAGAGCAGGACTCAAAGTCACGTTGCCTCGTATCAAAATTTTAGAACTATTAGAGCGCGCAGAGCTGCATCACATGAGCGCAGAAGAAGTATATAAAGCACTTATTGACCAAGGTGAAGACGTAGGTCTTGCCACTGTCTATCGTGTACTGACACAGTTTGAGCAAGCGGGTATCGTTGAGCGTCATAATTTTGAAAACAATCTATCTGTGTTTGAAATTACACAAGAAGAGCATCATGACCATCTAGTTTGTGATGTATGTGGCAAGATTATAGAGTTTCATAATGAAGTCATCGAAGAAGAACAGCTGAAAGTAGCAGAAAAACATGGCTTCAAACTATCTGGGCACTCTCTTGTGCTATATGGTATATGTGCGGAGCAAGCTTGTAGAGACAGTGCGAAATAATTATCTAGTGTGTAAACAAAAATGCTTATTTCTGCTAATAATGTTATAGCGAACCACTGACAATGCTGTGTCGACCAATAAAAAAAAACCCTCGTTATTTATAACGAGGGTTTTTTTTATATGTTTACTCTGTATGGGAAGCTGAAGAATATTAGCTAACATCTAACGATAAACTATCGGCACCTTCATCTAAATTGGTATTACCGTTTTTGCTGCTGAGCTTGATTTTAAGGCGCAGATCGTTAGGAGAGTCAGCATGTAGAATCGCTTCTTTATAGGTTATCTCCCCTTGTTCGTACAAATCAAAAAGCGCTTGATCAAAGGTTTGCATGCCACTGTCTCGTGAGCGTGTCATTACATCTTTGATTTCATGGACTTCCCCTTTACGGATATAGTCACTGATCAGCTGCGAATTTAGTAAAATCTCGATCGCAGCGCGTCGTCCTTTACCATCAGGCGTGGGGATAAGTTGCTGAGCGATAATTGCTTGTAAGTTCAACGACAAATCCATAAACAACTGATTATGGCGATTGGTTTCGAAGAAATGAATAATACGATCGATTGCTTGGTTGGCATTGTTTGCATGCAATGTTGCAAACACTAGGTGGCCTGTTTCTGCGTACTGGATAGCATAGCTCATCACCTCACGGTTACGAATCTCGCCGATTAGGATGACATCGGGTGCTTGGCGTAGCGTGTTTTTTAGGCCTGCTTCAAATGAATGGGTATCGATACCAACTTCGCGTTGGGTAATAATACAACCACGATGTTTGTGAACAAACTCAATAGGATCTTCTATCGTAATAATATGACCATGAGAGTTTTGATTGCGATGTCCTATCATTGCTGCAAGAGTGGTGGATTTACCCGTACCCGTTGCACCAACTAATAGAATAATACCGCGTTTTTTCATAGCCAATTCTTTTAGCGTTGGCGGCAAACGTAACTCTTCGACCGTTGGAATATTATTTTCAATTTTCCGTAAAATCATTCCTGCCATATCACGCTGTACAAACGCACTGACTCGAAAACGAGCTTGCTGTGCTTCATCAGAGATAGCAAACTGACACTCATTAGTATCTTCAAACTCCTTTTGCTGGCTTGGCGTCATTACACCTTTGACCAGTCTCATGGTTTGCTCAGCACTTAAAGGGGTTCTACCGACCGGTAAAATTTTTCCATTCACTTTCATGGAAGGTGCTACGTCAGCCGTAATAAAAAGGTCAGATCCATTTTTGCTGATCATTAACTGTAATAGTTTATCAATGTCCATATCGCACCTGCACTAGAGGTAACTCAATTAAGAAAATATTTAAAATCATACTGTAAAGTTCGTCAGTAGATTGCTACTAGATAATAGTGGATATCACCAATTATTCATTTCTGATGGTCTATATATACTATAGAAACGCTTCAGGCTGTTTTGCATAAGGACGCGCAACATCTTTGCTAATAGTTCCTTTGCCTACCAAGTTCTTTAACGTCTGATCAAGGGTAATCATGCCATCGCCAGCACCCGTTTGAATAGCAGAGTACATTTGAGCGATTTTGTTCTCACGTATCAAATTACGGATGGCAGGTGTACCTATCATGATTTCATGAGCAGCCACACGGCCACCTGCTTGACGACGTAACAGAGTCTGTGAAATAACGGCTTGTAACGATTCTGATAGCATCGCGCGAATCATGTCTTTTTCAGCAGCTGGGAATACATCAATGACACGGTCAATCGTCTTAGCGGCTGAGCTGGTATGCAAGGTGCCGAATACTAAATGACCAGTTTCTGCCGCTGTTAGAGCCAAGCGAATGGTTTCAAGGTCACGTAGCTCGCCAACCAAGATAACATCGGGATCTTCACGTAGGGCAGAGCGTAATGCTGGCTCGAAACCTAAAGTATCACGGTGGACTTCACGCTGGTTGATCAGACTTTTCTTTGACTGATGGACAAATTCAATCGGATCTTCGATAGTTAGAATATGCTCTTTACGGCTTTCATTAATGTAGTCAATCATCGCCGCAAGTGTTGTCGATTTACCTGAACCTGTTGGACCTGTCACCAACACCACCCCACGTTTAAGGTCTGAGATACGTCGGAATACATCGCCCATACCTAAATCTTCCATCGTTAATACTTTGGAAGGAATGGTACGAAATACAGCACCTGCACCGCGGTTTTGATTAAAAGCATTGACACGAAAACGTGCTAAATTAGGAATTTCAAAAGAAAAATCTGTTTCAAAAAACTCTTCAAAGTCGGCACGCTGCTTGTCATTCATAATGTCATAAATAAGCTGATGCACGACTTGATGAGTCATCTCTGGCATATTGATACGCGTCATTTCACCATCGACACGTATCATTGCTGGCATGCCCGCTGAAATATGTAAATCTGATGCCTTATGTTTAACCGTAAAGCGTAGCAAGTCTTCGATATTGAGGTTGTTTTTTGCAGCCATAATTTGATATTCCTATCGCTTAGTCTAGGTCAGACAAAACATTATAAAAGTACGTGGTAAACTATCTATCAATAATTTCACAAATAGCGATGAAAGGCTGGCCCGTACAGATCTTTGCCATCGCGAGCATATTTAGCAGCATACGTTAAAGTATGTAACAATATCATAACAAGACTGTGTGTATTTAACCATCTACTAAATTGAGAAAAGTCAGCACTGTATCGTTTTAAAATAACTCTTATAAGAGTTATCCCTGATTCATTTCAGAGAATTGGATGATTGCGTTCTTTTTATAATAAAAATTGCAGAAAAAATAAACCAAGTAATAAGGGTTGAGTATGAATGAAATAAATGACAATATCGATGAAATGACACTTATCAATAACTGGCAACAAGTTAGTAAGCAAATGAAGCAAGCATGCGCTCATGCTGATAGACAGGCTGATGATGTTATGTTGTTGGCTGTTTCGAAAACAAAACCTGCCGATATGATTACAACTTTAGCAAAGCAAGGACAGCGTGATTTTGGTGAAAACTATCTACAAGAAGCCATTGAAAAAATCACCGCACTCAAAATGCAACCTGTAGGTGAGAATATTGTTTGGCACTATATCGGTAGTATCCAACGTAATAAGACACGTGACATTGCAGAGCACTTCGATTGGGTACAAACAGTTGAGCGAGATATCATCGCCAAACGCTTAAACGACCAAAGACCAGATGAGCTACCACCATTAAATGTGTTGATCCAACTTAATATCGATAATGAAGACAGTAAGTCTGGGTGTCTACCATCTCAGTTACCAGAATTAATAAAGACAATGAAAGAGTATGAGCGTTTACAGTTACGGGGTCTGATGATTATCCCCGCTAAAGCCAATACAGATGCTTTTGCACGTACTAAGCAATTGTTTGATGAAGTCAAAGCAGACTATCCAGAGTTAGAACATTGGGATACGCTTAGTATGGGCATGAGTGGTGATATGACAGAGGCGATAGGAAATGGCACAACGATGGTACGTGTCGGCACTGCTATCTTTGGTCAGCGTGCTTGATATGTTGCGAATAGGCTAGTTAAGAATAATTTAACTGGCCTGTAAATTAAAGGATATCTTCTAATTGGGTTACTAACATCTGCGTAATTTTAAGATTGTCAGTCGCAATAATTTCAAACCGATAATTAGCATACTCAATTGTGTCGGTTTTTTTAGGGATTTTTCGGAGCATATACATCATAAATCCACTGATAGTTTCGTAATTTTGACTGCGTGGTAAGTCGACAATATCTAATGCACGAATCACATCTTCAATAGGCGTCATGCCATCGATTAGCCACGAGGTGTCAGTGCGCTGGACAATAGGTTGTTCCTCTAACGTTACCAGCTCACCCATTACAATACTCATTACGTCCTTCAGCGTGATAACGCCAACCACTAGTGCATATTCGTTCACGATAACCGCAAAGTCAGCACCAGTAGACTTGAACATCTCTAACACTTCAAACAAAGACAACGTATCAGGAATGAAAAGTGCTGGTTTCAATAGAGCTTTGTTCGTTAAGCTAACTTCTTGTTGGTTCAAAACCAAAGCTAGAAAGCTACGAGACTCCACATAACCGACGATATGCTCTAAATCATCGTCATGGCAGACCAAAAATTTATTGTGTGGCTGCTCAATCATGATATTTACGACGTCTTCGGTACTTGTTTTCGTATCAAAATAAACGATATTTTCGCGAGGGTTCATCACTGAGGTGACGGTACGCTCCTGCATATCAAATATATTTTCGATCAAGTGATGCTCTTGCTTCTTTAGTACACCTGCTTCGGCACCAGCATCCATCACTGCATAAATATCTTCTGGTGTCATATCATCTTGGCGTATGGTTGAAATGCCAAAAAGTTTAAACAGGATATTCGCGGCTCCATCGAACACCCATATAATGGGCTTTAATATAAATATTAACAGCATCATTGGGCGTACGAGTCGTACCGCTATCGTTTCAGTATTTGACATGGCCAAACGCCTAGGCATGAGATCAGCGAGTAGTGAAAACAAACTTGTGATCAGTACAAACGATATAACCGATGCTACCGTTTCATTATTAAATAATTGCTTGAGATAAGGACTGATGGCTGACTCACCCACGGCACCAGCTGAGATAGCGACCGCGTTTAGCACTATTTGTACGACAGTGATAAAGCTACCAGGATGGTCTTGCATATTAAGAATATCAAGTGCGCGAACATCGCCTTCTTTTGCCATAATTTGGAGCTTGATTTTACGTCCTGCGGCGATGGCAATCTCAGCAGCAGAAACAAAGGCACTTAAGGCAAGCAATAAAAGAAGAAAAACACTAGCGGTTAGCAAACTCATGACGTACTCGAAAAAGAAATAAAGATAATTAAGGCAAAATAATTATTGAAGCTGTGTGGAAAAGAATAGGGTTAGGTATAAGCTTTTTTGGTAGATAAAAACCAAAAAAGCTGGGCAAGCACCCAGCTAATAGTAAAAAATTCGATATCTTTTAAAACTGGCTAACTAGTACCTCTCAAGTTATAACTAGTAGAAATCGAGAGGTGTGTAGTAATTAACCTTTGATTGACCACTTATTAACCAATGGGTAACGGCGTTCACGTCCAAAAGCTTTGTGGCTAATCTTTGTGCCGATAGGGGATTGCAAGCGTTTGTATTCGGTGTTGTCTACCATTCTAATGACTTTGGCAACCATCTCAGCATCAAAGCCTTTATCAATAATCTCCTGATAGCCCATATCTTCATCGATATATGACGTCAAGATACCATCTAACACATCATAATCAGGCAAGCTGTCTTGATCTTTTTGATCTGGACGTAATTCAGCCGATGGCGGACGAGTAATAACACGTTCAGGAATAACAGGGGTGTCTTCTAAACGGTTACGATAGCTTGCCAATTTATAAACTTGAGACTTATATACGTCTTTTAATACGTCAAAGCCGCCAGCCATGTCGCCATATAGCGTTGAATAACCAACTGCCAATTCTGACTTGTTACCAGTCGTAATGACCAAATGACCAAATTTATTAGACAATGCCATCAAAATAACACCACGAGCGCGCGCTTGGATGTTTTCTTCGGTCGTGTCCGCTGGCGACTTATTGAATAACGGTGCTAGCGTATGACGGATGCCTTCGACAGCGTCAAAAATAGGGCAGACGGTGTAAGAAACATTTAAGCGACGTGCCTGTGCTTGAGCATCTTCTAGACTGATTTGAGAAGTATACTCATATGGCATCATGACTGCATATACCTTGTCAGCGCCTAACGCGTCAACAGCGATACAGAGTGTTAATGCTGAATCAATACCACCTGATAACCCGACAATAATGCCAGAGAACCCTGAATGGTTGACATAGTCGCGTAGACCGACGACTAACGCCTGATACATTTCAGATTCGCGGCTCAAGGTTAGAGGAGCTTTGGTCTGATCGTTAAACTTAGCAGTTTTTACATCTAAGGTGGTCATTAGTAGTTGATTCATAAAGCGCGGCGCTTCATGAGCAATGCTACCGTCAGCTTGTACCGCCATAGAGCCACCATCAAACACTAGATCGTCTTGCCCGCCAACAGCGTTGACATAGACGATTGGTAGCTTGTTTTCACGGCTACGCTTGGCCAGCATGGTTTTGCGGTTGTCTTGCTTTTCAATCTCAAAAGGTGATGCATTTAAGCTTACGATTAAATCAGCACCTTGTTTTTTAAGCTCAGAGATAGGACCTTTTTCCCACAAGTCTTCACAGATAAGCAGACCAATGGTAATGCCTTTATAGTCGAATAAAACTTGATTACGACCTTTATCGAAATAGCGACGTTCATCAAACACGCCATAATTCGGCAAAATCTGCTTATGGTAAAAGCCTTTTTGATGACCGTTATGTAGGATGGCAGCAGAGTTAAAAGTACCGTGGTGATCGACATGCGGATAGCCGACAATCATGACGATATCATCAATATCACTCAAAGTAGACAAAGCGCTTTTGACACGGCCAGACAAGCTTGGACGTAGCAATAAATCTTGTGGAGGGTAGCCTAAAAGAGCCAACTCTGGGAATACGATAACGTCAGCACCTTGTTCGCGTGCTTGTAATGCTAGGGTACGCATTTTTTCAACGTTGGTTGCGATATCACCGACTAAAAAATGCGTTTGGGCTAGGGCAAAAGTGACAGTATCTTGTGGTTTGTTGGTATTACTAGCTTTGTCTGAGGTGTTAGAGTTGGGGTTATCAGTGTCTTTTGACATTGTTATTGTTCCTATCGATATATTATTAAAATTTGGTGTGTCTGTATTGATTTCAAATAAAATCAAAGTAAATCCGAAATTAACTCAAAATTGCGCCCTTACATATAAAGCTCAAATATTGAGCTGATATGCTGAGTCTAAGTCTCATATAAGCCTTTATAAAAGACTTATTGTTTTATTCAAGTAACTCACTCTAAGTGATAGCGACACTCTAAAATTAGAACTTATGATAGTCTAAAAGAAGACGATATAAGTGAGTATTGAAATCTGGCTCAGAAGATTAGATGTCTGTACAACGATGTAAATAAATCTGTGCAAATAAACTTAACTACACTGAAAAGCTTAAAATAATTGCTTTAGTATAACATCAATTGTCGCGACAAATAGAACGCACCAGTGGATTCCCTTATAAGATAGCAGTTTAAAAGCTGAACATAAAAGCAGTTTGCAATACATCATTTTTACACACTAAATTCATGCATTATGCGCTAGTTATTATCGTCGCCATCTAGTAAGCTTGCATAGACAAAGTTGTAAGTAAAGGTTACAACAACGCGTTATATAACTTACATGCTTTATTGCATAATAAGGCGTGCTAACTGCACTTTTATTATTCTATTTACAGTAATAAATGGCTATGAATTCACGGTATGGAGCTGGGCACAGTCATACTATTTAACTGTCATACGGTTTAATTGCTATGTTATTTAATCGTCATACGACTTCGTAAGTCCGAAATCCGAAGCAATGCTTTTTTGTATGACTCGCAACTCTCGCTAATGGATATGGCTGACAGACAGTGTCTAAAAGCTAATATTCATCACACATTTATAAACTCGCCAGCAACTTTATCGTTTGCTGTCCGCTTTTGGTTTATACGCTATGATTGAAAACTGGACAAAAGAATTTATTATTCAGCGCTTATTGGCAATTACGTTGCTAGTAGTGCTGTTCGTATTGTGTTTTCAAGTGGTGCAGTTTTTTATTGTACCAGCGCTGTGGGCAGCAATTTTGGCCTATGTGACTTTTCCTATCTACAATTTTTTCCATGAAAAGGTGAAGCTGAGCCCAGACTTTAGTGCCGCTATTATGACGGTGAGCATCTCATTGATAATTGGTGTACCACTGGTCATCGGTGTATTTATCTTGCAGCAAGAAGCTTTGAGTTTAATTAGTAATCTAATTTACCGTATCAAGGTAGGTTACTTAGATGTACCTGATTCTATTAAAGATTTGCCTATTATTGGCCAACAAGTCAAAGACGTACTGTGGCGTATCAATAAGAATCCAGAAGGAACGTTGGAAGCTTTTCGCATTTGGGTTCAGTCGCATTTATATTATGGCAAAGTCGCATTTGATGTGGTGTTCAGTAGTTTGGCTAAACTGGGTATGGCGTTAATGACGCTATTCTTCTTTTATCGAGATGGCACCAGTTTGATTCGCCAAATTCGCCAAGCGCTTCGCAATATTATTGGTAATCGTATTGATGGCTATATTGATTCTGTAGGTACAACCACACGTGCCGTGGTATATGGTATTGGCTTGACGGCGTTGGCACAGGCGACATTGGCAGGTATCGGGTATTACTTCTCTGGTGCACCAAGCCCTATCTTATTAACCATCGTTACTTTTATTATCGCTTTGATTCCTTTTGGCACGCCATTTGTTTGGGGCGGTGTATCGATTTGGCTATTGAGTCAAGGACATACTGCAGAAGGTATTGGCTTGGCACTATGGGGTGTATTAGTAATTAGCTGGGTGGATAATTTGATTCGTCCTATCGTCATTAGCGGCGCGACCAAAATCCCTTTTATCATTATTTTTATTGGTGTACTGGGTGGTCTGACAGCGTTTGGCTTTGTTGGTTTGTTTATCGGGCCTGTCGTACTGGCTATCGGACTTGCGGTTTGGCGCGAGTGGATATCCCAACACAAAAATGAGATATTTGCTCAGCAAGAGGTGATGCTTTCTGACCCTCGGGCTATAGATCCTATGCACGAACCAGAGTAACGAGTTATTAGCAAATATGATGTAAAAAATTATCGATAGAGATGATGAATAATGGCAAATAAAAATATGGTAGAACCGACGGATAATAAGACCGATGAAACAAGTACGGTTAAAAATATCACTATTTTAGCGGACAGCAATATCGCCAGTCTGCATGATTTTTTTAATGATTCTACGCTTGGTCAGCTGACTAAGCATACAGTTGATATTGTTACTGTTGTTGGTCGAGATATTGATGCAGCGCTACTTGCCGAAGTACAGCCGGATGTGCTGCTGATACGCTCAGTGACGAAAGTAGGCGAAGCGCTATTAGTTGATAATAATAGTGTGCAGTTTGTTGGATCTGCGACTATTGGTACTGACCATGTAGATCAAGGTTATCTAGCGTCTCGCAATATCACTTTCGCTAATGCAGCTGGTTGTAGCAAGCACTCTGTGGCTCAGTATGTGTTGACAGCTATCTTAACGTTGCGCCCGCAGTACTGGCAGCAGTCAAGGCCTTTAACATTAGGTATCATTGGCCTTGGTAATATCGGCAGTACGCTGGCTCAGTATGCCTATGACTTGGGTTGGCAGGTGTTAGGTTATGATCCTCTGTTACCAGCCTCTAACACTAACAATGCTAGCCTTGAACAGGTACTTAGCAAAAGCGACGTAGTTAGTTTGCATGTGCCTTTAACCAATGAAAAGAATGCGATGAATCCTAAAGGTAGTGATTATCCAACACGTCATCTTATCAACGTCGCTGCACTGGCAATTATGCCTGCCGATACGATGCTAATCAATAGCGCGCGAGGACCTATCATTGAGGAAAGTGCGCTTGAAGCAGATATTGAGCGTACTGAACGTCAGGTGGTGCTAGATGTGTTTGAGCATGAGCCAGAAATCGCAGCAAGCTTACTATCTAAACTTGCCATTGCCACACCGCATATCGCTGGCTATACGCTAGAAGGTAAGCTGCGTGGCACACAAATCATTTATGATGCACTGTGTGAAAAACTAGCGATACCTCCAGCGCAATCTATGTCCAATCTGCTACCGCTAAATATGTTTTTATGGTCTGAATTAAAATCACATCCAGACAGACTGCCAAAATTTTATGACATTATGCAAGATGATACCTCGTTGCGAAATAAAGCAGTTGATAAGCAAGTGAATGGTGCTGACTTTGATGGTCTGAGACGTGATTACCATTTGCGTCGTGAGTGGCAATTTTGAAAAACAAAATACCGAGCAACCAATTATTCATCAGTCGCAGTAGAGCACAATGACTCAAGCAAACAACACTTCTTCGCAGCCTATTACTTCTAAGCCTATTATTTCCAAGCTTAGCTACGCATCAACCATGACATTTGCGATGGCACAACAACGCGCGCAATTCATCAGTAATATTCGACAGTTTTTTACCAGCCGACAAGTACTGGAAGTGCAGACACCGCTATTATCTCAAGCAGGTAACACAGACACTTTTTTGCAGTCTGTCGCAGCCCGTGTGACCTATCAAGACCGTCCGCGCACTTATTACTTGCATACCTCGCCTGAATTCGCAATGAAGCGTTTATTAGCCAGCTGGCGAGTGCCTATTTATCAAATTTGTCCTGTCTTCCGTGATAACGAAATAGGTACGCGTCATAATATTGAATTTACGATGCTTGAATGGTATCAACCTGATTATAGTTTAGACGAGATAGCAACTGAGCTTAATGAATTGTTAGAGGTGCTGTATGGTCACTCAATTGTGATGAGTCATTATCGTTATGTCGATGCCTTTATGGATTTTGTGGGTATACATCCGTTGACAGCAAGTTTAACTGCATTACAAGCCGTGGCAGAAGATATAGGTTTGGTAGGATTTGATTTTAACAATGCTGATGATAGCGAAGAAAGTCGTCGTCAGAGCTGGTTAGATTTGTTATTTAGTCATGCCGTAGAGCCAAACCTAGGCCATGATTTGCCGACATTGATTATAGAGTATCCACCTGCGACCGCTGCACTCGCGAAGACGGCTGTGGACAAAGACGGTAATAAAATAGCAAAACGTTTTGAGCTGTATATCAACGGCATTGAAATTGCCAACGCTTATGATGAGCTAGCGGATGGTCAAGCATTACGAGACCGTTTCGAACAAGACAATCAATTACGCGCGCGTCATGGTCTACCTCAAATGCCAATTGATGAGCATCTAGTAGCTGCATCTGATGACTTGATGCCATGTAGTGGTATTGCAGTCGGTATGGATAGATTGCTAATGGTTTTAACAGGTGCAAGCAGCTTGGACGAAGTCATTTCTTTCCCCAGTGGGCAAGCATGATTGAAAGAGCTTTTTTCGATTAGTTGTAATTTAAATACGTAATAAAAAGGTCGTTGCCGATTTACCAATTAGATATTGGCGAATCGATAACGACCTTTCGTATTGGCTGCTTTTAAAATCTAGCAGACACAACCAATTCTGCTAATGCTAAATTTATTTATACCGTAGCAACTGCTTCATTGATATCGATATCACCATTGTGTAGATTAAAGACTTTTCCTATCGTGTTATCTGCAGTTAATACTGCTGCTAACGTTGTCGCTACATCTTCGATGGCATTCTCACCAGAACTGGTATCATCAATAGTGATTTTGCCCGTACCAGCGCGTTCTTTTAGTGCGCCTGGCTGTACGATAGTGTAGTCAAGCGAGCTGTTATTCACTAACCAGTGATCAGCGTAGTGTTTAGAGATATAGTATTCTTTTAAGTCTGCAATACTAGGGTTTTCATCCCATTTGTCAGTTTCTAATGAGAAGACCGAGCTCAGCATAATATAACGTTTGATACCTTTATCTTGTGCAGCCTGCATCGTTTTCACGGCACCGTGCAAGTCAACTTCTAAGACGTTTTTACCACCAGATCCTGCAACGAAATAAACCGCCTCAATATCTTGATCTAGTTGTTTTTCAATAGAGTCTTTACTAGCTGTAATGTCTAAATCTAGCTGGATATAATTGTCATTATCGAATAATTTCTCTTTCTGACGAGTCGTGCCAATAACTTGATGATCATCAGCTAGCAATTGCTCAACCAAATCACCGCCCACTCGACCACTTGCACCAACGACTAAAATTTTCATAATCATTCCTATTTTTATTTAAATTATATTGTTTGAATTATTCAGTAAGTTTATTTATCTTAAAAACCGAATATAGAGTAACAAAAATAGGCAGCACGCTTCGTTATAAAGCGTGCTGATTGAATAGTGTTTGGTTATAGAGTGTATACAGTTTGCAAGGAAACAAATGCTGCTCAGATGCCAGTATGTAATAGATAGCAGAATAGATAAGCGTCAGATAGAACCACAAAAAGCACTAACGAACCAAGCAATTGAGACCGTCGGCGAAGGCTTTTTTATCACGATCGCCGTAAGGTTTTTGACCGCTCATTTCCTGCAACTCTAGGACACCAGTACCGCGCATGGTGTCCATAAAGTCGCGCATATTGAGCTTTTGCTTGATATTGTTTTTGTCATAGACCACGCCACGTGTCGTCAAGACCATACCACCTTTGTCCAATATGTCATTGGCTAAGGGAATGTCGCTAGTAATAGCCAAGTCACCAGCTTGTATCTGCTCGACGATATAATCATCAGCTTTGTCAAATCCTGACGGCACGACAGTCATGACAAGTAGGGGCGACTTGCGTAGCTTAATCGGCTGATTGGCCACAAATATAGCCATGGTCTTAGTGCGTTCAGCTGTTTTGATAATCAAGTCTTTGGCAATCAATGGAACCGAGTCTGCGTCCACCCAAATCTGCATTATTTTTTGGCCTTCTCAGATTTTGATGAAGGAGCAGTCAGGCTGTCTGTTTGGCTGTCTTTGTTGCCTAGATCATCAGCTGTGGCATTGTTCTGAATATTGCTCTTAGTACTATCTTTAACATCGACATCCGCTTTATTAGATTGAGTATCTATACTGGCATACTCTTTATCTAGACCAACCTTATTTGGTAAGACAGCAACCAGTTTTGCCATAGCAGGCTCTAAATCAGTCACATCGTTAGGCATCAAGGTGATATGAGCAATCTTGCGATCGTCACGTTCAGCTTTATGATAGCTATGATAATGAGCGCCATCGATGTTTAACACTGCACTGATATCAGGATATTGACCAAGTACATTCACCATAATTGCAGGATGCACGTTATCTGTATCGCCTAATGGTAAATTGACCACGGCACGGATATGGTTCTCAAACTGACTGGTAGTAGCGCCTTCGATACTCCAGTGTCCAGAGTTGTGTACACGTGGTGCGATCTCATTCGCCAGTATCGTGTTGTGACCGCGAGCATCTTTGGTGACGAACAACTCAAGCGCCATAACGCCGACATAATCTAAGTGGTTCATGACTTTGGTGATGGCGTCCATTGCTTGCTGAAACAGATGGCTCGTACCAACAGCAGGCGCTTGAGTTTTGGCCAAAATACCATGGTGGTGATGATTTTCGACCAAATCATAACAGCGTACCTGACCATTTTGCGCTCTTGCTGCGATGATAGAGACTTCACGGCTAAAATTAATAAAACCTTCAGCGATCAATGGCGCAGGTGTTGGCGTAAGTGAGCCTTTGCCGCTGACAGCGTCTTTTAGATCTAGCCAAGCAGCTTTAATATCACTGTCCTGCTTGATAACAAACTGACCTTTGCCATCGTAACCACCGCGGCTAGTTTTTAGAACAATAGGCAGTCCCAATTCTTTGCAAGCATGCTTGAGCTCAGCCTCAGAATTGACTTCCATAAATGGTACGGTTGCAATATCAAGCGTATTGAACATTTGCTTTTCTTTTAGACGATCTTGAGCAATATCAAGCGCAATCAAAGGTGGGAACATACCTTGCTTGCTACCAGCTTTTGATAAAGCGGTAAGCTGTTCGACAGTAGACGTGGGTGTGTTTTCGAACTCTAACGTAAATACGTCCGCTGCTGCGATAAAGTCTTCTAATTGATCACTATAAAAGACACGGCCATATAGGCTAGCAGGACATTCTGAATTGTCTTCCAAAAATACACATTGGTAGCCCAATGGCATGGCGGCTTCGGCAAGCATCATACCAAGCTGACCACCGCCTAAAATACCGATGGTACGAATGGTTTGGGTAACAGGATAAGCGTTTGCTGTAGTCATGGCAGGCTCTTTGAATAAAAGTGAATAAGGTGTTTGGTCTATTAAAGTTTAAAATTCAATGGGTGAAAATAGGAAAAGGTGCACTGTATGCACCTTATCTTTAATCGAAATTGCTTGAAAATATACAGTGATAGTTTCAGTCGTTAAGCGATCAGCATAAAAGACGCTGCTGTAAAAGCAGGTCGATTTATATTTATTTAAGGGTTAATAATACCTGGTGTTGGGCTAGCGAGAATGGTCTCAGTCTGAGACTGGCGCATCTGATCGAGCTTAGTAGCAATCGTATCATCATGCAGTGCCAATACTTGAATTGCAAGTAGGGCAGCATTATAAGCACCGGCTGTACCAATCGCCAAAGTGCCAACAGCAACGCCTTTTGGCATTTGTACGATAGACAGTAGACTGTCCCAACCGCTTAGCATAGATGACTTTACAGGGACACCAAAGACAGGTAGAGGCGTTTGACTGGCACACATACCTGGCAAATGAGCGGCACCGCCTGCACCAGCGATGATAACTTGTAGACCATTGTCTTTTGCGCTTTTGGCATAATCAAACAATCTATCAGGCGTACGGTGTGCAGAGACAACTTCACAATCAAAAGCAATGTCAAAGTCTGCAAGCAACTGTGCAGCAGCACTCATAGTCGCCCAGTCAGACTGCGAACCCATGATGATGCCAACTTTTGGTTGACCAGCAGGGGAAGTGATTGGGCCGTTCTGGTTAGCAGCAGTGTTCGTGTTGCTCATGATTGGATATCCTCAAAAAGACCATCATACAAAAATTTTGCTACATTCGTAAAGCCAAGTTTGACTTTTAATATATACATGGTATTAATCGCATTGATATCATGACTTTATATCTACTTTTTCATCGTGATAATACTGAACAAAATGATTGGCAGTCAATGGTAATGGTTGTTCAGTATCTAGCTGATAGCAGGTCAGATAGCCGCTATCTGCTGCTGCAGAGTAGTCAGTACAGGCAACTTGTGGACTGAGCGGCTCAGGCGTGCCAGTGAGCCAATAGTGACCCACAAATACAGGTTTATGAGTTTTTAGTGCAAAGTCAATATTTTCAGCCAACGCATCAGATGGTATCTGTGCCAATGCAGATGATGGAGCACGTGATACTTCACGAAGTGTACGCGTATTTAGCCCATCTAGCCACCAGCGTACTCGTACTCGCGTACGCTCGGTACCTTCTTTGTCTACCATCACAATGCCATCAGGTAAACCCGTTTCAACTCCTTTTAATACCTGCTCTAAAGCGTCAAAGGCAACGGTATCTTTTTTGGCCGTTTCGATTAAGCCTGCGGAGGTCAGACAGTTATTATCAGTCAATAGAGGCTTTAGTATTGCCATACTATCCGTATCCCAACAAGCATGCACAAAACAGGCATAGTCGCTCTCAATCCATAACGGGATTTCGTATAGACGCTGCAACCAATACCCATGTTGTTCTGAGCCGAACGGTATCTCTGCTAAAAACGCTTCATGTTGGCGTTTATGGACATCATTGTGCGAGCGTAAGTACTGGCTAGTATTATCAGGGTCACGCGTGGCATATGCCAACGCATTATATTCGTGATTGCCCATTACTGCATCGGCTACATCAGCATCTAACATTGCAAAGACAATCTCTAGCGTAGCTAACTGCTGCGAACCACGATCGATCAAGTCGCCGATAAACAAAGCCCTATGACCTGTCGGTGGTACAAAGTGCTGACCGTTATGCTCATAGCCTAACTGATGTAGCAGACCGACCAGTTTGTCTGCATAACCATGTATATCACCGATAATATCTATAATCATAATGTATTACTAAATCTCAAATGTATAAGTGTACCGTACGCAAAATAGAATTTATAAAGTATCGTTATCTTTAAATTATTAGCTTCATTAAATTGTCGTTACGAACAAACTCTTGAAGCTTTTCTATCAAGAATTTTATCAATTACCATGAATGTAAAGATATCTAAAAACCCGGTGATAGCAAAGCATTAACAAAGTGAAGTAGTACTCTTGGCTCTAAAACGATTGTAGCGATAACGCCAAATGCGCCGCCCCACATATGCGCCATATGGTTGATGTTTGAGCCACCGCGTTTATCAGCGTAGATACTATAAAATATATAAGCCACGGCAAATAGTATCGCAGGAATCGGAATCACGGCAAAGAGGTAAATCCTCTCCCATGGTGCTAGCAAAATGAACGCAAATAGCACAGCGGATACGCCGCCCGAAGCACCCAGACTCAAATAACTGGCGTTATTCTTATTTTTAACGTAGCTTGGAATCATGGCAACGATAATAGCCAATACATAGAAAACCACAAAACCGTAACCGAACACAAACGGCCGATACAGTCCTTCGATAGCCCGTCCGAAGAAATATAAAGTAAACATATTAAAGAGCAAATGCATACTATCGGCATGAATAAATCCGTGGGTCACAAAACGATCCCACTGCCCATTGTTGACTGCTGGCGGATAAAAAATCAATCGATTGAGTAGCGTCTTATTTTGCCATGCTAATAAGCTGACAATAACTGTAATAATGATGATAAGCGTTGTATGGTTTAACAAAGGAAAATCCTTAGGCCGTGCCTGATATGTGACAATGCAACAAGTGACAATATTCAAAGCCTAAGCGTTACGGCTGAGTAAAAATAAGTGTGACGTCTGATCCGTATTAAGTACTAACCATTAGCAATAGATCCATACTAACAGCAGTTGAGATGATACGAACGCCTATTATGTGACAAAAAGATGCTTTTTTACGCTGTTATAGTGAATAATGTAGCAGTGTATCATGCTATACAGGTGAAACCTTTAGAGCGAAGCTAATGAAGAGACCAGTGACTAGAGTATGGCCTAGGCTTGCTACCTAGATACGCTATGAGTGTGCTCTTAGATAAAAAATGACATACCTCAGTACCGTATATAGAAATAAAATAAATACTTGATTTTTGCACATTCGAATAAGGCTGATAGAGGCAGTGAACCATGAATATTATTGACCAGCTAGAACAAACGGTAACCCCAGCCGTAATGGGTAATGATGATAGCAATAATATCGCCTATGTCAGCTTACTTGAACAGTTTTACGCTGTTTTGGCAGCGAGATTAGCGGGGCCTCAAATTTATTCACAGCTGCTACGCAATGATCAAATCACTACCAGCAGTATTAATGAAAGCTCTCTATTTGAACAACTATGGCAAGATAAAAATCTTCGAGAAACTATGGTTCAAGAGTTGGCAGCCTCTCACCACATTGATGCACAGACAACTGAGCAATTACTCACTAATGCTGCACCATTGGTATATCGTGAGCTAAAAATATTGGCCAATGGTCAGTTTTTGCCAGCATTTTTGCAAGAGAAGCAAGCTACCCTACGACCATATCTACCTATTTGGGCGGCGGTTGTGATTACGGCTACTCAAGACATGCATCAGCAAGTACAAACAAGCTTCAATTCAGATGATGACCATGTGCCAGTAAGTGACGTTGTATTGAATAGACTTGATGACTCTACTATAGAGGATCGTATAGTCGGACCAGTAACGAACACTGATGCAGAAAGTATAGAGCCAATATCAATTGCTGAGCGCGCAAGTACTGAAGCATTGGGTGACGATACGATTGCCAGTAGTGATGCTATTCATACCAATCCAGCCGCTTATCTTTCGGCAGGAAATAGTAACTTGAAGCGTGTGCAGGTACGCACTCGTAATCAGCGAAACGATTTGCTAATACGTGTGTTTTTATTAATAGTAGCTTTGGCTGCACTTGCATTGGCAGCATGGGCGTTATTAGTGAAACCCAATAATGAAATACCAGTAGAACCTGTGGTCACAGCACCTGTTGAGTCATCACCAACGCCCGAGCCTCCGATGCCAACTACCACTCCTGTTGAGCTGATTGTCGGTGTAGATAACGGTGGCAATTTGTACACGTGTAGTGCGACCGTTGGCGATGCTGCACTGCAAATCACGTTACAACAGGCGCTTAATACAAGCTTTGGTGAGCAGGCAAGTATTTGTGAATTGAACATACAGGATGGGGTGGCAAGCACAATCGCTAATATGCCTGCGGAGGTATTGCCTAATGTCTTGACGATGCTCAGATCAACACCATTTGCACGTTTGCATGTGCAAAACGATCGTCTCACACTGGAGGCGCCAGACAGTATGCTACTGCAAAAACTGGCTATAGAAATACGCAACTTGGCACCAGCAATGGTAGTCGAAAGTACAGCGCCATTACCTTTACCTGATAATAGCGATACTGGTAATACTACAAACAACATGGCAAACGAAAATAATCAGTTTGCAGATTATGGTGAAGAGGTCAATAATCAATTCAACAATAATGGGGCAGATAGCAACTCTGTCGAGTACCAAGCATCAGACGATGATACTGGAGATGGACTGATACCAACTCCTTTACCTAATAATAATGGCTTTAGCAATACGCCCAACAATCTGCCTGCTAATGGTGCAAGTAACATTCCCAACAACTTTCCTTCGAATAACCGAGCGACCAGACCGCCAGGACCTTTTTCACCTTCCGAAGTAGATGAGATGGCAAACACGGTCATCGTTGCTGAACCAGCTCAAGTTCGGTAACTGTTTGTACGGCATGCTCTCTTGTACGGCGTGTCCTTTTATATGTTCTAGACTATGGTTACGTGAGCCAACCGAAATATTACTTACTGTATCATTTACACAACAACGAGATGACTGTGAACGTTGTCTTAATGGTCTTATAATAAATAAAAATAAACGTAGCGAAATAGGAGTCTTGGCTAGATCTGTAGCTAATATTGGATCTATAACTGATCACCTGCAAAGACCTTGTAAAATGAACGCTTAAATAATTGAATAAGAAATAAATCAGGAGAGGGTTACATTATGGATATTATTAGTCATTTGACACGTACCGTTAGTCCCGCAGTATTAGAAGATGGCGGAAGTCCTGCTAAGAAAAACTTACTAGAACAATTTTATGCGATTTTTGCGGCTCGTCTTGCAGACAACGATACTTTTAGCCGTTTTGCCAATGAAAATATCGCTCGTGATGACAATGCCTTTTATGACCGTGTATGGACAGAGGGCGCACACCGCGACCAAATCTCTCGTGAATTGGCAGGGAAACATAACGTCGACGCAACCGCATCACGTGGTTTGATTACGATGGCAGCCCCACTGGCTTTTCATGAAATCAAAAGTTTAGCTGGTAGTATACCAGTACCGCAGTTTTTGAGTAATAATTTAAATAGCTATCAGCACCATATCCCTGCATGGGCAGACAGAGTATTACCAGCTAGCGCAGCTGCTGCAACAAGTACCCCTCTTTCAGATACTACCAGTACTGCACCGCTACAGAAAGAGGAAGAGGAGCAGGGTAGCTTCATGAAAGCGCTATTACCGATTATTGGTTTGATTATCTTAGGGGCATTGGCTTGGGCGCTGCTAAGAGGCTGTCAAGAAAACCCAGAACCTGTGGCAACGCCTGCCGTGGCAACGCAACAAGCAGCTGCCACTGATGGATCGGCATCAGTCATTGGAGATGTAGAGCCTGCATCGTTAAGCATCGCAACTGGTGAGAATAGCCAACTGTATGCTTGTCGTATGAGCGTTGGTGATGAGACACTACAAACCAACGTAATGAATGCATTAACTGGGGCGTTTGGTGACGAAGCAAACAAGTGTCGCGCTGATGTTGACGATAACTTTGCAGTAGATATGCCAGCATCCGCTCAATTGGCCACGATACTACCAATTGTCAAAAATGTACCGAATGCGAGCATGATTATCAAAGGCGATAATATAACTGTCAATGCGCCTGACAAAGATGCACTGGATAAGCTAGTTACTGACTTGCAAGCAGCTGCTCCTGCTATGACAGTCCAAGCTGAAGGCCCATTAGACATACAAGGCGAGATTGATGATAGTCTTGCTGCTGCCGATGTTGCGATGACCAATCTTGGTGAAAACCCAGACCCACGTGATGTTGCCCGCGCTTTGAGTATTCAAGTGATTAATTTCCAAGTAGATGAATCGGTTATTCCTGAAGTCAATAAGGCACTATTGGACCGTGCTGCAGAAATTATCAATAATGTACCTGACATGAAGCTCATGATTGTCGGTCACACAGACAGCCAAGCCTCTGATAGCTATAATATGGAGCTGTCTCAAGAGCGTGCCGATTCAGTAAAAGCGTATCTGGTATCTCAAGGAGTTGATGCAGCTAAATTAAATACTAAAGGTATGGGCGAATCAGAACCAATCGCGGATAATTCCACCGAACAAGGTCGCTTCCGTAACCGCCGTATTGAGTTTTTAGTTAATGACGAAGTTGTCGATGCAAAAGATGGCATAATGATAGATGGTGATTCGTTAGATCCAGATATGAACCCATTAGATAGTAATAACGATGATTTGTTGCCAGATGGCGATGATGCTACCCAAGGTACTGCAGTAGACCCAACCAACTAATCTATATGTTTCGATTTTGAACATAGCTAGTTTTGAACATAGTTAGACAGTAGCAGCTAAATAATAAAAACCGCATCTAACAAAGGTGCGGTTTTTTGTATGCTGCTTAATGACAACTGAACAAGCTACTATTTATACAGCGTAGGATCTGTTGATTCTTTAGTAGTCTGAACATTGAGAGTCTGCGCATCAGTTTGAGCGCTAAAAAAAGTTTGAGTAACATTCTGTTTGGCTTGCTGCCAGTACTCAAACTGCTGGCAGGTAGATTCAAGATCACCCTGCCATGTTGGTACAGTGCCGCACATGGTTTTGATACGTTGCTGATTAGGGTAAGGTAGATCTTGCGCTGCTTTAGCAGCCTCATGAGCAGCCACACGATCGTTGCATACCAGCGCAATATCACAACCAGCATCAATGGCCGCTTTTACGCGAGCACTGACATCACCAGCCGCCTTTGCACCTGCCATTGACAAATCATCAGAGAAAAGTACGCCATCAAATTTGAGCTTATCTCGAATGATATCTTTTAGCCAAATTTTAGAAAAACCAGCTGGCTTGTCGTCTACTTGCGAAAATATCACATGTGCTGGCATAAGTGCGTCCAGATGATGTAGCGTTTGGGCAAAAGGTTGCATATCGCTATTGATGATTTCATCTAAGCTACGCGTATCGATGGCTTCTGATACGTGAGAGTCAGGAGCGATGGCACCATGACCGGGGAAGTGTTTACCAGTCGTTGCCATGCCAGCTGCTTTCATACCGCGCATAAACTGTGTTGCAAGCGCAGTGATAGTTTGCGGCTCATGATGAAAGCTGCGGTCACCGATAACTTGGCTAATGCCGTCTCTATCCAGTACGGGTGCAAAACTCAAATCGATGCCTACAGCCAATACTTCAGCTGCCATCAGATAACCGCAATCATAGGCGCAGCTAAGTGCCTGATTTGGATCTTGATTGAATAGTTCACCCAGTCGACCCATAGCGGGTAATGGCGTGAAACCTTCACGCAATCTCGCGACTCGTCCGCCTTCCTGGTCCACACCGATAAGTATGTCTTGATTGTGATAACGTATATCGTCGCACAGTGCTCTAACTTGGGCGGCGTCTGTGACGTTGCGACCAAACAATATGACTCCGCCGACCTGTGCTTGTTTAATCAAGCTGACATCTTCAGCGGTCAAAGCGGTACTATCGATATCTATCATTAAGACGCCGTACATTGCGTAATCCTTATTGTTTTATACATCGTTATATTGTGAGGGTGACTGTCGATATATGGCTATCTTATCGCTTATCAGTCATTGTTCAGATTTCTTATTATGACAGCTATTATTGATTGAGCATAATGCGGCAGATTATTGGGGGCAAATAGACATTAAATTTAGTCATCATATCGATGGTGATAGCCTTCAATTACTATATGCGACAAAAGTGATAGAAAGATTGGTATGTACAGACGTAGCGTGTAAGATTGCTTATACAGTTTGAGACAGTTCAGTATTCATGTACGTGATAATATTGATTGATTTTTGACTATATATCAGTATTTAATAATGTATAAAGTATAAGAATAAAAAACACAGCATTTATAGATCATAACAGATTCAAGTATTTTTGATTCTGATGAATTATCCAATACTATTAACTTCAAATAACTAGGTACATATGATGAAAAAACAACCAGCACAGTGGTTACTCAGTGCAGCGTCAGTGGGCATCGCTGGTATTATCCTGACCCAAACCTACAGTACTGCAGTCGCAGAAACCAATACGGGAAGTTTCGTTCAGACCCCTGAGCAAAAGGTTACAACCCGTCAAGTAGCGGCTTTGCTGGACCGTAGTCATTACCTCAATCAGCCTTTAGATAGCAAGACTGGTAGTGAAATTCTATCAATGTATATCGATACTCTTGACCCAAACCATACGCTGTTTTTACAGTCTGATGTCGATGAGCTTAAGAAAAAACACGCTGAAGACTTTGGTGCTCGTCTAAAACAAGGTGATCTGTCTGCAGGGGTAGAAGTGTATGATCGTTACCGCAAACGCTCAAACGAGTACTTTGCTATGGCCACCAAGATGCTCAAAACAGATATTGATCTGACAGGTGATGACACAATTATTCTTGATCGTGAAAAACTTGGCCATTTCAAAACTAAAAAAGAGCAGCGTGATTATTGGGAACGTCAGCTAAAGTTCCAGTTGATGAGTATTACGCTCGGTCAAGAAGACGAAAAAGCTAAAGAGAAAGTGTTTTTAAGCAATCCTGATATTACTCGTGGACAAGACTTGGTACGTAACGATGAGCGTACGCCAAATGAGATTTTACAAAATCGTTTATCACGTCAACAAGAACAGTTTAAGCGTCTCAAAGATGATGAAATAATGGAGACTATCTTAAATACGGCGATGCTGACTTATGATCCGCACAGTAATTACTATGCACCGATTCAAGCGACTGAATTGCAAATCCAGTCCAGTCTTCAATTAGAAGGTATCGGTGTCTCTATTCGTCCAGACCGCAAAAATCCCGACTATACTCGTATTGTGACTTTAGTCGATGGTGGTCCAGCCGCCAAGTCGGGTCAAATCAAGCCCAATGATTTGATCGTTGGTATCGCCAAAGATGGTGAAACTATGACGGACGTGGTTGGTTGGTCAACACGTGAAATTGTTAGTTTGATTCGCGGTAAACGCGGTACGTCGGTCACGCTCAAACTACGTCAGCCTAACACGCCAGATGCTAGCGCCCGTACGGTCACGGTGGTGCGTGATATTATTCAGCAAGAAGAATCAGGCGTTACTCAGCGTGTGGTAGAGGTTCAGCGTCCTAATCTTGATAAGATGCCGAAGCGTATTGGCGTACTTGAGATTCCAAGCTTTTATCTCAACTATCAAGCACGTCGTAACGGTGAAGATTATCGTAGTGTCAGTATCGATACCGAAAATGCGCTAAAAGAATTGAATAAACAGGATATTGATGGCCTAGTGGTTGATCTGAGAAACAACCCAGGTGGTTCATTGGATGAAGTTGCCAAGATGCTAGGTTTCTTTATCAAGAGCGGACCACTAGTACAAATTCGTGATAATCGCGGTAATATTCAAGTATACCGTGACAATGATGGCGGCGAGCAGCTGTATGATGGCAAAATGTCCGTCATTACCAACTTAGCATCGGCATCAGCCAGTGAGATATTTGCTGCTGCTATTCAAGACTATGGTCGTGGACTAGTGGTTGGTAGTACGACGACTGGTAAAGGCTCTGCACAGATACAGCTCGATAGTTTAGCATTAGGTTCTGCCACTTTAACTCAGCGTAAGTTTTATCGTGTCACTGGCGGTAGTACACAGAATAAAGGAGTCGTACCGGATGTTGAGCTAGTCAATATCTATGATGATGCAACCTTTGGCGAGCGCGCTCAGAAAAAAGCATTACCTTGGGATACGATCAAAACAGCGCCGTATAAGCCTGAAGGGAAGTTCACCAGTGATACGTTGGCGACGCTCAATCAGCAGTCTAAAGTTCGCCAACAAAAAAATCCACAGTTTACGTATCTGTCGACGTTGAATGATATTCGTGATATGGAAGATGAAAAGAAACCTGTGCGTTTAGATATCAATAGCCGCCGAGCGAAAATGCAACTAATTGAAAAACGCTCGCTAGAAGCAGAGAATAAACGTCTTATCGCAACTGGTGAGCGCCCGTACGCTAACTGGAATACTTATCAGGCAGCGATGGACGCAAAATTTGAAGAGCGTAGCCGTATGAAAGCCGCTGAGCGCCCAGAACTACCAGAGGATGAGGCGTTTATCAATGAGGCTGCTTATCTTATGCTTAGCGCGGAACCTAAAACAATGCTTAGCCCTGAAGAGCAGCTATAATGTGAAGTTATTATTGCGTTACGTAATCTATGTAAGCATATGCTTACATAGATTGACGCTTAGACCTCTTACTAATGATGGGTCAATCTGCGACTATAACTGTACGGCACGATTGAACGAAACGGTTCATTGATACTAGGGATTGGTATCTTAAAGGTCGCACTAGGGATAAGTAGTTTGCTGATTAAGGATGATAAGGCTGGATGCCTGTCAGTTATGAGATGCCCCGGGATTAGGTGTCACGTAACACTAACATGGATAGTTGGTAATAAAAGCCGCATGACGCTTGTCGTTATGCGGCTTTGTTACGTCTGGACATTAGTGATTTTATAGCAGAGTCTTTGGTTAAGCGGATGTGTTTAAATTGAATCATAATGTATACGTAATAAGTAAGCATAAAAAAGGCCAGTAACCTTATCGGCTACTGGCCTTTTAGTTTAGATGATAAATTTAATAACTTATCATCTAACTATTTTAACTCTTCTCTAAAAGAGATTAGTGCTCAACGCCACCTGCGCCATGTACATGGCCATGGTTTAGTTCGTCTTCAGTTGCTGCACGTACTTCTTGGATTTCAACATCAAATGTCAAACGCTTACCAGCCAACGGATGGTTTGCATCAACAGTAACTTCTTGATCATTTACAGCAGTTACCGTAACCAACATGACTTGGCCGCCAGCTTCTGACTGAAACTGCATACCAGGCTGAATGTCTTCAACGCCTTGGAAGTTTTCGCGTGGTACATGCTGTACTGCTTGCTCTTGATACTCGCCATAGCCGTCAGCAGGCTCAACAACTGCATTGACTTTCTCGCCAGCAGACTTGCCTTCTAGTTGTGTTTCTAGACCTGGAATGATGTTGCTGTGACCATGTAGATAAGCAAGTGGCTGACCTTCTGGTGACTGGTCAAGGATATTGCCTTCGTCGTCTTTTAGTGTGTAATTGAATTTGACGGCAGTGTTTTTTGCGATAGTAGTCATAAAATATCCTAAATATATCTATGTAAAAAATTAAATACGGTTGCAATAAACCTAAAAAAGCCAATCTATAAGCCAAAAGGCCACGTCATTAGTCAATTATCATCAGTTTATTAAAGTAACTTTAGCAGTTAGCATCTTTAATTGAGATGGCATATATAACTTTCAAGGCAAAAAACATAAAAAATGCCAATTAATGCCACAATTTACAATAATAACTGCTATTTTCTATAGTTAATGCATAGCTATTGGCTATTCCTAGTTTAAGAGTTGCTTTTTTAGAGCAGGACTTCTAGCATAATTATAAAAATAAGGACGAGAGATACGATGACTGCATTTGCTAATACCATTGATAAACAACTAGCGAGCAATGTTTCAACTAATTATGATGATGCTAAAGCTAAAACGATGGCTAATATAAGCTATCAATTTAATTTTGCCCGTTTCTACGAGCATTTAGTCGACGTATCACTGAGCTTTACAGCAATATCTGATGCTCCGCAGCTTTGGTTACCAGCGTGGATACCTGGCAGTTATTTGATGCGCGAGTTTGCTCGAAACATCACCGCGGTACATTATCAAATAGTAGAGGCTCAAACAACAGATAGTGATAAGCAGTCAGAGACTTATCGTGCGCAAAAATCGGACAAAAACACTTGGCAGCTACCAGTTTTACAAGCAGGACAGACGGTTATCGTCGAGTACGAAGTCTATTGCTATGATTTGTCTGTGCGTACGGCCTATGTCGATCAGAAACGTCTTTATGGTAATTTCACCTCACTTGCGCTAGCTGTCGAAGGACAAGAGCAAGCGCCTGTTCAAGTCAGCTTGATTGTGCCTGATACCTTTTTTGTAGATAAAGAGAGTAGTAAAGTACTATTGGCTTGCGGTTTGGACGCTACGTATCTACAGTCTGATGAACAGAATAGAGACAGCAAGCAAGTGGATAATCAGCACGTTTACAGATTACAGGCGGTTAATTATCACGAGTTGATTGACTATCCATTCGAAATCGCAGAACAAGAAAAATTTGATTTTATTATTCATGATAGTGAGCATCAGACGATACATCATAGTTTTTATCTATCAGGTAAGCAGAGTGCCAATCTAGGTCGATTGCAGCAGGATATTACTCAAATTTGTCAGTCCTACGTAGATTGGTTAGGCGATACGCCATTTGATGATTATACGTTTATGACCTTTGCTAGTGGTCAAGACTATGGCGGGCTTGAGCATATCAATTCTACTAGCCTTGTTACCCCGCGCAATGACTTACCAAGTACCAGTGAGCCCAAATTACCAAGTACAGATTATCAGCGATTTTTAGGCTTATGTAGTCACGAGTATTTTCATTCATGGTGGGTGAAGACGGTGCGTCCTGATGTTATGATTGATGTTGATTTGCGCCGTGAGGCCTTTACACCATTACTTTGGGTATTTGAAGGGTTTACATCTTATATCGATGATTTTATGTTGCAAGCATCGGGTGTGATTGATAAAGCCAATTATCTACGACTACTAGCCGAGCAAATTAATCGCTACTATCAGACTCCAGGGCGTGGCAATCAAAGTGTGGCAGAGTCAAGTTTTGATGCTTGGATTAAGCTGTATCGTACTGATGAAAATACAGGTAATGCGGGAATTAGCTACTATAATAAAGGGGCGTTGGTAGCCTTATGTTTGGATTTAACCTTACTTAAAAATAGTGACGGTCGTTATCGCTTGTTTGATGTAGTCAAAGCTTTTTATACTCAAGCTAAGCAGAACGATAGTAAGCGAATTGGCATCAGTAGTGCCGATATGGGCTCAGTTATTGAGCAATTTATGCCGCTAGCAGAATGGGAAAATTTTGAACGTCGTTACGTCAATGGGGTAGAAGAGCTTCCAATTGAAGCGTTACTAATGGCAAACGGCGTCAAAATACAGGAGAATACGAAAGAAACCGCTGACAAGCATGTACCATGGGGTATGCGCTGTAATGAAACGCCAGCTGGGCTCAAGGTAAACCGTGTGGTGCGAGATAGTGTTGCGGCTAGAGCTGGTATTTCAGCACATGACGTTATTATTGCGATTGATGGTATCAAAGCGGATACGAAACAGCTTACTGCCTCGGTCAATGAAGTACACTCTGTTGAGTGCTATTTGTTCCGTCGTGATGAGCTAATGTGCGTTCAGATTCAACCTGAAACGACGACTAAAGCCAAACCACAAGATGAAAAAACTAGCATGACTGGAGCAATATCTCCTCATAAAGTAAGCCTACGCTTAGCAAAAGGAGATAAGGTCCTAGAGAATGATAATGAGCAGTTAAAAGGTAATGCAGGTTGGGAGACGTGGCTTAATGTCATGAAACGGTAGCTTTGATAATATGGTAGATACCAAGCCATATAAAAACCCTCTTCCGAGCAACAATGCTTAGAAGAGGGTTTTTTAATAATCTACAATATTGTCTATGTGTTTGAATAATTTAAATGATTGGAGCGGCAATAGTTGGCGATCTATACGCTTACTGCTCTTTAGCCTGGTGCTCTGGGTCTTCATCGTCAGTGACATCATTTTCAATATCGTTTGTGACAGAGCTATCATATTCGTCGTGATTTGTGGCCTCAAGCGCAGCAATCCAGTTTTTCATCATATCAATTTCAATTTGCTGGGTATCAATAACGTCTTGCGCTAACTGACGCATTTCTTCATCTGTTCCGTATTCGAGCTGAACTTTTGCCATATCAACAGCAGCAACATGATGCGGTAGCATGCCGCGTGCGAATGCCATATCAGGTACGGGATCAGATACGCCCAAAGTCATTTCGCCATGCATGTTTTCCATGCTGTTGGCATATGCTTGCTGCATCGCTATAGTATTTGGCTTAGGTTTGGCAGTGTCAGGATGACTAGCTAGCCATTTGTTTAAAACATCGATTTCAGTTTGCTGCGCCGTGATAATCTCTTGAGCAAGTTGGCGCATCGCTTCGTCAGTGCCATACTTGAGCTCTATTTTTGCCATTTCTACCGCGCCGCGATGATGTCCTAGCATACCTTTAGCAAAGGCAGTATCAGGGTCGTTGTAACCCATACCAATCATCATCTCATCATGCATTCTAGTCATTGATCTCGTATAGTCTCTGAGCATGTCGCTCATTTGAGGCTCATCATTGACACTGCCATCGCTATCATTGGTCGCAGCCTCATCTACCATATCATCATGTTCGGCATGGGATATGTCAGTAACTGGTGGTAACGTCTCTTCTTCAGGAGTTGATTGGCTGTTCTCTGTCGTTGGTTGACAGGCACTCAATACGAGCGCCGCAGAAATACTAGTGACCAACGAAAAAAAACGATGAGAAGCAATCATGACATATCCCTATTGTGAAAAAACCAAACGATAAATGGATAATACTTATTATACATAATCAATTACGTGCTGAATGTTAGCAGATAAACCTTACTCATTCGAGACACTATGTTTAATAGGTCGTAATATATTACTGTTAGAGCTTGATATTCACAGTTAAGCAGCGCGAACTACTAGGTAATATTTGAACCCTAAAGCATTTAAACTAGAACCTAGCTAGAAATACCTAGCTGACGACAGTGATCACTATTTAGATGAACGCGTACAAAATCTCCAACAGCTAACCCATCTAGCTCAAACCCTGCCACCGACCAACGTATCAAACGCAGACAAGGTAGACCGACATGCGCGGTCATACGTCTAACTTGGCGGTTTTTACCTTCATAAATAGTCATTATCAACCATGAGTCCGGCACGCTTTTACGTTCACGTATTGGCGGATTGCGCTGCCACAGTACCATCGGTAGTTCTTCTTCACTGACGTGTTTGACCTCAGCAGGTAGCGTTTTACCATCTTTTAAAACCACGCCACGTTTGAGCTTACTGAGTTGCTCAGCAGTAGGGATTCCTTCTACTTGCACTAAATAAGTTTTACCTTGTTTGCGCCCTGCATTTGCTTTTGGCGGATGAGTAATTGCTTTATTAACGCGACCATCGTCGGTCAAAATCAGTAATCCCTCTGAAGTGGCATCTAGCCTACCAGCGACTCGCAAAGCCTTGTCAGTAAAGTATTGCGATAGGGTGGTGTGGTCGTTATTACTATCATCTCTAAACTGACTTTGTACGCCGTAAGGCTTGTTGAATAAAATGAGACTAGAAGTAGACATAAAAAGGTGTTTCCTAGTTTTTAATGGACAATGAATCATTGTAGCGTATGTTTTGTGATGCCGAGCTAGGATTAAGCAGCAAGACTACGGGCGATATATTTAATGTGCTGTATGCTACATGACCTGCTACAAAAGTAGGACAGCGCTTGTATAGATTTGCTGTTATCCTAAATCCGTATTCTGATAGTGGTATTTATGTTTTTAATGGGAAAAAATCTACTGTCTGCAAGCGACAAACATTAATTGAGTCTTTATTTTGATTTTTTAACGTAAAACTATCTTCAATATTGTTAAAATCAATGTCGCAAGTATCGTACTCATCAAAGCTTTGCTTGTCTGGTAAGCGCTTAGAGCGTTACAACTACAATAAAACGGTTAGCATAATAAAGTGTTAAGTTCACTTGCGACGTCCAACATACAACCAAGGAGTATCATCTATGTCATATGATAAGGTTATCGTGCCAAGAGACGGCGAAAAAGTGACCGTAAACGCAGATCTCACATTAAATGTTCCTAACCATCCGATCATTCCGTTTGTGGAAGGTGATGGAATCGGTGTAGATATTACACCTGTCATGATAAAAGTAGTCAATGCTGCAATTGATAAAGCATATCACGGCAAGAAGTCTATCATTTGGATGGAGACTTATCTTGGTGAAAAAGCAGCAAAAGTGTATGACGGCGATTATTTGCCAAGCGAGACGCTAGAGATTCTAAAAGACTACGTCATTAGTATCAAGGGTCCATTGACCACACCAGTAGGTGGTGGCTTTAGTTCATTAAATGTCGCGGTACGTCAAAACCTTGACCTATACGTATGTCAACGCCCCGTACGCTGGTTTGAAGGCGTGCCAAGTCCAGTACAGCATCCAGAGCTGACGAATATGGTTATCTTCCGTGAAAACACAGAAGACATCTACACGGGTATCGAGTGGAAAGCGGGCAGCGATGATGCCAAAAAAGTTATCAATTTCTTAAGAGAGGAGATGGGTGTGACCAGCATCCGCTTCCCTGAAGAATGCGGTATCGGTATCAAGCCTGTCTCAAAAGAAGGCTCGCAACGCCTAGTACGTAAAGCGATTCAGCATGCCATCGATAATGATCTACCAAATGTGACCCTAGTGCACAAAGGTAATATCATGAAGTTTACAGAAGGCGCGTTTAAAGACTGGGGCTATGAGCTGGCAGCAGAGCGTTTTGGTGCAGAGCCATTAGATGGCGGTCCATGGATGACCATGAAAAATCCAAAAACAGGTAATTATATTATTATTAAAGATGTCATCGCTGATGCATTTTTGCAGCAGATTTTGATGCGTCCTGCAGACTATTCTGTAGTGGCGACGCTCAATCTAAACGGTGACTATATCTCTGATGCATTAGCGGCTGAAGTAGGCGGTATTGGTATTGCGCCAGGTGCAAACAAGGGTGGTGCAATCGCTGTTTATGAAGCGACACACGGCACTGCGCCTAAATATGCGGGTCAAAATAAAGTAAACCCAGGCTCATTGATATTGTCTGCTGAGATGATGCTTCGTGATATGGGCTGGACGGAAGCAGCTGATTTAGTCATCAGTGGTATCCAAGGCGCGATTGCTAATAAGACAGTCACATATGATTTTGAGCGCTTGATGCCAGATGCTATTTTACTAAGTACTTCGGAATTTGGTAAGGCGATTATTAAGCATATGGAAGCCTAAGACTACTTAAGCTCTAAGCATTTTATTTTATTACTCTGTACCAGTTATTATGTATTAAAAGCCATCTACTCACATAGGTGGCTTTTTCATTTCACTCTTTATAAAGCTTTTAGACATTACATAAAAAACACCTCAACGTTCTAAGACGGTTGAGGTGTTTTTTACTTAGATTTAAACTCGCATAATCGCTTCTAGCTATAAAAACCAAAAGCGATTTTGCTTAATGGTTTAAGAGCCATCACTTAAAACTATAGTGATGCTAGTGTCTCGTTGAACAAAGCGCTTGGACGCATTGCTTTCTTAGCCAATTCCTCATCAGCGTAGTAGTAGCCTTTAATATCTACTGGCTTGCCTTGAGCTTGGTTAAGTTCTTTAACAATAGCTTCTTCGTTTTCTTTTAGCTTTTGCGCGAATGGTGTAAATTGCGCTTTTAGCTCGCTATCTTGGTCTTGCGCAGCAAGCTCTTCTGCCCAGTACATTGATAGATAGAAGTGGCTACCACGGTTGTCCAATTCACCCGTCTTACGTGATGGTGATTTGTCGTTTAACAGCAGTTTTTCTGTTGCTGTATCTAGCGTGTCTGCCAAGATTTGAGCTTTAGCATTGTTGTCGTTGTTTGCTAAATGTTCCAAAGATACCGTCAAGGCCAAGAACTCACCGAGTGAATCCCAACGTAGATGGTTCTCTTCTGTAAGCTGCTCAACGTGCTTCGGTGCAGAACCACCAGCGCCAGTTTCAAACAAACCGCCACCTTTCATTAATGGTACAACTGATAGCATCTTGGCACTGGTGCCTAGCTCTAGGATAGGGAACAAGTCAGTTAGGTAATCGCGTAGGATGTTACCTGTGGCAGAGATAGTATCTAGACCACGAGCAACACGCTCTAGAGTATAACGCATCGCACGAACCTGAGACATGATTTCAATGTGCAAGCCTTCAGTGTCATGGTCTTTCAGATACATTTTAACTTTTTTGATCAGCTCATTTTCATGTGGACGATATGGGTCTAACCAGAAGATAACAGGCGTATCTGATTCACGAGCACGGCGTACGGCAAGTTTTACCCAGTCTTGGATAGGATCGTCTTTGGTCTGACACATGCGCCAGATGTCACCTTTCTCGACACGTTTCTCAAGTAATACTTCGTCAGTATCTATATCGACAATACGTGCAATACCAGCATCACTAGACTCAAACGTTTTGTCATGTGAGCCATATTCTTCCGCTTTTTGAGCCATTAGGCCAACGTTAGGAACAGTTCCCATTGTTTTTGGATCGAAGTTACCATGCCATTTGCAGAAGTTGATCATTTCTTGGTAAATACGAGCAAAGGTAGACTCTGGCATTACTGCTTTACAGTCATACATTTTGCCATCAGCGCCCCACATTTTACCACCAGAACGAATCATTGCTGGCATAGAAGCATCAACGATTACGTCGCTTGGTGAATGGAAGTTGGTGATACCTTTCGAAGAGTCAACCATAGCCAGACGTGGGCGATGCTCTTGGCATGCATGTAGGTCACGCTCAATTTCTTCACGTTTTGAAGCTGGTAGCGTTGAAATCTTGTCGTATAGATCCGCCATACCGTTATTGACATTGATACCTAGCTCATCAAAGAAATCGCCATGTTTTTCAAAGGCTTCTTTGTAGTAGATTCTAACTGCATGACCAAACACGATAGGATGCGAGACTTTCATCATGGTCGCTTTTACGTGTAGTGAGAACAAAATACCGGCTTCGCGGCAATCTTCCATTTCACGCTCATAAAACGCTAGCAGTTCTTTTTTGCTCATGACCATCAGATCGATGACTTCTTTATCAAGCAAAGCAAGTTTAGGCTTTAATACTTTTTGAGTACCATCATCAAGCAACAACTCCATACGTACAGTACGAGCTTTGTCTAACGTCATAGATTGCTCGCCATCGTAGAAGTCGCCACCATGCATGTGTGATACGTGCGTGCTTGACCATTGCTTCCATTCACCCATAGAGTGTGGATGCTTACGTGCATAGTTTTTGACGGCTTTAGGAGCACGGCGATCTGAGTTACCTTCACGAAGTACTGGGTTCACTGAACTGCCTAAGCTTTTGCCATAGCGCTTGCGTAGCTCTTTTTCTTCATCAGTTTGCGGATCTTCTGGGAAGTCAGGAATTGCGTAGCCTTTACCTTGTAATTCTTTGATAGCAGCTTTTAGCTGCTGTACAGAAGCACTGATGTTTGGCAGTTTAATGATGTTGGTATTTGGATCTTGAGTTAAACGACCTAGCTCAGCTAAGTTGTCAGGAACACGTTGCTCTTCGGTCAAGTATTCAGGGAATTCGGCCAATATACGCGCTGCAACAGAAATGTCGCTGGTTTCAACTTCAACGCCTGCCGTTTTAGTGAACGCTTCGACGATAGGTAAGAACGACAGAGTCGCCAGCGCTGGGGCTTCATCAGTTTTTGTATAAATAATTTTTGACATTTTAGTGAGATCTTCCTTTAGGCTGTAGTTAATAATAAAGCTCAAATATAGTGCTGAATATGCGTCAATGATACTATGCAATAATCAATGATATGGTTAGAACAAGTACTTCATATGTAGCTTCTTAGAAATTTTTAAGACAGATAAGATATTTTCTTTTAATAATATTCATGAATAAAGCATTTCAAGGCAACAGGTTAACAGTCAGTGCAAAATTGCCTAAAAGTGAGTCATTGACGCTACATTATAACCAATCCACTATAAATCTGATAGGATGTCAATCGTATACCATGAACTAAGTATACTGTTTTAGCTCGTATCCTACGGTTTCGAATTATACTAAGCTAATAACGACCTTATTCTATCAGTCATCGGCTTCGATATCATCTTTTCCATACAACTACTGTTTTTTCATGACGTTTTATATTGTTTTTTCTGCTCATGAGTGCAGTCGTACAAACCACCTGCGTTATCGTTGGTGGTTTTTTGTTGGGTGCAGATAAGTTTTTGCAAATTGTGACAGCAATGTCGTAAAAATTTGCTAGTCTAGGTCATCAATAAATTGGTTATCGATAAATATATAGCGATTATAATAGTGGCGGTGAATATGAGTTTAGAGTATGCGCTGATTAATGACACCAGCTGGCAGAGCCAAACAGAGTGGCAGACGCCAGATACTCCTTTTATGTCATTCGCTTTTTGGCAAGCACTGACTGATACAGGGGCAATTGGTGAGCAAGCAGGGTGGCTACCAATATTTATTTTGGTACATCGTGTCGACGACACTACTGATAGCACCGATACGCTAGTAGCTAGCGCGGCAGAAGATACATTGCAACCTGTGGCTGTCATGCCAGTATTTATAAAGGGTCATCATCGCGGCGAATTTGTATTTGACCATGCATGGGCTGAAGCTTATGCGCGCTACGGTGTTGATTATTATCCGCGATTGGTCACTAGTTCACCATACACACCGATTACTGGTCAGCGAATTTGGCTGGCAAAAGGTGAAACTTTAAGCGAAGACATCCTAAAAATTGCCATGGCAGGTATCGATGATATCGCTCAACAAGTAGGTGCTTCAAGTTGGCATGGACTGTTTGTGACACCTGGTTTAGCTTCTATTGCCACTACATCTATGTCAACTGAAATTGATGTGGAGCTTGCGATAGCTGCTCAAGAAAGCGGCGTAGAGTCAGCTGCTATTGAGCTACCGATATTTGAACGACAAGGCTGCCAGTTCTTATGGCAAAATAAAGACTTACTTAATGACAGCAAGCCATTTGCAGATTTTGATGCGTTCTTAATGACCTTAAGAGCCAAAAAGCGAAAAACCATTCGGGCTGAGCGCCGTAAAGTTGCCGAGCAAGGTATTAGCTGTCAGCGAAAATGCGGTGATGCTATTAGTGATGCTGACTGGAAGGCTTTTTATCATTGTTATGTGATGACCTATGCAGTACGCGGACAACAACCTTATTTGACTGTAGACTTTTTTATGGCATTGGCAGCGAGCATGCCTGAGCATATAATGCTTGCGCAAGCACTCGATGCCAGTGGTGAGATTATCGCGAGTAGTTTGTTCTTATATGATAAACCTGATAGCGATAGTATTGATGTTGATAATAATACCACCTTGTATGGTCGTTATTGGGGTGCGCTAGGCGAGTATGACAGCTTGCATTTTGAGCTGTGCTATTACCAAGGTATTGAGTTCGCTATTGAGCAAGGATTAATGTCTTTCGACCCAGGTACGCAAGGTGAGCATAAACTGGTACGTGGTTTCATTCCAACGACGACACACTCTATCCACCGTATCTATGATCCGCGTTTTGTACCAGCGATTGGTGATTTTTGTACCAGAGACCGGATGCATATGGCGCAGTATCGTCAGCAGGCATTCGAAGCTTTACCTTTTAATGCAGACAACATGCCTGAATTTGATGGCAAGGACTCATAACGGTAATCAGCTTTTATTAACTTTGCTTCTATTTGCAAACATCTTCTAACTATCAAACAATCATTAAAGAATACTCGCCATAAACTATGACCAGCAACTCTTTCAGCTCCATTAGCGATCTACCTCCTACTGAACTTATACCTTGGCTAAATGCCGAAGGCTCTCTCACTGCTATATTAGAAGAGAAGGCAGGGCAACCGCTGCGTGTAAAACGCAGCTTTGAAGGCTATCGTTCGTTAAATTTAAGACAGAAAAGGCAGCTGGGCGTACAAGGTATGATGCTCAATCGTCCACTGCTAGCATGGGTACGTGAAGTTCAGTTGTATGGCAATGATGAAGCGCCGTGGGTGCAAGCACAGAGTATCTTTCCTTTGAATAGCTTAAAAGGTCAATCACGCCGTCTGCAACATTTGAAAAATACGCCTATCGGCTACGTGTTATTTAAGCGTAAACGTACTTTGCCAAATGAGCGTTTTATCAGTCATATGAGTGACGGTTGGCAACGGCAAACGCGTTATGATTGGTATGGTCGCACGCTCATGATTAGCGAAACGTTCTTACCTACCTTTTTATCTAGCGGCCTGTAAAAATATTTTATGCCTAAATCAGCACAGAAAGGGAAATTAGCGAAAATTTTAAGCAGGTAAATACTTTATTTTATTGGCTATTTATCTATGTTATATGGTCATTTAATTCCCTCATCTTAAGGTGAGGTTTTTTTGCGTTCGCAGTACAAATTTTCATGTTACACTTGAGCTTTCGTGATGATATCGACGTAAATGTACATCGGTTTTATTGACGAATCAGTAAAGTTGATAACAGGTCACTCGTCTGTATTTATTCTTATTTTAATCTTTGCTAATAGACTCCATTCACAATAATGGTCATACCATAAAACAGATTACAGAAAAACAGCGTGCAGAGGTATCAAGCATACTTCGAGCGACGTTGACGCAGTAGTTGTTTTATTGTGGGCAGGCTATAAGCTTCTTTTCAATGACGTTTTTTAATGACAGTCACTACTTAGGACATCACTATGTTTAAAGATATTTCTATCAAAGATTTTGATCCAGTACTTGCTGAAGCGATGGCCGCTGAAAGCGTTCGTCAAGAAAACCACATCGAGCTTATCGCCTCTGAAAACTACTGCTCACAGGCAGTAATGGAAGCTCAAGGTACTGACCTTACCAACAAATACGCAGAAGGCTATCCTGGCAAGCGTTACTACGGTGGTTGTGAGCATGTGGATGTGGTTGAGCAATTGGCGATTGACCGTGCTAAAGAGTTGTTCGGTGCAGAATATGTGAACGTTCAGCCACATTCTGGTAGCCAAGCAAACTCAGCGGTATTTCTAGCATTGCTAGAAGCAAATGACACCGTACTAGGCATGAGCCTAGACGCTGGTGGTCACTTGACGCATGGCGCGCACATCAACTTCTCGGGTTTGAACTACAATGCGGTTCAGTATGGCTTGGTAGATGGTACTGGTCTTATTGATTATGACCAAGTAGATGCTCTAGCACGTGAGCACAAGCCAAAAATGATTATTGCTGGTTTTTCGGCATACTCACAAGTAGTCGATTGGCAGCGTTTCCGCGATATCGCTGACGAAGTAGGTGCGTATTTATTGGTCGATATGGCTCACGTTGCTGGTCTAGTTGCGGGCGGTGTGTATCCAAACCCAGTACCATTTGCTGATGTGGTTACAACGACGACGCATAAAACTCTACGTGGTCCACGCTCAGGTATGATTTTGTCTCGTGATGAAGTACTTGCTAAGAAACTAAACTCTGCTGTGTTCCCGGGCAACCAAGGCGGCCCATTAATGCATGTTATCGCTGCTAAAGCGGTTTGTTTCAAAGAAGCGTTAGAAGACAGCTTTTCTACTTATCAGCAGCAAGTAGTGAAAAACGCACAAGCGATGGCAAAAGTGGTTCAAGAGCGCGGCTATGAAGTTATCTCTGGCGGTACTGAAAACCATCTAATGCTGATTAGTCTCGTTAAGCAAGAAATGACTGGTAAAGAAGCGGACAAATGGCTTGGCGAAGCTCACATCACTGTGAACAAGAATGCTGTACCAAACGATCCAAAATCACCGTTCGTAACGTCTGGTATCCGTATTGGTACGCCAGCGATTACTACTCGCGGCTTCAATGAAGCACAAGCGGGCGACTTGGCAGGTTGGATTTGTGACGTGCTCGATAGCCGCGGTGATGAAGCGGTTGCTACTGAAGTACGTGGCAAAGTAGAAGCAATCTGCAAAGAGTTACCAGTTTACGAAAAAAACCAGTAAGTTTAATTTTGTACTGGTTTAGACGGCGTTGATTAAACGTTGTATAACAAAAAACCGCCTAGCTTCTGCTAGGCGGTTTTTTTTGTTGTTACTCTTTCTAAATATTAGATCAGTAAGCGCAAACCTGTGTTGGTATTGTCATTTAGCACTTTTAACTATATTTAAGTCTATTGTTTACACTAGGAAAAACGACCAAAATTTTTGATATATATAGTGAGCCTGACTCATTTTGGTTATCAAATTCAGAGCACTAAGTTGATATTCTTTTAGAAAAATATAAAAATATTTTTGTTTATGTAAAAGTATTAGTATATAGTCGATATTGAGAATTTAGTAATAATACTGATACAAAGTGTAATAAATAATTACACTTTGTATCAGTATCGCTGTAAATGATTATATGAATATTATTTTCAATAAAGGAATTTACATGAAAAGACAATATTTAGTTACAACGATGCTATTGCTCAGTACTACTTTTGCGCAAGCAGCAGAACAATCAGGTTTAGCCGCATTTGGTGCTGGCCTTGATGCCTTTATGGCCAATATATTTGGCTGGTTCGTCGATCTTATTTTCTTCTCAGTACCTCTTGGTGATGTCAGCTTTCCGCTCATTGTAGGTTGGTTATTAGTTGCAGCACTCATATTTACTTTCTACTTTGGCTTCATTCAGTTTCGTCTCATAGGACTATCTCTAGATATTGTCAGAGGTAAATATACTGATCCAAACCCTGCTACTAAAGAAGAAGGTGAAGTTAGTCATTTCCAAGCTTTAGCGACTGCGCTATCAGGTACCGTTGGTCTTGGTAATATTGCAGGTGTGGGTGCGGCACTCGCCATTGGTGGACCTGGTGCTACCTTTTGGATGATTATGGTTGGCCTGTTCGGCATGGCATCCAAGTTTGTAGAGTGTACGTTAGGTGTCAAATATCGTACGATATTGCCCTCTGGTGCTGTATCGGGTGGACCTATGTATTACTTAAGCCGCGGTATGGCTGAACGCGGTATGGGCGGGTTTGGTAAGGTGTTAGCCGTTGGTTTTGCACTCATGACTATATTGGCGACTTTTGGTGCTGGTAACATGTTTCAGGGTAACCAAGCCTTTGCAGTCATGAGCTCTACTTTTAGCATTCCAACGGATTACAGTATATTCTTTGGTATCGGTTTAGCATTTTTAGTTGGTATGGTTATCATCGGTGGTATGCCTCGTATTGCAACCGTTACCGAAAAAGTCGTTCCCTTTATGGCTTTATTGTATATCACAATGAGTGTCATCGTACTGGTTGCAAACTTTAATCATATCGGCGCCGCCTTTGGTGAGATTTTTACGGGTGCCTTCACGGGTGCTGGCGTGGCTGGTGGTTTTATTGGTGCATTAATCCAAGGTTTGAAACGTGCAACTTTCTCTAACGAGGCGGGTGTTGGTTCAGCTGCTATTGCTCACTCAGCGGTAAAAACGAAAGAGCCTGCTACTGAAGGTTTGGTAGCGCTGTTAGAGCCTTTCATTGATACGGTTATTATCTGTACTATGACAGCGCTTGTTATTACTATCTCAGGGGTGAACACTGCCGCAAACTTGCAAACGCAAGCTATTACTGGTGTGGATCTAACCCGTGCCGCCTTTATGCAAACAGCGCCAATTTTTCAGTACTTCTTAGCTATCGCTGTAATAATGTTCGCCTTCTCAACGATGATCTCATGGTCATATTATGGCCTAAAAGCTTGGACTTACCTCTTTGGTGAAGGTAAAGCTGGCGAGATAATATACAAACTTATCTTTTTAGTCTTCGTCATTATCGGTACCATCGTACAGTTTAGCTTTGTTATCGACTTCTCAGATGCAGCTTTATTTGCTATGGCTATCTTTAACATCATCGGTTTGTACTTCTTAATGCCAGTTGTGAAAAAAGAAGTTCAATCTTTCGTTGCTCGTGTGAAGAGTGGCGAAATTAAGAAGTATAAATAATGGGTTTGGTGGAACACTCTATTATAATTTGATAATCAAAAAAACCGCTTAGCTTTTGCTAGGCGGTTTTGTTATAGGGGTTTATAAGTAAGCCATCAAGCTGATAATAGAATATCAGCCACTAAGCTGGCTTAATGCCAATGCCAATATCAGGCCAATGGTTGCACTGATACCCGCCCAATGATTGCCTCGTTTAAAAGCCGTCGGAAATACTTCAGTCGCAAGTGACGCAATCACAGCGCCAGCTGCAAAACAGTCGATGGCACTGATCACACCTTCATCAACGTCTTTGAGCAGTACTTTACCTAGAATAGCTGCAAGCGACAATAAGACTGCCGCCCCAACCCAAAGCATTAGTATCTGCTTATGACTGTTGCCGTTTTTACGCATTTCTTTGGCGCCGCCCGCTGCCTCTGGTAGATTAGACAATAAAATAGAACCAGCCAATGCAGCAACTTGCATCACATTACCGCTTAGCAAAGACACTCCCAGCGCTAGGTTTTCGGGTACACCATCTAGGGTGATAGCCGCTAACAGCCCAGCACCGCCTTTCGAGTTCAGTTTTTCATCAATCAGATAATCAGTACCAGCAAACACCAGCGCACCCATCAGCGTAAAGGCTGCTGTTATCAAAACGCCGCTTTCTGTCACAGCAGGTTGTACCAACTCAATCACCACAGATATCATTAGCGCACCACCTGCAATAGCAAGCAAGTTGCCTTCTATCCAGCTAGGCAAGTGTCCGTATAAGCCCCAAAGAGCACCTACAATAAGTGCACCTGATACCACGATAATAACTGCAAATATCAACATAGTACGTTCCTTTTTTAGCTACACCTATTGATAACGGTTCGCGGTTCTTAAGACATTATAGTTTGCGTAACAGGCAGGTAGCGTTTACGTGCTGTGCGCGTTGGATAAAACTGCACGCAAAATAAAACCCCAACCATATAAGTTGAGGTTTTGAGTTTTTAAGTTCAACTAAATAGCTTCTGGCGTTACATAACCTGCATATTACATAAATGGCAACTTGGTAAATATCTGCAGTATCGTGGCATTAACGATATCCACAAAGAATGCACCTACCATTGGTACGATTAGGAACGCTTTAGGCGAAGGCAGATAGCGATCGGTGACCGCTTGCATATTAGCAATCGCTGTCGGTGTCGCACCCATACCAAAACCACAATGACCTGCCGATAATACAGCCGCGTCATAATCTTTACCCATAATTTTAAAGGTAATCAGATAGACGTAGATAATCATAATAATGGTCTGTACAACCAATATGATTAGTACAGGGCCTGCTAAATCAGTGAGCTGCCATAGTTTTAAAGACAGCAGTGCCATTGCTAAGAACAGACTCAAAGAAGCATTACCAAATACATCAATCGAACGGTCAAACATATCAAAATTGAAAACCATCGTTAGCACATTGCGAATGATGACACCGCCTGCTAGTGCCCATACGAACGTAGGAAGCTCAAACCATGTACCTTCAGCCACCATGGTCATCACATCGGCAAACGCCAAGGCCGCTGCAAATAGCGCCAAAGTCTCGATGGTGGAAGAAGCAGTAATAAAGCGCATGCTATCAGGTCTTTCAAAGATATCTTTATTGCTATTAGCAGACTCTTCATCATGCTTGGTACTATACAACGACTGCGCACCAGCAACTTTTTCGATATCACTAGGATCAGGATTGGCTGGCGTTGGTTTTAGGCCAAGTCGATTGATCAAGCGACGGGCAACAGGACCACCAACGATACCACCCGCGACCAAACCATAAGTAGCAACCGCAATACCAAGTGTCGTTGCACCGACCACACCATAGTCTTGTTCTAATGTAATACCCCAAGCGCCTGCCGTACCATGACCACCTGTTAAAGCGATAGAACCTGTAACCAAACCGAGCAGTGGGTCTAGACCTAACGCGCTTGCCATAGCGACACCAACGATGTCCTGTAAGACAATAAACAAGGAAACGACGATAGTGAAAATCAATAAAGGCGTACCACCTGCTTTCAATCGACTAAAATCAGCACTTAGCCCAATAGAAGCAAAGAACATCAGCATGGTAGCTGTCTGTAAACCTTGATGGAAATTAAAGCTATATCCCCAAACCATATTGAGAGCATAGACAACAATTGCCGCGACCAAACCACCAGCAACAGGTTCTGGAATATTAAAGTCTTCTAAAAACTTGACTCTTCTTACCAAAAAGCGCCCAAGCAAGAGCACCAAGGTGGCCAATATCAGAGTGTAATAACCGTTTAAGGTAATCTCCATAGGTTAATCCTTTCTATAAAATGAAGTAACCTGAATTCGGGATAAATGTGGCTTTATCTCGAATTCAGGTTGTTGTATTCATGATTGAGTATGTGGGTGTGTCAAACACTCGGCCAGTACACTGACAAGTAGCTATGTAGACAATACCTATGCAGACAGTTTCTATTCAAGCGGCACAATAATCCATAGCTGCGGCTTGCTAAACGTCTGATAAGCCTCTTCAATGATGTCTTTAAAGACATTAAAATCCTCAGTGTTTATTTTTTTTATAACTGTCAGATCTAGTATCAAATGACGGACATCACTATCAGTCAAACAGTCCCATGCACTGTCCCAGTTATGTGAAAAATAACTGGGGAAATCACAGGCTGTAGCCAGACTGGATAGTAAGGCAGTTTTATCAAGTGAATCACCCACGCGTATGGTAACAGCCTCAGTTGGAATGCTGGCATGAAGTGCTGTACCGTTTTGGTTAATGTGGTCTTGCTTAATATAATGTATGGCTTGGCTCATATTATTTTACGTCCAGTTTTTTGAAGCTGTCATAGTGGTCAACAGTTAGGTAATAAACGGTAGGTGGATAGCCACCAGTGACGATACGCCGTGCACCGCGATGTGATACGCCAGGGGTGGGTACGGTATATTCACGATAGTAGCCTTGAGACTGAGTAGGCAATCGGCCTTCACGATTATAAAAAGTCGTGCCGTCTTTGTTTGGATAAGGGAAGGGTCCACCTTGCTGGATCAGCATTATGGTCTTATCTATTTGTGCATCACCCGTGACGGAAGAGGCTGGCGCTTGGTTTGAGCTGCCTGATGAAGTTTGAGATATAGCGGTGGGCGTTGCGCCATCCGAAAAAGCAGTCGACTTTATATCATCAAAGAAATAAAACGCGACTGCGATAATAGCAATGAGGCTAAATAAGGTAGATAGCGGGCTTTTCTTGTTTCGATTGCTATTTTGACTGCTGCGGTTTGAGTTGTGAATGCTGCGATGGCTATTTTTGCTAGTGTGAGTAGGTGTATAGTTTGGAGCATTTGATGCAGTGTCTTGATCAAGGCTCAGCGAAGATGAGGTTACCTCAGTGGCTCTCAATTGATTTTTGTCATTACGGGTACTGTTGAAGTAGACGCCTTGTCCAACCGTTATAGGCTTTGCTAATCGTGCTTTGCTAATATGAAAGAATACATCTTCATTTTGATTATCTACATCGATAAATCCATAGCCTTTATCTTCATTCCAGTGCTTAATCTTGCCACTTTGCATGTTTGTAACGCTCCCTATAGTGTAAACGTCTATAACTCAAATACGTATGATTTAAACGAAGAAACGCCAGCATAATTGCTGACGTTTCTGATTACCTTTACAGATAGTCGATACTGGCGTAATTACGCACGAGTTTCGCCATGACCATAAACAATCCATTTTTGTGAAGTCAGACCTTCGAGACCAACAGGGCCACGAGCATGGATCTTATCCGTTGAGATACCAATCTCAGCGCCGAGTCCGTATTCAAAACCATCAGCGAAGCGGCTAGAAGCGTTAATCATCACACTGGCCGAATCCACTTCACGGATGAATCGTTGAGACTTGGTATAGTTATCTGTAATGATAACATCGGTATGATGACTACCGTGCGTATTGATATGCTCAATTGCTTCATCAATACCTGAGACTACTTTTACCGCTAGGATAGGGGCTAAATACTCAGTATCCCAGTCCTCCGTAGTAGCAGTTGATAGATGACCTTCAAGTTTGGCGTTTTCATTTAAAATGGCTTGTGACTGGTCATCGAGGCGTAGTTGCATGGCATCATCTGCTTCCACAATAGCTTCTGCAATTTTAGGCAATAGCTCATTAGCGACTGCTTCATCAACTAGGAGTGTCTCCATCGTATTACAAGTACCGTAGCGATGCGTTTTGGCGTTGACACTAACTTTGATAGCAGTCTCAGCATCTGCATCACTATCGATAAAGGTGTGGCAGTTACCATCTAAATGCTTAATCACAGGTACTTTAGCATCGTTACTAATACGTGCAATCAGACCTTTACCACCACGTGGCACGATAACATCGACATATTCAGTCATGGTAATTAGCTCGCCAACGGCCGCACGATCGGTCGTCTGTAGCACCTGTACGCTATGTTCCGATAGGTCAGTATGACTAAGTCCTTTGATAATGCATTTGGCAATCGCTTGATTAGATTCAAATGCTTCAGAACCACCGCGCAAGACAATCGCGTTGCCTGATTTGAGCGCCAACGATGCGGCTTCTAACGTTACGTTAGGACGTGACTCATAAATCATACCGACCACACCCAGTGGTACACGCATTTTGCCCAAATGAATACCAGATGGGCGATAGGTCATGTCAGTGACTTCACCAATAGGATCAGGAAGTCCAGCGACGTCTTTAAGACCTTGAAGCATACCGTTGAATCGCGCTTCGTTTAATTCCAAGCGATCGAGGAGTGCGCTATCAAGATTATTTTTTTGACCATTGTCCATATCGATTTTATTGGCAGCCAAAATGTCTTGTTTGGCATTGACCAGCTCATCATGAATTGCCATGAGTGCTGAGTTCTTATCACCAGTGTTGGCAGCAGCGAGTGCGCGAGAAGCAGCTCTTGCTTGCTTACCGACAGACTGCATATAGGTCGTAATATCCGTGGTATTTGATTGACTCATAAATTATTTTCCTTATGTAATACAGGTTTTCTTAAATAAAGGCGCTCAGTTTATATAGGTAAGAGTCCCTAAACAGGCGAAAAATGTCGCAAAAAGAAGTTTTGAATGCCTACTTAGATAGTGATAGGTCATTATGCTATTTAACATAGAGCAGATGAGGCCGATAGTAAAGTTGATTTTGTGAATAGAAGCCGCGTTGCAACAATCTTATACGTACCTATTGAAAGCATATTATTCATGTTAAATAGATTTTTTAAAGTAGGCGCGTTATCAGTACTACACTATATCTTTACGTGTTTTTAACAGAATTGCGATGTAAATACTAAGGTAGCTACAGCATATCCTCAGTATAGTAAGTACTAAAGCAGCAAGGCTATTTATAGCTAGTACTTAATCTTATTATAATGAATGATGGAGAGTGAACATGGCTACTACAAACAAGACAATTAAGAGTTGGATGACAGTTGGTTTGGTAGCAAGCGCACTGGCACTAAGTGCATGCGGTAAACAAGACGAAACGCCAATGGAGACTGAAACAGATACTACAGTGGATGCGCAAACTTCTGTAGAAGAAACTGCGTCAGCGAGTGAATCTGATGATGTGGCTGTGGCTAGTGCCGATGATGAGGGTATCGACGTTACTAATAACGACGATGTGGCAGTTGCAACAGCAGAAGACACAGATATGCTAGATGGCACCGAAGACTCAGAACACGTGTCAACGTACTAGTTGCATATTATAAAGCACATTAACTGCATACTTTAAAAGACAGTTATCAGATAACACAACGTCTCGTATTCTAAAGTG